>CAVFBU010000054.1:0-15308 GCA_963620725.1 Vescimonas coprocola
CTTCTGTCACCGCGGATGATTACTTTCTTTCCAATGTTTTCTTTCATATTGTTTAATATAATGCCCGAAGGCGGTTAATACTTAATTAAGATAAATACCTTGCAATGCAGCAGCCACACCACATAGGGAAACTGTTGTAGCTATTGTTCTGACGATGGGCTTCCAGACATTCTTCCCATCGTCATTCATTACAACACATACATTGAGTGCTCCGACAATAGCCAACACTCCAGCAATGGCATATAGGCATTGCACTATCGCCTTTATACTTTCTATACTAATGGTCATTCCTTTCCACTTGTAAACATCAACAACATGCCAACAACAAAAAAGACAACTATAAAGAGACCGATAATCCCATCTGTGTTCCCTGATTGCCAGAATTTGTATGACATCCATCCTATCAATAGGAGGATGCTGGCGATATACATACCCTTTCCTAATTTGTACATTTGCTTGTCTTTTTAAGTTCTTTAATGAGGGCATCGGCATACTTTACGGCAGTTTGCGCACATTTGTCCTCCCCCATTCTGAGTATATTATGCCACCACTTCGGAGCGCAGAACAGCATCATCTGCTTTGCAATCTCATACCTGCGCTGCTCCCAGTCTATATCTTTCATTTCTTACCTCCTTCCTTTGGCAAGAGGTCTGAGAGGTAACACCAACGCAGAATGTTGCCTTTCTTGGCTTGCTGTTGCCATGCCTGTCCTCCGTCCTCATTGTAACCGCCATATTTGACGGTCTCGTAAAGGTCTTTGCCAGTCTGCATGATGAGCCAAGCATCCAACTTCACATCAGGTTCTTCAGTGGCATCATGCCACAGGCTCTTGACAAATTCCTGTATACCACATCTGATTCCCTTCTCAATGGCATCCTTCATCTGTTCTTCATCCCACAGCGGAGTATCCCAGTCGCTCTCTGACACCTCGCTGTAGTTATAGGCATAGTCATTAGCCTTGAAGACATCATCTACCATGCCCCGTATCTTACTGTCGTCTATCATAGTCAGTCCTCCTTGTAGTCGTTTTTGGTACCAATGAGCTTGGCGGTGTCCTCGTTGTATGGGAGCACCTCATTGTAAAAATAATATCCTCCTACACACCTGATGCAGTCTCCATAGTTCTGGTTAAAATGGCTAAAGATGTCACATCGCCAAGGACTGTGAGCATCTTCCCTTCCCACCACCTTGTCGAATGGCTTGAACTCGTACTTGGTGCTCGGTTTGGACGGCTCCATCTCCAAGGTGTCCATGTTCAGCTTGCCGCCAAGCCGCTTCTCGAGGAGATGAATGTAAGCCTCTGCTCTACTCTCATCGCTGGTGTCGTAGTCCTGCGTTGCAAGACAATCCTCATCGCCAAGGTATTCTGAGAAGTCCAGACCGTGCTTGCCCTTGAAGTAAGCATAGGTATCATCAGTGAAGCTGTCGAAGATGACGCTCTTCCTGCCGTCATCTGTCTCCAGTACATCTCCCTTCTTCCAGGCGAACTTGCTCCAGTCACGCATCTCCTTGCTGGGGAATAAAACCACCTCTCCTGCGCTTAGATACTTACCTTCCTTGTTGAAGGAGTGTAAGTGATATTCACTGCCTACAATGCAAGAAAGCCCCTCTGTGACTTCTGACAACGTGCATTCCCCACACACGGGGGAATACAATGGAGTGCCTACTGGCTTAGTCTTAAGTATCTCTGCTATGTTCATATTGCTATTTGTTAATGTTGTTAATCCATTCATAGAAGTTGTCGCATTCTTCCTTGCTGATTTCGAATACCGAGTCAATAATGACCGCATTAGGCGTTACGATGTCCTTGTAATTTTCACACACATGCTTGATGCAGCCCATCAGCGGAAAGTGTTCTCCAGATGTCTCTGCCGTGAAGCTGACTGATACTCTGGTGTCCTTCTTGTCGCTTCGCACGAAGGAAGCGACAACGTAATAGCACTTTGTTTCTGTTGCCATAGTCTTGTTTAGTTATTGATTTCCTTCTTCTTGTTATGTTCTATTATCCACAAGGCTTCTTCCCTGTCTTCGGGCTTCTTGAAGTAGGCAAGTACCTCTCCCGTTGGAAGCGGAGGTCGCTTCGGTCTTGACCTGTAGGTGCCTTCGGCAATGCGCTTGGCTATGCGTCTGGCAACCTGCTTCTTGTTATATTTCTTGACACGTTCGGGGTTATTCTCGCGCCATCTCTTCATCCTCTCCAATAATTCGGCCTTGTTGTTCCAATAGTATTCGTTGGAACGTATTCTTTTTCGTTCTCTTATCTCTTCTTCGGTCATGATTAGTCAGCATTAGTAGGACTTCGTTTGATGCCGAGCTTCCGCATCCTTGCCTTGACGGCACCAACGGAACGGCCTGTTATCCGGGCAAGCTCCTCGTCCGTATTCTCGTCACAAAAGTTCTTCAGCACAGCTTCCTGCGTCTCGTTCCAAGGCTCGTAGGAATTGTTCTGCGCCTCATCGCCATAGATGTCGACGCCACTCGGCTTCAGCGCATCTGCGGCGATACGCTCTATCCGGTCCATATTGGTTGCCTTGAGGGCAACCACCTCAAGAGCCTTGCATATCATTCCGCCTTCCTTGTAATAGGTGGCATCCCTATCCTTGACAAGGATGTTAGCTACCTCTCGCATACTGGCGAACATGCCGTACATGGGTGTGCGGAAATTGTTGTCCGGCCTGAGACCGTTGACCGAGAAGCCAAGTTTGCCGACAACATCATCGTAGCGGACGCTCATGTCGTGGAGCATGATAGTGAGGTTGTATGCGACTACTGTCATGGACTGGAGCCTGTGTTCCGGCACATTGTGCTTGAGCAGGATATTGTCGGTAGTGTAGAACAGTCTCGTGACATCCGGCCTCAAGTCTTCTTCCACGCCATCGGTTATATCGAGCCACATCTGGTACCGTGAGGTGTCGCTTGTCCTGTCGCGGAAGACCCTGATGAGCTGTTCGGAGCGTGCATAGGCTTCCTTGATGTGGTACTTGAGCGAGTGGCGGAATAGGTCTTTCCGTTCGATGAGCGCATCGAGCAAGTCCTTGACGGCAGTCTGCGTGATGCTTGCGAGCGAGCCTATCATCATGTAGTAGAGAGACACTGCCCTGTCGACTTCCTGCGGGGACGGTGCCGTGCGTTGCAGTACGGTTGCCATTACAGGCCGTGCGCTGTCTGGATTCCAATTCGTGCCGAACATATCAGAACACCTCCTTTCCGTTGTCGTAACATGCCTTATAGCTATCGAGCTGCTGTTGCAGGTGTACGTTGGTCTTGTTGTAGGAGTCACGCTCCGCCCTTGCCTGCCCGATGCAGACGAAACTTATGACGGTGGCAACGATTGCGGTGAGGGCAATGAATAGCCAGGGCAGGCGGTGGACCGCCTTGTCTATGGCTTTGCCGATGTTCCTTACCACTACCCATGAGTAGAGCACTATGTAAGCCAGTGCCTGCTTGGTGGTGGCGTTTAGGGTTAATGCTTTGTCTTTCATATTCTATGTTGTTAGTGATGTCTCAAAACGGCAGTCCTTGTTCCTCGTATAGGTCATCTTCCGTTTTATCCATATCCGTAAAGGACGTTGTACTGCTGTTGAAATTGCAGAAGAAGTGATATATACCGGTATTTCTCCCCTTGGCCACGTTTAGCAGCGCCTTGCCGTGTATGTCCATAGTCTTGTCCTGTTCGAACTGCGGGTGCTCGGGCAACACCTCCGGCCTATATATGAGGATTACCGTATCTGCAGCCTCAACTATCTGGCCGGAGTCCCTGATGCGGTCAAGAGTAGGCTCGTGCCCGTCCTTGCTTCGTGACAGCTGGCTCAAGGCGATTACCCAGATATCCAGTTCTTTCGCTATGTTCTTGAGCTTCCGGGCTGCATTTCCGAGTATCTGTTCCCTTGTCATGCGCGATTCCCCTGCATTGTTGGCAAGTATCTGCAGATAGTCTATTACCGCCCCCTGTATTCCGTACTTGGCTTTCATCATGCGTATGCTTGTCAGTATGGAATCCAGCCCGGACAGGCTGGTATCATCGAGGAAGAGGTTATCGTGCGGAATTCTATCCATAGCCGAAGCGATACATTTCCGTTCCCAGGGCTTGAGGTCACAACCGTAGAGCATGCGCGACGCCGGCACCCTTGCCAACGGACTAAGAATGCGGGCAACAAGCTGCACATTGGTCATCTCCAGCGAGTAGAAGGCAATCCGCACATTCCTCATTATGGCATTTCTGACCACACTAAGGGCGAAAGACGTCTTTCCTTGTGAACTCTCCCCGGCAATTATTACCAGATCTCCGCGGTGCAGACCGCCATGCTCGTCGATTGACTTGAACCCTGTCATGGTTCCAATGGGCTTTCCGCCGTTCTTGGCATTCTCTTCCATTTCCGCTTTCAAGGCTTCTATCGCCTTGCCGAGCGTTGCATCAGCGGATGTCCTGCCAGCAGCCGAAATAATCCCGTCCATTGCCTGGCGCTGGATATTAGGCACGTCTTCCTGGTAGTCCACAGCCATCAGCGAAAGCCTCTGGCCCGCTTGCCATAGCCTGCGGCGCTGGCATAACGTATGGAGCCTCAACGCATGAATCTCAAGATGGGATGTGGATGCAACCGGCTGTACCATGGCCATCAGGTCGGAAGCCGTGGCCTGAGACTTCTGCTGCATCAGCCTTTCCGCCACAAGCATGAGGTCAATCTCTTTCCCCTCCTTGCCCAGACTGTCTATAGCCCGGTATACCTCCCGGTTTAACGGCTCATAGAACACATCCTCCGAGAGTCCGTCCCCTACAAGGGCATAGGCTTTCGGGTCGAGCAGGAGGCAGCCAAGCACATAGGATTCTGCTTGGGCATCGTGCGGCAATTCTACGGATGGCAGCTGCGTCGGATTGTTTGTCTTCATCTATGGCTTTTCCCCTTAAATCGTATCACATACATGGTCTCATGCAGACGGTCTTCCAGCCTTGGGTCGGGATATTTCGCTTTGTGTTCGCTGTCATTGCAGAACAGGCAGACATACGGGAAATTGGACGCTACGATGGTTCGTGCCCTGCGCTCATACCTGTAGGCAAGCAGTTCCTCTATAGGGTGCAACGGCATGCCGTAGCTTATTACCTCCGTAGGCTCCATGCCAAGGTCGTCTATCATCAGGCGCTCGCAGTTCTTAAGGCGTTCGTATCCTTCAGGGTCATGTACGGCCATTCTTACCACCTCCGTCGCCATGACGAACCGAGGATACCTGTCCCCTTCGTAGCTTGGAATCAGACGGCGGTCTATGAATTTGGCAAGAACCCTGTATACGGCATGCAGCATCACTGTCTTTCCCACTCCCGTGCCGCCTACCATGATAAACCCTGTTTTCCTTGGGTCATAGGAATCCTTACAGGCAGACACGAAGCATCCGGCTACTGCCCGAAGCTGCAACTCCAACTCCTCATCCATCCGGAACAGGCATTTACGCTTCATCACCTCGTTGCGGTAGGACAGTCTTAGCAGGCGGTAGAACAGGTCATGAGTTACCGTAACCTTGCGGCCTTTGGTTAAGGCGGTTCCATTCATCCTCCGTGAATTCCCTTGCCGCCCATCCTTGGCGGTCGTTGTATTTGGTTTCATAAGCGTTGGTTTTGTCTTTCGTTGTTTCCGTTTTGTCGTCAAAGCTCCCTTCAAGTATTTTCGGGAAGTTCCTCGGGCGCATTATCCAGTCGAAGTCGGCTACGAAGCCCCTGCTGCCGCCGCCATTCAGGAAGCTGCTCGCTGCAGCCTTGTCTATCGCCTTGTATATCGAGGCCGTGTCGCCGCGGCATTCTTTCAGTCTTGCCCTAATATGGCTTCTACGGGTGTCTGTCATCAACTTCAAGCTCTTCATTGCCGAAAAGGACTCTTCTACCCGTTTGTTCCAATATTGGCGTATCGCTTCGAAGTCAATGCCGTCCGTGGACGCGCTTTCCTCGTGCGTATGCGCATCGGCATATACGGCAGCGTCAACGTTCGGCTCGGCCGAACTTGACAAAGACGCTTTAGCGTCTTCAAATATATTATTATTAATATTATTAACTGAAAGCATATTTTCGCGGGCGTCGCGTACGCCTGCGCACGGATTAAGGGGTGTATCGTTTTTGTTATTTTTGTTATCTTTGTTATTTTTGTTATTTTTGTTATTTTTGTTATCTTTGTTATCTTTGTTATTTTTGTTATCTTTGTTATTTTTGTTATCTTTGTTATTTTTGTTATCAGGTTCTGCATCATTGGCAATAGAAGCCTCTTCTACTCCCCCAGCATTCCAGCGCGCAGCCATTCCTTTCCGTCCGGCGTTTCCCCTTGCCCTACTTAGGCGGGCACACGAGTCAATGTCTGCTTTTGCCGTCATATAAGCCACGATAGCCTCTGTATTCAACCCGCGCAAGTCTACCTCCTTGCCATAGGCATAGTCTATCAGCAGACCGAGGATATATCCTTTCGCCTCCACACTCAGAGTCTCAAGCATCTCGGCTGTCGCTTCCGTTAGTATAATCTTCTTGTACATATCGTTTCCCTTTCTTCGTTTTTCTTCTTGTTCTCCCGCCATGGGGACGGCCGCATCTGTCTCAGGCTTAGTTATACATTAACATGTTTCGGCCGTCCCCGCATCTATATGGTAGAATTTACAAGAAGATTCCTGTTGTCGTTTCAAAACGGAAGGTCCCTACCTTGTCCTTGTACGGGATATCCTCCGGTATCAGGCTGTCCGCCATAGATGCTCGACTGGGGCATCTGTCCCGCCTGGTATGGCTGTGCCTGCCCGTAATGCGCTACTTGCTGTCTCAACGGCACGGGCTGCACCTCATACCCGGTAGACACCCCGAACCCCGGTGCCCTCAGGGCATACATGGCGGCAACGTAGAAGTCGTAGTGTGGCTGGCCGAACGTTCCGCCGAAGGAGTAGCTGTCGAACCACATCTGCCGGCCTTCTTTGTCAGTGTACGAACGCGACTCAACGAACAGCCTTACTACGAGCTGTCTTCCTATAGTCAGCCCGGCATTCACTATCCTGTCATGCCCGCTGATGGAGAAGTGGAGAGGTCTTCCATTCTCCTGTTGGGTGATAACATAGTCCTGACGTTCCCAATGCCCGCGTTCCGTGTCACCCTGCTGTAAGGGCGACACCTCGCTAATTGTTCCTTTTACATAAATCTCTGCCATAATTGTTGTTTTATTTGATAATGATAATTGCGGGGATGGAAGTGGAGTCGAACCACCATTCTTACCAGTCTTACTATGCAGTTATCAGCCGTGCCTCCTGCATTCCAAGTCTCCCCTTTGTTCTCCGGTTCCGCACGATGGAGCACTCTCGTGCTGCACATACCGTTTCAATACCATACAGTACAGTCCGTTGATGCAGTTGCGCGAGCTTCCGCATCTCAGGCACACCATCGGCGGGCGCCGGAGTATGGACCCTGTGTCGGGAATACGTTTGTTATCGTTGTCTGTGAGAAGTTCCGTCGCATCCTCCACACGGTCCGGGCTTTCTGCATTCATTTTATAATGCCTCCCTCTTTCATCAGGCAATACATCTCGTGGAATGCCTTGCATACGATGTACAGGGCTGCAGCGTTTCCTATAATCTGGAATAGTATCATATTGTTAACGGTTTAAGGTGTCCAAAAAACTTTTAGGTTCGATGCTCTGGGTGTTCTTATTGCGAATGCGTTCCTCTATTTCTTCGCGCATCTCGTTCTTGGGAGTGATTTCCACCCGGTGCATGAAGTCGAGAAGGTCCTGCTTGTCATAGTACACTTTGCCTCCCGCCTTATACGACTTGATAAGGCCCTGGTTGGAATACTTGATGAGTGCCGACTCCCCCATGCCTGAATATACGGCAGCTTCCTGTCTGTTAAGGGTAGGGCGCGAAACAACGCTTACGTCGTTTCTCATCTTGGAAATATCTCTCCTGAGGTCCGCTATTACCTGCCTTATTCGGCTTTGTTCGTCGCAGGCGCGTCTTAAATCTTCTGCCGCATCATTGAAACACTGCAGAAGAGTGTATATTTCCGCAAGTTTTTCCTTCAGTTCAGTCTGCTTGCTGGCGGTCGCGCATGCAGTTTTCTTCTTCCGTTCCATAGTTCTATGCTTATAGGTTATTAAATTTTGTATCCGTTCTTAGCCAATCTGATAAGGCGGCGTTCTTCCTTACGGTCATTCAAGGCTTTTTCCATGAAGTCCTTTGTCAGATGGTAGATATTCATAGACATCCCGTCTTCCGAGTTCAGCAGCACATATTTGTCCTCGCTTATCTCCCCATTGAGCTTCTTTATTGCCATCCTGGCAGAGAACTCGGAGAAATCGCCATTG
Organism: Vescimonas coprocola; assembly: GCA_963620725.1. Taxonomy (GTDB): domain Bacteria; phylum Bacteroidota; class Bacteroidia; order Bacteroidales; family Bacteroidaceae; genus Prevotella. The sequence continues at coordinate 8,313 of CAVFBU010000054.1, forward strand.
TAGGCAAAGCTCTGCTTGCAACCCACGGGTATTTTCTTAAAGGTCTGCAGCGGTATCATCTTGTATACCGGCTCCACGCTTACCTCTTTTAAGGTATTAAGCGTTTTTAACGATAATCTTTTTGCGTTTATCATAAGTGTCGTTATCTTTGCAAACTAAAATCTTTAACTTTATGCAGTCCTAAAAAGAACCGCAATGCAAAAGTACAACAAAATCTTGTACCCACAAGAAAACACTTGTAGTTTTAACAATATTTTAACATATAACACAACAGTTTGCAGTATGACAGGTATGGAATTAAAGGCTAAAATCACCCCGTCTGGGAAAAGCATCTCAGAAGTAGCCAGAATGATTGGACTTTCACAACAAGGCCTCAGCCAGGCTTTAAGTACAAAAGATGTCAAGACTGGCCTCATCGAGAAAATCGCAACGGCATTGGGTCTGCCCCTCTCTTATTTTTATGGGGACGGCACCGATGGGCGTGCCATTGCTAATGGCAACAGGGCTATTGCGGCAGTAAACAGCACTATATCCGAACAGTCCGAGAAGGCAATACTCGAGGAAAAGGTACGCGGCATGCAGAAACTGCTTGAGGAGAAAGAACGTGTTATCCAAGCATACGAAAAGATGGTAACAATGAAAACTCATCTCCAGCAAAAAGATTCCCAATATACCTAACGACACTTATGGTAAACAGTCTTAGTGGCAAGTCTGCAATATGTTTATCCGTCTTCATCTTCCATGCAAGCCCATAAAAGCGAAGAAGTATTCCCAATTTATCTGATTATGAAAAGGTTAGATAAATTGATAGAAAAAATGTATGACAATTTCGGGTAAAAAATAGGATATAAAGCGGAATAATACGATTTACAAGCAAAGTCACTGGTTTTCAGTGGCTTTGTTTGCGTTAAAAAGGGTTACACTTTTTGTATATCGTTGCATATTGCTTTATATTCAAAATGCAAAAGTGTCACATGAAGTGTCACATGAAGTGTCACATGAAAAGAGTAAAGAAAAACCAAAAAAAAGGGAAACTCACAAAAATGATAACAGAGAAAAAAGGGGGAAACTCACAAAAACGACAACATAAAAACAGCAGAACGAATATGGAAATGAAACCAGTTAATTTTTCGCCCGTCCACCTTAGAACGAGAAAAATCAAGGACGGGAAAGAGAGTCTTTACCTCGACATCAACTACAGGGGAACAAGATGCAGGGAGAATTTGGAGCTGTACCTTCTCCCCGGTACAGCAAGGGGTGCCAGGGAGCTGAACAGGAATACGCTAAGGCTTGCTGAAGAGATACGGGCAAAGCGCGTGCTGCAGCTACAAGCGGAAGAGTATGACCTGACCATTCAGAATGCCGGATGCCAGCCCGTGCTGGAATGGCTGGAAGAGCAAAGGAAGTATTACCACAGCCACGGCAACACGAACTACAGCAAGACGATAAAAAGCCTCGTCAAGCATCTGACTGTCTTTGGCAAGAAAGGCATAAGGATGAAGGATATCACGACGAGATTTCTAAGGGATTTCCTTGAATACCTGCACGGGGACATCAATACGCACAATGGCGGGAAGCTGTGTGACGAGACTATATACACGTATTTCACTGTATTTTCGATTCTGCTTAACAAGGCGAAGAGGACGGGCATCATACGGAGAAACCCATTCCACGACCTCGGGGCTGCAGAGAAGCCTCAGCGGCGTACAAAAAAGAGGGAATACCTTACGCTGGAAGAAGTCAAGAAGATGGCGGCAGCCGACTGTGACAAATGGGAAGTGAAGTTCGCCTTCCTGTTCTGCTGCTTTACCGGATTAAGATATGTAGACGTTTCGCGGCTGAAGTGGAAGAACATCGTGAAGACCGGAGCAGGAGAGTTGCAGATAGAGATAGTGCAGCAGAAGACGAAGGAACCTGTATATATCCCCCTGTCGAAGAATGCGGAAAGATGGCTGCCGGACAAGGGATACAACGGAGCGGAAAACTACGTGTTCCAGTTCCGGGACAGGTCTATGATATACGAATACCTCGACAAATGGGCAAAACGAGCCGGCATAGAAAAGCACGTAACCTTCCACATGAGCCGGCATACGTGCGCTACCATGCTGCTGCGCTACGGGGCAGACCTGTATACCGTGTCGAAAATTCTTGGGCACACATCCATCAAGACTACGCAAATATACGCCAAGGTGGTAGATGAAGTGAAGACAAAGGCCGTGAACAACATTCCTGACATAGGAGACTAAGGAATGGATATGCAGGCATGCTCCACTGCTACACGATGTAACATAACAAAAAAACTTCCTGCCATCCCGACAGGAAGTTTTTGTAACAAGTGGAAACTGATCTTTATACAAGAATCAATACATAAAGCATAAAACTAATCTCTGAAACCTAAATCTAATACCTATTGAGAACACTACATATATAATTGGTCAACAAATAATCTCTTGAAAAGCCGGGATGCTATCCTCACGGACTGTCCCGGAAAAAATGAGTTCTAATCCGGTCTATGCGCAATAGACTGAACTGCTTGCAAAGATACGCAATTTTCCCGTAACTTGCAAGCAATCATGCTGTTTATTTCCTTTTTGCCAATATATATATGACGATGGCGGCAAGGGCGAGTGCGAAGACGAACAATGCCGAAGCATAGAGGAAGAACTTGCCCAGCTTGATGTACCGCCTGTCGGATGCGGTCAGGTCTTTTTCCACCTCCACCCTGTAGGGGATGGAGTCATGCTTGAGGATGGTGTCCGTGCGGGTCTTGTACACATTGCGGATGCGGTCACGGTACGCCACCTTGTTGACGATGACGGTATCGCCATAGTGGTATACGTATACGCTGTCGTGGAGCGTCACGCTGTCCACCCTCGCTATGGTGTCGGAGCGCACGATGTATTCCGTGTGGTATTCGGGCACGGTGACAAGCCGGGTGGTGGTGCAGCTCGCCATCAGCATGAGCACGATGGCGAGGATGACGGCGAAGACGAGCGGCTTCCACCATCCGTCTCCGGGGTTGCAGGGGTTGTATGATGCTGTGCTCATGGCCTATCCCTCCTCTATCTTGACGTACACTTTCTCCTTCCTCTGCCACGCCTCCTTCATCTTGTCGATGAGCCTGTCCGTCCAGAGTCGGCTGTCGGTAACCATCCCTACCTTGGTGTTGCGCCCTATGAGCAGGCACCCTTCCGTGTCGCCGGCGGTGTTGCCGCTGTGGATGCGTATGCCGTCGAAGCCCCGCACGTTCTCCAGCAGGGGCAGATACTTGCGGAACCTTGGCGACAGGGTGTATATCACGCTGTACCTTCCCGTGGGTATGGCTGTGGCACCCTTTACCTTAACCTTGCGTATGTCGGCATCGGTCATCGTACCCGTCAGTCCCCGGTCGGTGTCCTCGAGGCAGTTGCACCCGAAGTCCTCGCCGTCCACATACACCTTGCTGATGGTGTATGCCGGCTTCTTCCATAATCTCTTAATCAGTACTTCCATAGTCTTATTACTTTTTACCTTTTTACTCTTTTACCTTTAACTCGCCCTTTTCCTCGTCGTCAGCCTTTTCGAAGCCTTCCTTGACGGCATCTCCGAGGTCGGGATTGCGCTTGCGTACTATTGCCACGATGACGGCACGGATGAAGCTGCGCATCGTCTTCCGCTCCATCACTACGCCGTGGAGGTAGAAGAAATGCCCGAACAGGCTCTTGCACTCGCAGAAGACGATGACGCTCGTTGCCGCCACACCTCCCAGTTCGTGCTCCACCCCCATAGGCTCCAGCACCGCCATGCCGATGGCCATGCCCACCACTATCCATATCAGGTAGTCGATGGTCTTGTTCACCGTGCGGCGTATGGCACGTGACGTGCGCCACTGGTACTGCGATGCCATGAGGGTGTCGCCCTGCTTGTGGGCTTCGTGCCACCGCTTGTTGTTCTCTGCCCGCCCGAAGTGGAAGTCGGCTACCACAAGTACGGCTACGAGCAGCAGCATCCACCTCATGTCGGTCACCACTGCCACCATCTCTGCCGTGAGCAGTGTGCCGAGGAATCTTGTCCCCGTGTTGCCCGTGATGTCGGTAATGTTGTCTGTTATCATTTTTTTTCTTTTTCTCGTTAATCGTTGTAATTATTTTCCGTTTGGGAATGATTCCTGTGAATTTCCCGCCTTTTTACCTTTACTCGCTCCACACCGTGACGAACACGTCCACGAATGCCGCTATCTCTGCCCAGTACCACGGATGGAAGGTTATGCCCCGGGAGATGTACCAGATGCTGTCGAGAGCCTTGAGGAGACTGGACAGGGCGAGGTAGAGGGCATAGAGGGTGGCGATGATGACGGTGGGCCAAGGACTGACCGACAGGCACCATGCCGTGCACCCGATGGCTGCTATCGTTGCCGCCGCCTTGTGTACCTGCCCCTCGTCCCGGTCGTGGTAGTTGGGTGCCACGCCCACGAAGGCGAGACCAGCACAACCGACGAACGCCAAGGGCTGGATGCCGCCGATGGAGAGCATCACGGGCAGCATGAGGAAGGCGGTAATGAGGAGCACAAGCGTAAAGGGAAGCCCCCGGACGGCCTTGCGGAGGGTGGCATCCGATGATGACGATGATGATGATGACGTGAGCTGATAGTAGGTGTCGCTCACCATGTCGGGGATGCCGAAGCGCAGAGCCATGAGGGCGAGGTAGCCTCCCAAGAGGAGGAAGGCTACGCTGCTCGTTATCCAGATGCTCATACGCTCATTTCCAGTTTAGAGGGGTAATTGGCAGTAAAATCGTATGCCAGTACTTCCTCTATGCTCTCCAGTTCGCTGACAGCCGCCTTGTGTGCCGCCGTGACGTTGAAGCAGTCGAGGGCGTACATTTCGAGGGCTGAGAGGAGCTGGATGGCCTTGTCGCAGTCCACCTCCAGCTTCATGTCGCCGAGCCACAGGGTGGTGGTCTTGTTGCCCATGTTCCGGGCGATGGTGGTGGAGTTCATCAGGCCTACACGTGTGGCCTTGTCGAGCCATACGGAGGAGCCGTTCAGGATGAAGGCGTTGACGCTGTCGGAGAGGTCGTAGGCGGTGATGCTGTCGAGCACCTGCTGCTTGGCTTCCTCGAGGGTAAGGCTGTCGGTGGAGGCTTCGTGGGCGAGGCGGTCGGCAGCGGTGGCGATGTCGTAGGAGGCGAGCGAATCGCAGTCACGGGGTGCCGACACGCGCGACAGGTACATGTGGCTTGTCTCCTCGGTCTCGTTGCCCTCAGCGTCGGTCGTGGTCGTGGTGGTGGCGAGGTGGATGTAGTAGCCCTGGTCGGCTATGACGGTAACGTATTTGTCGTGCTCGTCCACGCTGACGTGGGGGAGCTGTGTAAGTTCTTGTGTAGTCATATTTCTTACGATTTTTAATTGTTTTACTTTTGATTTCCCGAACACGGGAGGTTTTCCCGAACACGGGAGGTTTTCCGAACACGGGAGGTTTTTCCGAACACGGATAACACGGATAACACGGATAGGCTTGCGCCGGACGGAGAGTCGGACACGGATTCACGTTTTCCGAACACGGATAACACGGATAGGCTTGTTTTTTCCGAACACGGATAACACGGATAACACGGATATTCGTTGCGTGTCACGTTACGAACAAGGGCGTTAGCCCTATCCGTGTTATCCGTGTTATCCGTGTTCAAAAAAAACTCCCGTGTATTACTCTGCGCTCTCGCCGTCGGTGGATGACGAGCCGCCTGTGGTCTGCGATGATGACGAACCGCCGCCAGTGGTGGATGACTGGCTGCCCTGCGATGGGGTAGTTGTATCGTCGGCAGAGACGATGGCATTCTGGTCACGCTTGAAAGTGGCTTTCTGTGCGAAGGCAGCATTGAACTTGCGGCTGAAGTCGATGGCTACGCCAGCCGTGAGGTCGCTTACGGTGAGGTCTGAGGGTTTGAGTTCTCGCTCGGTGTCCACGTCCTCGCCCGCCTCCTTCTTGGCGGTGAGCTTGGCCTTGAGTGCCGTCTGCGTGAGGGAGCCTGTCACGGTGGGGCGCACGGTCATGCCCTCCTGCGAAATCTGCACCTTCTGTCCCAGTCCGAGGATAAGGGGCAGTTTCTTTTCGAGCTGTGTCATCACGGCAGCCACGTCGGCGGCACCCACGGTGGAGTCCTGTGCCAGATAGTCGCAGAACTCGGCGAAGTCCATCTGCTGGAGGTTCACCACTTGTGCCGATGCGATGTTCTCGCCTGTGAGGTGGTTCTTCCTCACGCTGACCTTTACTTTAATACTCATAATCTGAAATGTGTTTTTGGGCGTTAATAACTAAAGATGATTTCGGGGAGGGTTAACCCTTTTGCCCGGAAGGGCTAACCCTTTTCCCCTCGAGGGATAGCCCTCGTGTGGTTTTTGTCTTGAGTTTGGAAGTTCTTTCGGGAGTTCTTTCGGGAGTCAAGACAACGGCATTGGTGGTGCCCTAACCGACAACTTGGACAACAAATACAACTTATGCAACTTTTCCCCTTGCTGCCGCCGCAGCATCCGTGTTGTTTATGTTGTCCGTGTTGTCCCGGTTGTCCGAAGGAGGTGCAGCACCCTTTGCCGTTGGATTCTTCCCTCTTCCCTCTTCACTCTTAACCCTGCGTAATGGTGTATCCCTTTGCGGTCATGCTGGCGATGAATCCGTCGGGGATGTTGTGCCTGCTCGAGAACTGTATGGTCATGGTGGGGAGTCCTGCCGCCGCCCTGTCGTACATCGTGAGCATGGAGGAGTATGTCTCGTCCGTCAGCTTGTAGTCCTTGCCCGATGCGCAGTATCCGAGGTCGAGCGTCAGTCCGCTTGCCTCCGCCTTACCGAACCCTTCGCCAAACTTGATGGAGGCGAGGGAGGAACAGTCTTCGAACATCCACCGTATATCCGTCACCTTGGATGTATCCCATCCCGACACGTCCAACGAGGCGAGGGAGGAACAGCCATTGAACGTATTGTTCATATTCGTCACGTTGGACGTATCCCATCCCGACACGTC
>CAVFBU010000055.1:0-15280 GCA_963620725.1 Vescimonas coprocola
TTCACCCTCCGCAACGGCAGCATCGCCGTAGGCCGACACCGCCTCAGCGGACTCCTCGTCGACACTGCCAACTGCTTTGACCACCTCGTGCGCCGCATCCGACGCTGCCTGGCTCGCGGCGAACCCGTCACCCTCACCATAAGGTGAACCTCTCTACTTCATTTCCCTGCCTCGGCAAACACTGCTTGGGGCAGGGAAATATTCTTTAGGTAGAAGATAGTCTGAATTTACCCCCAACTTGGGGACAATCTCCCGTTTTAGGATTGTAAAGGTTTAAAAACGTAAAAATTACACAAAGTTGTTAAATGTTTGGCGAAAAGTAGACATTTTCGTGGAAATTATCGTAACTTTGTACCAAGATAACAAATCAATTAGTGTACACTATGGCAAAATACAACATTAGGGAGAAGAAAGAGCACGTGGCAAAGTATCGGAGTATGATTAATCCCGAACTGATGGACGCGCTGAAGGAAAAGATTTTCCAGATTATCGTCATTGACGGAAAGTATAAGGACAAGGACTATTCTGCCAAGCAGTTGGCCGCCGACCTTCAAACCAACACACGCTACATCTCGGCGGTCATCAACGTGAAGTTCCACACCAACTATCCTGGATTCGTCAACCGCTTCCGCATTGACGAGGCCATGGCTTTGCTGGTTGACAAGCGTTATCTGACGTACTCTATGGAGCAAATCAGCGACATGGTGGGATTCGCCAACCGGCAGTCGTTCTACTCCTCTTTCTATCGCGTCACTGGAAAGTCGCCGAAGGTCTACCGCAGAGACTTCCTGCTCAACCACCCCTCGCTGCAGAGAGATCTGGAGATGCAGAAATTAGACAAGAAACTGGAGCAGCAGCTTCAGAAAAGGCTGGCCGCAAAATGAACGCCTACGAAGACGAACGCTTTGCAGACATCCAGCTGCTGCGCTATCGGCTGAACGGCTTCGAACGCCTCACCCCCAAGCAGCAGTTGTACGTATATTGCCTCTCGCAGGCCGCCCTCTACGGTCGCGACATCACCTTCGACCAGTTTGGACGCTACAACCTGCGCATCCGCAAGACCCTTGAGGCCGTCTACATCCATCCCGAGACCGACCGCACCACGGACGACTTCCGCGAGCTGGAGACCTACCTTCGGCGCGTGTGGTTCTCCAGTGGCATTTACCACCACTATGGCACGGAAAAGATGCAGCCCGGCTTCTCTGCCGACTATTTCCGGCAGGCCGTCCGGCAGGTGGCGGAGACTGCTTCGGAGACGCTGCCCCTGCAGGAGGGCGAGACGCCACAGCAGCTGTGCGATGAGCTGTGTCCTGTGCTCTTCGACCCCCAGGTGCTGCCCAAGCGCGTCAACCAAACCGACGGCGAAGACCTCGTGGCTACCTCCGCCTGCAACTACTATCAGCAGGTGACGCAGGCCGAGGCCGAAGCCTTCTACAACCAGCAGAAAAGTCAATATCAGGGTGATGAGCCGCCCTCCTTCGGACTCAACAGCACCCTCGTCCGCACGCCACAAGGACTCCGCGAGGAACGCTGGTGCGCAGACGGGAAATATGGCGCAGCCATCCGCCCCATCGTCCACTGGCTCGAAAAGGCACGCGACGTGGCGGAAACCCCACAGCAACAGGAGGTCATTGATGCCCTCGTGCGCTACTACAAAACGGGCGACCTCCACGATTTCAACGACTACTGCGTCCGCTGGGTGGAGTGTCTGGAGGGCGACGTGGACTTTATCAATGGTTTCATTGAGGTGTATGGCGACCCCCTCGGACTGAAAGGCTCGTGGGAAGCACTCGTCGAATACACCGACCCCGAGGCCACGCGCCGCACACGCACCATCAGCGACAACGCACAGTGGTTTGAAGACCACTCGCCCGTAGACCCACGCTTCCGCAAGCCACGGGTGAAGGGCGTGATGGCCAAGGCCATCTGCGCTGCCATGCTCGGCGGCGATGAATATCCCTCCACGGCCATCGGTATTAACCTGCCCAACGCCGACTGGATTCGGGCGCGCCACGGCAGCAAGAGCATCACCATCACCAACATCACCGAAGCCTACAACAAGGCGGCGGCTGGCAACGGCTTCCGCGCGGAGTTTGTTGACGAGGCCGAGACCCTCGCACTCCTTGACCAGTACAGTGACCGCTGCGACGAGCTGCACACCGACCTCCACGAGTGTCTCGGACACGGCAGCGGACAACTGCTGCCTGGTACCGACCCCGACGCGCTGAAAGCCTACGGCAACACCATTGAGGAGGCACGTGCCGACCTCTTCGGACTCTACTACATCGCTGACCCGAAGCTCGTGGAACTCGGACTGCTGCCCGACATGGAAGCCCATAAGGCACACTACTACAGCTACATCCTCAACGGACTGCTCACGCAACTCATACGCATACAGCCCGGACAACAGATAGAGGAGGCGCACATGCGCAACAGGGCACTGATAGCCCGTTGGTGCTACCGCAACGGCACGGCCATACGGCTGGAACAGCGCGACGGGAAAACCTTCGTGCGCGTCACCGACTATCCGCAGCTCCGCCAACTCTTCGCCCGGCTGCTGGCCGAGGTGCAGCGCATCAAGAGCGAAGGCGACTACGAGGCCGCACGGCAGCTCGTGGAGCAGTACGCTGTCCGCATAGACCCCACACTCCACCGCGAAGTCCTCGACCGCTACGCCAAGCTCGGCCTTGCCCCCTACAAAGGTTTTGTCAACCCCGTGCTGCGCCCCGTCAAGGGAGCGGACGGAGAGATAGACCACGTGGAGGTGGACTACACCGAAGGCTACACCCAGCAGATGCTGCGCTACAGTCGCGACTACGCCACGCTCATCTGAGACTGCACGAATACGCAAATAACACACACACACCCAGCAAAATACCGTGGACAAGCAACAGGCAAGAGACAAGGCGCAGGAAATCAAACGCTCCTTCCGCCTCGTCATGGATGGACAAACCGCACAGTCTATGCGCGACAAAGGCTGTGGCTACAAACTCAACTGGGGAGCAGCCATCCCTATGCTGCGCACCATGGCAGACGAAGTCGGACAGGACTACGAACTCGCCATTGAGCTGTGGAAGGCCGACGTGCGCGAATGTAAGATACTGGCCACGATGCTTATGCCGCCCGAACGCGTCAGTTCCGAGTTGGCAGACCTTTGGATGGAACAGACACCCACGCAGGAAATCGCCGAACAGGCCACCTTCAACCTCTACCGCCACCTGCCCTTCGCCGCTGAGAAAGCCTACCGCTGGATGGCCGACGGACGACCACTCTACCAGCTCTGTGGCTTCCACTTGCTCACGCGCCTCTTCATGGACGGACAGGAACCCAACACGCGAGGTATCAACGAGTTCATTGACCAGGCACTCGCTGCACTGCAAGGCAGCGACCTCGCCGTCAAGAAAGCCGCCCGGCAGACCCTCATCCGCTTCGCCGAACTCGGACTCGTCTACGAACGGGTGGCAAAAAGTGCAGCAAAACAGGCCGGTCTTGACATTTTTTAGGTCTTGAAGCGCGGTTTTTAGACAAAGATGCGCGGAATATCCGAAAAATGTGCTAACTTTGTGCGTCGTTAGACTGCAAGGAAAGGCATGAAAGAAAACGTGAAGGAAAAGGCAAGGCAGGTGCTTGACAACTACCTGCTGCAGAACAACAGGCGGAAAACCTCGGAGAGGTATGCTGTCCTGGATGCTGTCTATTCCATCAAAGGATATTTCACCATCGAAGAACTCGGACTGCGACTCGAAGCGGAACGCGAATTTCCCGTCAGCAGGGCCACCCTCTACAACACCCTCAACCTGCTCGTACGCCTGAATCTCGTGGTTGCCCACTATTTCCAGCGGCAGGTGTGCTATACGGCAGCATACACTCCGGGTGCGCAGTGCTGGAAAATCTGTACCTCCTGCGGAAAAATGACGGACATCCGATCGGCTGCGCTCGCCAAAGCCATCGGTGAAGTACCGCTGAAACGCTTCCGACAAACCGGCAGTGCGCTCTACGTCTACGGCGTGTGCAGTAGCTGCCAGGCCAAACTCACCAAGGAAAACAACAGAAAATCAAAAACCAAACCCGACAATAGACAATGAATCAAGGTAAAGTTGACGTCCTGCTCGGCCTGCAGTGGGGCGACGAAGGAAAAGGAAAGGTAGTTGACGTACTGACCCCGAAGTACGATGTGGTGGCACGCTTCCAGGGCGGACCGAACGCCGGACACACCCTCGAATTTGAAGGACAGAAATACGTGCTGCGCAGCATCCCCTCCGGCATCTTCCAGGGCGGAAAGGTCAACATCATCGGTAACGGCGTGGTGCTCGCACCCGACCTCTTCATGGAGGAAGCCAAGGCTCTCGAAGCCAGTGGACACGAACTGCGCAACCGACTGCACATCTCCAAGAAGGCCCACCTCATCATGCCTACCCACCGACTGCTCGATGCAGCCTACGAAACGCTCAAGGGCAAGAACAAGGTGGGGACAACGGGAAAGGGAATCGGACCTACATACACCGACAAGGTGTCGCGCAACGGACTGCGCGTCGGCGACATCCTCGACCATTTCGAGGAGAAATACGCCGCCTGCAAGGAACGCCACGAAGCCATCCTGCAGTCCCTCCACTTCGACTACAGCCTGGAGGGCGTGGAGCAGAAATGGATGGAGGGCGTGGAGTATCTGCGGCAGTTCCATATTGTCGACTCGGAACATGAAATCAACCGCCTGCTGAAGAGCGGAAAGACCGTGCTCTGTGAAGGTGCGCAGGGCACCATGCTCGACGTAGACTTCGGCTCGTACCCCTTCGTTACCTCCTCCAGCACCATCTGCGCAGGGGCGTGTACCGGACTCGGCATAGGACCCAACAAAATCGGTGAGGTCTACGGCATTATGAAAGCCTACTGCACACGCGTTGGCGCAGGGCCGTTCCCCACGGAACTCTTCGATGAGACGGGCAAGAAAATACGCGACCTCGGCCACGAATATGGTGCAGTGACGGGACGCGAACGCCGCTGCGGCTGGATAGACCTCGTCGCACTGAAATACGCCATTATGGTCAATGGTGTCACGCAGCTCATCATGATGAAGAGCGACGTGCTCGACTCCTTCGACACCATCAAGGCCTGTGTGGCCTACCGACAGAACGGACAGGAGATAGACTATTTCCCGTACAGCGTTGAAGAGGGCATTGAACCCGTCTATGAAGAACTGCCTGGCTGGCAGACCGATATGACGCGGCTGACCACCGAGGAGCAGTTCCCCGAGGCTTTCTCCAACTACATCCGCTTCCTGGAGCAGCAGCTCGAAACACCTATTAAAATTATTTCCATCGGCCCGGACAGGGCACAAACTATCGTAAGAAAATAAATGGCACAGAAACCCAACATCCCGAAAGGAACGCGCGACTTCTCTCCCGTGGAGATGGCCAAGCGCAACTATATCTTCAACACCATACGCGAGGTCTACGCCCTCTATGGCTTCCAACAGATAGAGACTCCCGCCATGGAAACCCTCCAGACGCTCATGGGAAAGTACGGCGAGGAGGGCGACAAACTGCTCTTCAAGGTGCTCAACAGCGGCGACTGCCTCGCCAAGGTCAGCGATGAGGAACTGGCGGAGCGCAACGCGCTGCACCTGGCCTCGAAAATGTGTGAGAAGGGACTACGCTACGACCTCACCGTGCCCTTCGCACGCTACGTGGTTATGCACCGCGACGAACTGCAGCTGCCCTTCAAACGCTATCAGATACAGCCCGTGTGGCGCGCCGACCGACCGCAGAAGGGGCGTTACCGCGAGTTCTACCAGTGCGACGCTGACGTGGTAGGCTCTGACTCGCTGCTCAACGAGGTGGAGCTGATGCAGATTGTCGACACGGTGTTCAGTCGCTTCGGCATCCGCGTACAGATAAAGATTAACAACCGCAAAATCCTTACGGGAATTGCCGAAACCATCGGGGCTGCCGACAAAATCGTGGACATCACCGTGGCCATCGACAAACTGGACAAGATAGGCATTGACAATGTCAACGCGGAACTGCGCGAAGACGGACTTACCGAGGCGCAGATAGAGAAGCTCCAGCCCATCATCGCCCTCACGGGAACGAACGATGAGAAACTGAAAACCATCGCCCAGGTGCTGGCTGACAGCGAGACGGGACAGAAGGGCGTGGAAGAGACGCGCTTCATCCTCGACACGCTGAAGACGGCAGGACTCCACAACGAGATGCAGCTCGACCTGACGCTGGCGCGCGGACTCAACTACTATACGGGAGCCATCTTCGAGGTGAAGGCACTTGACGTGCAGATTGGGAGTATCACGGGAGGCGGACGCTACGACAACCTCACGGGCATCTTCGGAATGCCGGGACTGAGTGGCGTGGGAATCTCGTTCGGTGCTGACCGCATCTACGATGTGCTCAATGCGCTCGACGGCTACCCGAAAGACTCCATCAACGGTACGCAGCTGCTCTTCATCAACTTCGGCGAGCAGGAAACGGCCTACTGTCTGCCCCTGGTGGCCAAGGCCAGGCAGGCGGGCATCCGCACCGAACTCTATCCTGACGCGACGAAGATGAAGAAGCAGATGAACTATGCCAATGCCAAGCAGATTGCCTTTGTCGCCATAGCCGGGGAGAACGAGATGAACGAGGGCAAGGTGACGCTGAAAAATATGGAGACGGGCGAACAGCAGACACTCTCTGCCGAGGAACTCATCGCAGCAGTGAAGGGCTGACAACCAGCGGATTGAAGAAAATAAATAAAACAAACACTTGAACTAATACAACGACTATGAAAACTATCGGAAAATGGGCGGCACTGGCCATCGTGCTCGCCGTGGTGTGCGCCTTCAAGGCCGACCACGTGACGACGATTTTTGTCATCGGCGACTCTACCGCCGCCAACAAGGATCTCTCGAAAGGTTCGCCGGAACGCGGCTGGGCCATGGTGCTGCAAAGCTACTTCGACTCTACCTTCGTGCGCGTGGACAACCACGCCGTGAACGGACGTTCGTCCAAGAGCTTCATCAACGAGAAACGCTGGGACAAGGTGCTCTCGCTCATCAAACCGGGCGACTACGTCATCATCCAGTTCGGACACAATGACGAGAAACCCAAGGCTGACCGCCATACCGACCCAGGTTCGACGTTTGACTACAACCTGGCGAAGTTTGTGCGCGAAACGCGCGAAAAGGGTGGAACGCCGGTGCTGATGAACTCCGTGGTGCGCCGCAACTGGCAGCCGGTCGATTCTAAACTCGTACTCACCGACACGCACGGACTCTATATCGTTGCTCCGCGCGACGTGGCGCAGCGCATGAACGTCCATTTCGTGGATGCCAACCGCATCACGCACCAGATGGAGGACTCGCTGGGCGTGGAAGGCTCGAAGAAGTTGCACATGAACTTTGAACCGGGTGAGCATCCGCTCTTCCCCAACGGTAAAGAGGACAACACGCACTACACGGAGTACGGCGCAAACATGGTGGCAAGCCGTCTCGCTGACGCACTCTGCAAGGAGATTCCGCTCCTGTCGCGCTACCGCACTGCCAAGGGTCACTGACCCTTGGCGTTCCGCGAAGGCTTCCTCTTCATATTCCGTGAACGCGAAGGCTTCCTCTTAATATTCCGTGAAGGAGAGGGGCATCAGTGCCTTGATGCTGTCGGCCACGTAGATGTATTTCCTGCCGTAGAGCAACAGGCGGACAGGATGTTGGAAGCGCGTCTCCGTCTCGACGAGGGCTTGACGACACGTGCCGCAGGGTGTGACGGGTTCTGCAAGCAGTTCGCCGGAGGAGTCGCGAGCGGCAATGGCCAGTGCGGTGACGGCTTGGTCGGGATGGCTCGCTCCGGCGGCGAACAGTGCGGAACGCTCGGCACAGACGGTGACGGAGAAGGCCGCATTCTCCTGGTTGCAGCCGCGCACGACAACGCCATTCTCCAGCCGCAGTGCTGCGCCCACGGAGAAACGGGAGTAGGGCGCATACGAGCAGTCGGTCTGCGCAATGGCCTGTTGCACCAGTTCCCGGTCTTCGGCTGACAACTCCTCGGGCTGCACCCGAAGCAGCTCAGATTTCAAGGTAATCTTTTCCATAATCGTTGGTTTTTGTTGCAAATATAACATTTTTTCCTTACCTTTGCAACAATCAATAGAAAAATAAACACATGAGACGGACTTTCGGCGCACTGCTCCTCCTGTTGCTGCCCCTCGCAGCCTTCGCACAGATGAAGCGGAACGCGCGTTTTCAGGAATATTTTGACCGCTACAAGGACTTGGCCATCGAACAGATGCAGAAGCACCGCATCCCGGCCAGCATCACACTGGCACAGGGCGTATTGGAGTCGGCCGCAGGCAACAGTGAACTGGCGCGAAAGGGCAACAACCATTTCGGTATCAAGTGTCACGGATGGACAGGACGGAAAACCTACCACGACGACGACGAGCGCAACGAGTGCTTCAGGGCTTACGACAATGTGTTCGAAAGCTACGAGGACCACTCGCTCTTCCTGGTCAACAGCCGCAGGTACAGCTCGCTCTTCCAACTCGACCGCAAGGACTACAAGGGCTGGGCCTACGGACTGAAGGCGTGCGGCTACGCCACGAATCCGCGCTACGCCACGCAGTTGATAGAAATCATCCAACTCTACAACCTCGACCAGTACGACAACGCCCGCAAGTTCAACCGCTACAATGAATACCAAACGCACCAGGCTGTGGCGCAGATGCGCACGGTGCGTTTCTTCAACAAAAACTATTATGTCATTGCCAAAAAGGGAGATACGTTCAAAAGTATCGGGAAGGAAGTGGGCGTGTCTGCCCGGCGACTGGCTTCCTACAATGAACTATACCGCAAGGCGGAGCTGAAGGACGGCGACATCGTGTGGCTGGAGAAGAAACGGCGGAACGCCCCCAAGGAATACAAAAACCGCCCGCACATTGTGCGCAGCGGTGAGTCGATGTATTCCATTTCTCAGCAGTACGGCATCCGGATGAAGCGGCTCTACAAGATGAATGGTCTCCCAGCTGACTACCAACTGCGGGTCGGCGACAGCCTGCGCCTGCGGTAGGCGGACGCTCTGTTCTGGGCAGTCTGCGGTAAACGGATGTTTCGGTTTAGGAGAGCAGCTTGGCGAGGAAATCGTCCAAGTCCTTGTCCAGTCCCTCCATAAGGTCTTTGTCAAGGATGGCCGTGTCGTCGTCCACCACGTACAGCTCGGCGATGTTCTCGCGCTCGTCGTCTTCCAGCACGAAGGAGTAGGGCTTGAGTATGGCTATTCCGTCGATGATGGCTCGCTGCCCGGCAAGGCACTTGCGGAGCACGGAGGTCACGTCGGCGTAGAAGTTGTCGTCCTTGTTGTCTATCCATTGCTCCACAACGCAGCGCGTGATTTCGTTGTCGTCGTCGTCAAAGGCCACCAACTCGCCCGTTTCCTGATTGACGCGCAGGTGAATGTCGGTCAGCGTGGTGGGTTCCTCCACGGCTGGAAACTTGTCTGCAATTTTTCTGATGACCCGTTCTGTCTGCTGGAGGGTCTGCTCGTTTGCTGTCATAGTGTCGTTTTCTAAAAACCATGCAAAAGTAAGAAAAAGTCAGTACACTTGCAAACGATTACGGAAGAAAATGAAAATAAATCTTCAGCAGAACCCCGTAATTCGTATTTTTGTAGTAATTTTGCAGTCGAAGTAGAGAAATCATTCCCATGGAGAAGAAAATCTGTCACGACGGGGTGGTGGAGCGCGTCAGTGCCCAGACGGTATGGGTGCGCATCCGACAGACATCAGCGTGTGCGGCCTGTCAGGCTGCTTCGTTCTGCCAAGCCTCGGAGTCGAAGGAGAAAACGGTGGAGGTGCAGACGGCTGCCGCTGCATCGTACAGGGAAGGTGACCGCGTGGCGGTGTGGGCTTTGCCGACGGTGGCGCGGCGCGCGTTGCTTTGGGCGTTCGGCGTCCCCTTCGTGCTGCTGGTGGCGGTACTGGTCGGTGTGTTGGCCGCAACGGGCAGTGAGGGCGTGGCCGCAGTAGCCTCCCTGCTCGCGTTGTTTCCCTACTATGGTGTGCTGTGGCTGTTGCGCCGCAGCCTGCGCCGGCAGTTGACTTTCGGAATAGAAAAGATATAGAACTAAAACAAATACAAAAAACGAAGCATGATGAATTTTATCGTAGTTGCAGTGGCAGTGCTGGGCGCGATCGGACTGATCTCCGCCGTGGTGCTGTATGTCTGCTCAAAGAAATTCGCCGTCTATGAGGACTCCCGCATCCCGGAAGTCACGGCGTTGCTGCCCGGTGCCAACTGCGGCGGTTGCGGCTTCGCCGGGTGCAGTGCCTTGGCTGATGCGTTGGTCAAGGGTGCGGATGCAGGAAGCATTGACGGCATCAGCTGTCCCGTCGGCGGACAGGACGTGATGGGCAAGGTGGCCGACCTCTTAGGAATGGCCATAGCCAATGGTGAACCCATGGTGGCCGTGGTGCGCTGCGGTGGCACGTGTGCGCTGCGCCCGAAGATGGTGTCGTACGACGGTCTGCACACCTGTGCGGCCATGAACGCGTGTGGGGCTGGAGAGACGGGCTGTGGTTTCGGCTGTCTGGGCTGCGGCGACTGTGTGGCTGCCTGCCAGTTCGGGGCTATCCGCATGAACGCGGAGACGGGACTGCCCGAGGTGGACGAGGAACGCTGCACCGCGTGCGGTGCTTGTGTCAAGGCTTGTCCGCGCCACATCATCGAACTGCGCAAGAAGGGCGTAAAGGGTCGCCGTGTCTATGTGGAGTGCGTCAACAAAGACAAGGGTGCCGTGGCTATGAAGGCCTGCAAGGCCGCCTGCATCGGTTGCGGAAAATGCGCCAAAGAGTGTGCCTTCGGAGCCATTACCGTGGAGAACAACGTGTCGTACATCGATTTTAGCAAGTGTCGCCTGTGCCGCAAGTGCGTGGCCGTGTGTCCCACCAAGGCCATCAAGGCGGTCAACTTCCCTGCACCGAAACCCACAGAAACCCCGACAACACCCGACAACAGAAAGGAGGAACAAGCATGAAAATCAGAACATTCAGCATCGGGGGAATCCATCCCGAGGAAAATAAACTCAGCAACGAGGCCGTCACTCAGGTGGCAGCACTGCCCGTGCAGGCCGTCTTTCCGCTTTCGCAGCACATCGGTGCTCCGGCCAAACCCGTAGTGGCCAAGGGCGACAAGGTGAAGGTGGGCACGTTGATTGCCGAGGCCGGGGGCTTCGTTTCCGCCCCCATCCACTCGTCGGTCAGCGGAACGGTGGCGAAGATTGACACCATCGTCGACGCATCGGGCTACCGCAAGCCGGCCATCTTCATCAATGTGGAGGGCGACGAATGGGAGGAGACCATCGACCGCTCGGACAAGCTTGAGGCTGTGGAAGCGCATCCCGAACTCACCCCAGAGGAAATCGTCAACCGCATCAAGGTGGCTGGCGTGACGGGAATGGGCGGTGCAGGCTTCCCCACCTTCATCAAACTCTGTCCGCCGCCGACGGCCAAGGCCGAGTGTGTCATCATCAACGCCGTAGAGTGTGAGCCGTACATCACCGCCGACTACCGGTTGATGATGGAGAAGGCAGACGAGATACTGGTGGGACTGGAACTGCTGATGAAGGCTGCCAAGGTGACGCGCGGCTACATCGGCGTTGAGACCAACAAACCGAAGGCCATCGCACTGCTCGCGGAGAAATGTGCCGCGAAGTTTTCCGGGTCGCCCTACGCCGTGGAGGTCGTGCCCCTGCAGCAACGCTATCCGCAGGGCGGCGAGAAACAACTCGTTGATGCGGTCATTGGCCGTCAGGTGCCTGCACCGCCAGCCATCCCCGTCAACGTGGGAGCCATCGTGCAGAACGTGGGGACGGCTTTTGCCGTCTACGAGGCCGTGATGAAGCGCAAGCCACTATTCGAGCGTTACACGACGGTGACGGGAAAGAAACTGCTGCACCCCAGCAATTTCCTGGTGCGTATGGGAACGCCGATGAAGGACCTCGTCACCGCCTGCGGCGGAATGCCCGAAGGCGATGCGAAGGTACTGGCCGGCGGACCGATGATGGGCAAGGCACTCACCACGACAGACGTGCCCGTCTGCAAGGGAACGAATGCCGTCACCATCCTCTCCGACACGGACGCACTGCGCAAGGAGGCGCAACCCTGCATCCGCTGCGGCAAGTGTGTGGATGCCTGTCCGATGGGTCTCGAACCCTACCTGCTGGCCAAGCTCTCCGGCGTTAAGAACTGGGAGCGTTGCGAGGCGGAGGACATCACGAGTTGCATCGAGTGCGGCTCCTGCCAGTTCACCTGTCCTGCTCACCGTCCGCTGCTCGACCACATCCGACTGGGCAAGCAGACCGTCATGGGTATCATCCGCAGCCGTCAGGCCAAGAAATAAAAATCAGACACATTATATATAATATAAAGGTATAGAAATCACAATGGGAAATCTCATCGTTTCATTATCGCCCCATGCCCACGGAACCGACACAGTGGAGCGCAACATGTACGGCGTCATCATCGCCCTGTTGCCTGCCCTGCTGGCATCCTTCTGGTTCTTCGGCATTGGCTCGGTCATCGTGACCGCCACGAGTGTCGCCGCGTGCGTGCTCATTGAGTGGGCCATCAACAAATACATGCTGCGCAATGGGCGCACCACGGTGTGCGACGGCTCTGCCGTACTCACCGGTTTGCTCCTTGCCTTCAACCTTCCTTCCAACCTTCCGCTGTGGATTGTCGTCATCGGTGCGCTGTTTGCCATCGGCATTGCCAAGATGCCTTTCGGCGGACTGGGCAACAACCTGTTCAATCCCGCACTCGTGGGTCGCGCCGCCCTGCTGGTGGCGTTCCCCGCGCAGATGACCACATGGCCGAAGGTTGGACAGACGTTCTCCTATCTCGACGCAGAGACGGGCGCAACGCCGCTGTCCATCATGAAGCAGGCCATCAAGAGTGGCGATGCTTCCGTGCTGGATCGCTTGCCCGACTCGCTGTCGCTCTTCCTGGGCAACCATCCCGATGGAGCAGGAGCGATGGGCGAGATTTGTGCCCTTGCCCTGTTGCTGGGCTTGGCCTTCATGCTGTGGAAGAAAATCATCACGTGGCACATCCCCGTGAGCATCATCGCCACGGTGTTTGTCCTGTCCGGCTTGCTGCACATGGCCAGTCCCGTGTATGCTGACCCCGTCTCGGTGGTGCTCAGCGGCGGTCTGCTGCTCGGTGCCATCTTCATGGCCACGGACTACGTGACCTCACCGATGACACACCGCGGCCAGCTCATCTATGGTGTCGCCATTGGTGCGCTGACGGTCATCATCCGCAACTGGGGCGCTTATCCCGAGGGTATGTCGTTCGCCATCCTCATCATGAACGCCTTCACGCCGCTCATCAACAACTATGTCAAACCAAAACGTTTCGGGGAGGTCGCAAAATGAAGAAACTGGAATCGTCACTATGCAATATGGCCGTTGTGCTGACCGCGTTCTCCGTGGTCGTGGGCGGCATCCTGGCCGCTGTCAATCACATGACCAGCGAACCTATTGCGCAACAGAAGGAGAAACAGCTGGCCGACGGCATCCGTTCGGTGATGGGCACGGATCATATCGCCGTGGCCGCCACGGACACGGTCTGCCAGACGGACAGCAAGGGAAAGGAGCAACGTTATGTAGTCTACCGCATTGAGAGCGACGGCCAGCCGTTCGGTGCTGCCGTTGAGAGCACCGCTGGTGGGTTCGGCGGCGACCTAAAGGTGCTGGTTGGCTTCGGCCAGTCGGGCGACATCTTAGGCTACACCGTACTGGAGCACGCCGAGACCCCGGGTCTCGGTGCCAAGGCCGACAAGTGGTTTCAGAAGGGACAGAAGGGCGACATCATCGGCCGGAATCCCGCCACTCCCTTGACCGTGTCGAAGGACGGCGGCGACGTGGATGCCATCACGGCCTCCACCATCACGAGCCGCGCCTTCCTGAAGGCCGTCAACCAGGCTTATTCAGCCTATACACAGAACACCAAAAAGTAAATCGCTATGAGTTATCTTGGAATCATCAAAAACGGCATCGTGAAGGAGAACCCCACGTTTGCCCTCATATTAGGTATGTGTCCCACGCTGGCCACCACCACATCGGCTCTCAACGGTATGTCGATGGGACTGGCCACCATGGCCGTGCTCATCTGCACCAACTTCGCCATCAGTAGCATCAAGAACGTGACACCCGACATGGTGCGCATCCCCGTGTTTATCGTGGTCATTGCGGCCTTTGTCACCATTCTGCAGATGTTCATCAAGGCGTATCTGCCTGCCCTTGACGCATCGCTTGGCCTCTTCATCCCACTGATTGTCGTCAACTGCATCATCTTGGGACGTGCGGAAGCCTTTGCCGCGAAAAATTCGCCGATAGCATCGCTCTTCGATGGTGTGGGCATCGGACTCGGCTTCACCCTCGGTCTGACTTCGCTCGGTGTCTGCCGCGAACTGTTGGGCGCGGGTTCCGTGTTTGGCCTGCAGCTGTTGCCCGAGACCTATAACATCCTGCTCTTTGTACTGCCTCCGGGAGCCTTCATCACGCTGGGCTTCCTCGTGGCCATCGTTAACAGACTAAAGAAGGCTTGACATTATGGAATACATTCTGATATTTATCTCCGCCATCTTCGTGAACAACATCGTGTTGTCACAGTTTTTGGGCATCTGCCCCTTCCTTGGCGTTTCAAAGAAAATAGACACCTCGCTGGGTATGGCGGCTGCCGTAGCTTTTGTGCTGACGCTCTCCACGGTTGTCACCTGGCTGGTGCAGCGTTACGTGCTTGACCCCTTCGGTTTGGCCTATCTCCAGACGATAGCCTTCATCCTCGTCATTGCCGCCCTGGTGCAGATGGTGGAAATTATTCTCAAAAAGGTGTCGCCAGCCTTGTACCAGGCCTTAGGCATCTTCCTGCCGCTGATCACGACGAACTGCTGCGTGCTGGGTGTGGCCATCCTCGTCATCCAGAAGGACTTCTCCCTGCTGCAGTCCGTGGTCTACGCGTTCTCCACAGCCCTCGGCTTCGGCCTGGCCTTGACGGTGTTTGCCGGTATGCGTGAGCAGATGGAGCTGAGTACCATTCCAAAGGGCATGCGCGGTATGGCCATTGTCATGCTGTCTGCCGGACTGCTGAGTCTGGCCTTCATGGGCTTCTCGGGTGTGGACGGCGGCCTGCGCCTGCTGTTCGGCCTCGACTGAACGGGCTTTTGCGCGATTCATCCAACAGAAAAAGGACTCTGCCCATGGCGGAGTCCTTTTTTCTATTGTCGTTCAACGTTCCATCA
>CAVFBU010000056.1:0-15172 GCA_963620725.1 Vescimonas coprocola
CTTCCGATGCTGACAACACAGGCAGTGGCGACAGCAGCGACACAAGCGGTTCGGGCAGCAGCAGCGGCTCGCAGTCGGGCGGTTCTTCGTCGGGCACGGGCGGCAGCAGCACGACACCGAGCGGCGACTCGGGCACGGGCGAAGACTGATTTTTAATTAAGAATTAAGAATTAACCCTCAACATTCAAAAAGCGACTGACGGATAAACACCGTTGGCCGCTTTTTTGTGTATAAATTTGGCATTTCTCTCACTAATTCGTACCTTTGGCCTGCGGCCGAAGGTAGGCGGCACCTCGGAAATAAAAGAAAAACTTCGTTTCTCTTTGTATTTCGCTCGGTTTGCACTACCTTTGCAGTCGGAAATCTATATAATAAAGAAAAAAAGAAATGAAAGCATTTGTATTTCCTGGTCAAGGTGCCCAGTTCGTAGGAATGGGTAAAGACCTCTATGACAACAACCCCAAAGCAAAGGAACTCTTTGAGAAGGCCAACGACATTCTGGGCTATCGCATAACAGACATCATGTTCGGCGGTACGGATGAAGACCTCAAACAGACGAAGGTGACGCAGCCTGCCGTGTTCCTCCACTCCGTCGTCTCCGCCATCTGTATGGGTGAGGCGTTCCAGCCTGCGATGGTGGCTGGACATTCGTTGGGCGAGTTCTCGGCACTCGTAGCTGCCGGGGCACTGACGTTTGAGGACGGCTTGAAACTGGTCTATGCGCGTGCTATGGCTATGCAGAAAGCCTGCGAGGCACAGCCCTCCACGATGGCCGCCATCATCGGCTTGGCCGACGAGCAGGTGGAAGCCGTGTGTGCGGAGGTCAGCAAGGCTGGTAAGGGCGTAGTAGTGCCTGCCAACTACAACAACCCCGGTCAGCTGGTGATTTCCGGCAACATCGAGGCGGTCAACGAAGCCTGCGAGCAACTGAAAGCTGCTGGCGCAAAACGTGCCCTGCCGCTGAAGGTAGGCGGTGCGTTCCACTCTCCGCTGATGCAGCCTGCCAAGGACGAGTTGCAGGCCGCCATTGAGAAGACCGAGTTTGCCACACCGCAGTGTCCCGTCTATCAGAACGTGGACGCGCAGCCGCACACCGATGCTGCCGAAATCAAGCAGAACCTGATAGCACAGCTGACCAGTTCCGTGCGCTGGACACAAATCGTGCAGCACATGATAGCCGACGGTGCCGACGACTTCACCGAGTGTGGTCCGGGAAAGGCACTGCAGGGCATGATAGGAAAAATCAACAAGGAGGTCAGCGCACACGGTATCGCATAGTCCAAACCGACAGGTATGCAAAACAAACAGGTTATCTATCAGGTTTTCACCCGTCTCTACGGCAACAGGAACACCACGCGCCGCATGGACGGAACACTCGAAGAAAACGGCTGCGGAAAGATGGCCGACTTCACACCCAGCGTGTTGAAGGGATGGGCTGAGATGGGCATCACCCACGTGTGGTACACAGGACTGCTCCGCCACGCCACCACCACCGACTACTCGGCCTACGGCATCCCACGCCAACACCCTGCCGTGGTGAAGGGGCGCGCAGGGTCTCCCTATGCCATTGCCGACTACTACGACGTTGACCCCGACTTGGCCACGGATGTCAGCCGGCGCATGGAGGAGTTTGAAGACCTGATACGGCGCACCCACAAGGCTGGACTGAAGGTCATCATCGACTTCGTGCCCAACCACGTGGCACGCCAGTATCACTCTGTTTGCAAGCCGGCAGGCGTGCGCGACCTCGGCGAAGACGACCATACCGACCGAGGATTCGACCCCGTGGACAACAACTTCTACTACTGTCCCGGACAGCCCTTCGTGCCCTATCTTGACCTGTACCACGGGGAAGACAAGCCCTACGCGGAATATCCAGCCAAGGCCACCGGCAACGACCATTTCGACAACGCACCGGGCATGGGCGACTGGTACGAGACGGTGAAGCTGAACTACGGCGTGGACTACTATGCCGGCGGTGTCCTCCACAGCATCCCGATGCCCAACACGTGGCGGAAGATGACCGAGATACTGCAGTTCTGGGCAGGCAAGGGCGTGGATGGCTTCCGCTGCGACATGGCCGAGATGGTGCCCACGGCGTTCTGGACCTACGCCACACGAGCCGTCAAGGTGCGACACCCCAAGGTGCAGTTCATCGGCGAGGTCTACAACCCCGACCTATACCGCAGCTACCTCGACGCTGGCTTCGACCTGCTCTACGACAAGGTGGGGATGTACGACACCCTTCGCGCCGTGATGACAGGACAACGCCCCACATCGGCCATCACCGCGGCCTGGCAACAGACAGACGACATCCGGCAGCACATGCTCTATTTCCTCGAAAACCACGACGAGCAACGCATCGCCAGCGACTTCTTTGCCGGCAACGGACGCTGTGGCGTTCCGGCCTTGGCCGTCTCACTGCTCATGCAGCAGAACCCCTTCATGCTCTTCGCTGGCGAGGAATACGGCGAGCGCGGCATGGACCACGAGGGCTTCAGCGGATGCGACGGACGCACCTCCATCTTCGACTACTGGAGCATCAGCACGCTGTGCCGTGCCGCCTCCAACCAACTGACGGACGATGAGAAGCAGCTATACGCCCTGCACCAGAAGCTCCTGCAGATAGCACACAGCGAAAAGACGGTGGCCAAGGGCACGTTCTTCGACCTCATGTACGTCAATCCACAGCTGCACCAACAGTATGCCTTCCTCCGCCACGAGGCAGGGGAGCTGCTCCTTGTCGTGGCCAACTTTGCCAACCACGATGCGGATGTGGACATCATGTTGCCCCAACACGCCTTCGACTGCCTGCAAATGACGCACGGACGCTATCCGGCCACGGAACTGCTCACCCAGAAAGACTCTGCCCTCATCCTGCAACCCGACAGTGCCGTACACGCACACTTGGCGGCCTACGGGGTGGCTCTGTGGAAAATCAAACTGACAGGCAAGACGAAGAAAACCAGTAAATAACGCATCACAGACCTTAACCGCATGAAGACAGACATAGAAATCGCACGCGAGACCACCTTGACCCCCATCAACGAGATTGCTGCCGCCATGGGTATCGATACGGAAATCATCGAACCCTACGGCAAATACATCGCAAAAGTGCCCATCCGCCTCATCAACGAGGAGCAGGTGAAGAACAGCCGACTGATTCTCGTCACAGCCATCACACCCACCAAGGCCGGCATCGGCAAGACGACCGTGTCGGTGGGACTGACACTCGGTCTCTCGCGCATCGGGAAGAATGTGGTGCTCGCACTGCGCGAACCCTCCCTCGGCCCTTGTTTCGGACAGAAGGGTGGGGCGGCAGGCGGCGGCTATGCACAGGTGCTGCCCATGGATAAGATAAACCTCCATTTCACCGGCGATT
The DNA here is from genome assembly GCA_963620725.1 of Vescimonas coprocola. GTDB lineage: Bacteria > Bacteroidota > Bacteroidia > Bacteroidales > Bacteroidaceae > Prevotella. The sequence continues at coordinate 3,383 of CAVFBU010000056.1, forward strand.
TCCATGCGGTCACCACGGCCAACAACATGATTGCAGCCCTGCTCGACAACTATATCTACCAGCACCAGCGCGAGGGCTTCGGCATGAAACAGATACTTTGGCGGAGGGTGATGGATGTGAACGACCGCTCGCTCCGACACATTGTCACCGGACTGGGACCGCACGCCAACGGCTGTGTGCAGGAGGGGGGCTTCGACATCACACCAGCCAGTGAAATCATGGCGGTGCTCTGCTTGGCTGCTGACCTGGACGACCTGGAGCGACGCATCAATCAGATACTGTTGGGCTATACGCTGGAGGACAAGCCGTTCTACGTGAGCGACTTAGGAGTGGGGAGTGCCATCGCGGTGCTGCTGAAGGATGCCATCAACCCCAACCTCGTACAGACCACCGAGAACACGCCGGCGTTTGTACACGGCGGTCCCTTTGCGAACATCGCCCACGGCTGCAACTCGATAGTGGCCACGAAGATGGCGATGACCTACGGTGACTATGTGGTTACGGAGGCTGGCTTCGGAGCGGACCTCGGCGCAGAGAAGTTCCTCGACATCAAATGCCGCAAGGCCGGCATACAGCCTGCACTCACCGTGCTCGTGGCCACCCTGCAGGGACTGAAGATGCACGGCGGTGTGGCGGAAGAGGCCATCCGACAGCCCAACGCAGAGGGGGTGCGGCGCGGCTTTGAAAACCTCGACAAGCATATCCGTAACCTGCAGGCGTTCGGGCAGACCGTCCTGGTGTGCTTCAACCGCTTTGCCGACGACACGGAGGAGGAAATAGACCTCGTGCGCAACCACTGTGCTGAACTCCACGCACCCTTCGCCCTCAACAATGCCTTCGCAGAGGGTGGTGCAGGGGCAGAGACGCTGGCGCGTCTGGTGGTGGAGACCATCGAAAAGCAGCCGTCTGCGCCACTGCGCATGATGTACGGCGACGACAACACCATCAGCGAGAAGATAGAGGCTGTGGCTTGCCGCATCTACGGTGCCTCGCACGTCACGTTCTCAGCGGATGCGCTCAACAAAATAAAACGGGCGGAAGCCTTAGGATATGGTCGCTTTCCCGTCTGCATCGCCAAGACGCAGTATTCCTTCTCGCAGGATGCCAAAGCCTACGAGGTGACGGGGGGCTTCGACTTCGACATCCGCGACATCGTCATCAACGCCGGAGCGGAGATGATCGTGGCCATTGCGGGGAGTATGATTCGTATGCCAGGACTGCCAAAGTCGCCGCAGGCACTGCGCATCCGACTCGTCAACGGCGAGATTGACGGACTGAGCTGAGCAACCACGGACAGGGACCACAGGGGAAGAAACGGATAAGGGACAGGGGACGATGAGGTATTTCGTATGGTTTGGCTACGACGGGACACGCTACCATGGATGGCAGGTGCAGCCCAACGGCATCACGGTACAGGAGGAACTGGAGCGCGCACTATCGCTCCTGTTGCGTGAAGCGATACAGGTGACGGGAGCCGGACGTACCGATACGGGCGTACATGCCCGACAGATGGCGGCTCATTTCGACACCGATGCGCCCATTGACGACTGCCCCCTGTTGGCTGCACGCCTCAATGGGGTTCTGCCTTGCGACATCGGGGTGGACCGCGTGGAAGCCGTCTCTGCCGACAAGCACGCACGCTTCTCCGCCACGGCACGCACCTACCGCTACTATATCCACTACGGCAAGAACCCGTTTGCCCGACAATACTCCCTGCAAACCCACTATCAGCTCGACTTTGAACAGATGAACAAGGCTGGGCGCATCCTCTTGGAACACGATGACTTCGGGGCGTTCTGCAAGGCTGGCAGCGATGTGAAGACGACACTTTGCCGCGTGACGCACGCTGCGTGGCACGCAAACGGTTCGGGGGCGTGGTATTTCGAGATTACCGCCAACCGCTTCCTACGCAACATGGTGCGCGCCGTGGTGGGCACACTGATAGAGGTGGGACGAGGCAGAATGTCGCTTGACGAGTTCCGGCAGGTCGTGGCCAGCGGAAGTCGCACGAAGGCCGGTGAGTCCATGCCTGCCAAGGCCCTGTTCTTAGAGCGTGTAGACTATTGAATAGAAAACTTTTTGGAGAGAGATAAGAGAGATAACATTAAGGAGAGAGATAAGAGATGACTTGGTTACTGTTGGCCTTCCTGTCGGCCGCCCTGTTGGGTTTCTACGATGCGTTCAAGAAAGAGGCACTCCGCGAGAATGCGGTCATTCCGGTGCTGTTCCTCAACACCTTGTTTTCCTCACTGATATTCCTGCCGTTCATCGTGCTGAGCGGTCAGACGGAGGTGCTCAACGACACCATCTTCCACGTGGCCTCGGGCGGATGGGAGGTACACCGCTACATCGTGTTGAAGTCGCTCATCGTACTGAGCAGTTGGGTGTTGGGCTATTTCGGTATGAAGCATCTGCCACTGACCATCGTGGGACCTATCAATGCCACGCGTCCCGTACTGGTACTGATTGGTGCGATGCTCGTCTTCGGCGAACACCTCAACGGGTGGCAGTGGATAGGTGTGCTGTTGGCGGTGATGTCGTTCATGATGCTGAGCCGCAGTGGCAAGAAGGAGGGCATTGACTTCCGTCACGACCACTGGGTTTGGATGATTGTGGGAGCGGCCATATTGGGTGCGGTAAGCGGTCTCTACGACAAGTACCTCATGGCTCCCGTGAGTCACGGCGGTGTGGGACTGGATCGCATGATGGTGCAGTCGTGGTATAATATCTACCAGTGTGGCATGATGCTGGTGATGCTGGCCGTGCTGTGGTGGCCTCACCGCAGGCAGACGACCCCGTTCCACTGGCACTGGTCCATCATCGGCGTGAGCCTGTTTCTCTCCACCGCCGACTTCGTCTATTTCTACGCGCTGTCGCTGCCCGATGCCATGATCTCCATTGTCTCCATGGTGCGCCGTGGTTCGGTCATTGTGTCATTCTTGTTTGGAGCGGCATTCTTCCATGAGAAAAACCTGCGAGCCAAGGCTGTCGACCTGTTCCTGGTGCTCTTGGGTATGGTGTTCCTCTACATCGGTTCGCGCTGATAGAACGCATTTCGCGCTGACAAAACGCATTTCGCACTGGCAAAACGCAAAAATTGCGGAAATATTTTGCTCAAAACAAAAGAATTGCGTAATTTTGCACACGACAGAATACGTGTGCAAGAAAAAACAAACAAGGAGGAGTTACACCATGTCAATATCCAAGACACGACAGAAATTAGTGGACGTGGCCCGTCAGTTGTTTGCCAAGAACGGCATGGAGAACACGACGATGAACGACATTGCCCTCGCTTCGGGTAAGGGTCGCCGCACGCTCTACACCTATTTCAAATCGAAGGAAGACATCTATTACGCCGTCATAGAAGGCGAACTGGAACGCTTGTCCGACAAACTGGATGAGGTGGCTGCCAAGCGCATCCGTCCGCAAGACAAGGTCATCGAACTCATCTACACCCATCTGAGCATGATACGCGAGACGGTGGTGCGCAACGGCAACCTGCGTGCTGAGTTTTTCCGCAACATCTGGATGGTGGAGAAGGTGCGCAAGAATTTCGACGATGCGGAGGTGGAAATGTTTCGGAAGGTGTACGCCGAAGGCAAGGAGACGGGGGAGTTCGACATCGACAACGTAGACCTCGTGGCCGACATCACGCACTACTGCATCAAAGGACTGGAAGTGCCCTACATCTACGGACGCATTGCCCACGGAATGACGGAAGAGGACTCCAGGCCGCAGGTGGCCAAGTTCGTGTACGGCGCACTGGGCAACTCCAAGAAGTACAATACATAATATAATATAAATAAAAGAATTATGGGATTACTCACAGGAAAGACTGCACTCATTACAGGTGCAGCACGTGGCATCGGGAAGGCCGTAGCCATGAAATTTGCAACGGAAGGTGCAAACATCGCATTTACTGACCTCGTCCTCAACGACGATATGGCGGCTGGCCTTGAGGCTACGCGCAAGGAGATTGAGGCACTCGGTGTGAAATGCAACGCATACGCCGGCAACGCTGCCAACTTTGCCGAGACGGAGGCTGTGGTCAATAAGATTAAAGAAGACTTCGGTACGATTGACGTGCTGGTGAACAATGCTGGCATTACGAAAGACGGTCTGATGCTGCGCATGAGCGAGGAACAGTGGGATGCCGTACTAAACGTCAACTTGAAGTCGGCCTTCAATTTCATCCATGCCTGCGCACCCATCATGCTGCGCCAGCGCAGTGGCTCCATCATCAATATGTCGAGCGTAGTGGGTGTACACGGCAATGCCGGACAGTGCAACTATTCTGCCTCGAAGGCTGGTATGATAGGCTTGGCTAAGTCTATCGCTCAGGAGCTGGGACCGAAGGGTGTGCGTGCCAATGCGGTGGCTCCGGGCTTCATTGAGACGGCCATGACGGCACAGTTGCCCGAGGACATCCGTAAGGAGTGGATGAAGAAGATTCCCCTGCGCCGTGGCGGTCAGGTGGAGGATATTGCCAACGTCTGCCTGTTCTTGGCTTCGGATATGTCCAGCTACGTGTCTGGACAGGTCATCCAGATTGATGGTGGCATGAATATGTAAGCTGGTGCAGCCCGGCTGCCCCAACAGCATTACGACAGCGTATGGGAGTCAAGGTACTCCTGTACGCTGTCTTTGTAGGAGTCGGACACGGGGATGAATTCCTTGTCGAAGACGATGCGGAAGCGGTCCACGGAGTCGGCTTTGCTCAGATGGACGATATACGAGCGGTGGGTGCGCTGGAACTCTGGTTTCGGTAGGAAGTCCTCTAATTTCTTGAGGTTCATCAGCGACATAATCTTCCGTCCATCGTCCAGGTAGAAGCGCACATAGTCCTTCAGTCCTTCAATGTAGAGGATGCTGTCCAGTGCCACGCGCACTAATTTATAGTCGCTCTTGACGAAGATGAAGCGGTCGCGTGCGGATATTTCCTGCTTGCGCACGAAGGAGAACCAGTCGAGGGCTTTCTTGGCCGCCGTCAGGAAGTCGTCGTAGGAGATGGGTTTGAGCAGATAATCAAGGGCTTTTACCTTGTAGCTCTCAACGGCATACTGCTGGAACGCGGTGGTGAAGACGATGCGTGTGTTCTCGGGTACGATTCTTGCAAACTCAATGCCCGACAGTTCTGGCATCTGTATGTCAAGGAACAGGAGGTCTACGGGGTTGTCGCGCAAGACGCGCATGGCCTCCACAGCACTGCCGTAGGCTCCTTGCAGTTCCAGGAATGGGGTCTTTTCGGCGTAGCTCTTCAGGAGTTCCACAGCCAGTGGTTCGTCGTCGATGATGGCACAGGAGATAGTCATAGTCTGATGGTTATGGTAGAGTGATACATTTCGGGATTTCCACTGATGCCGTGCGTCCATTCATAGCGTCCCTTGTAGGCCAGTTCCAGTCGCCGCCTGACGAGTTTCAGTCCCACGCCGTGGCCGCTTCGGTCGTTGGAGGTCTTCGGGTGGTTGGAGTTGACGATGTCGCAGACGATACGTTCGCTGTCGGCCTTGACGCTGATGCTTATCTCGCAGGGTTCCGTGGGACTGACTCCGTGTTTGAAGGCGTTTTCCACCAGTGAGATGAAAATCATCGGTGCCACCTTCTGTCGTTCGTCTGTCAGTTCGAACGAGGTCTCCACGTGAACGGACGGAGCGAGGCGCAGCTGCATGAGGCGGATGTAGTTTTTCAGGAACTCCACCTCGTCTCGCAGCTCCACCTCCGCCTGCTGGTAGTCGTAGAGGATGTGGCGCAGCATCTTCGAGAGGTCTTGTATGGCCTCCTGCGCCTTGGCCGCATCGAAGGCCGTCAGCGCGTAGATGTTGTTCAGCGTGTTGAGCAGGAAGTGGGGATTGATTTGCGATCGCAGGTTGCTCAGCTCCGCCTCCTTCTTGGCCTGCTCCGCCTTCTGCCAGCGTAAAGCCAACTGGAGCAGGGTGGCAATGGCTGCCGCGATGATGAGGTTGACGATGTCGCGAACGATGAAGGCCACGGTCAGCGAGAGGGGTGGTTCGGGATGGCCTGGCACGTCGTGAGAGTAAGTCATCCATTCGTGCAGCACCACGCCTAACGTAGTGACAATGACGGCATTGGCCACGAAGAAACGCCCATAACGGCCTGCCACGAAGTAGCGCGGCGTGAGCCACAGGTAGTTGACGTAGAACACGGCCATGAACATCAGTGGCACGGAGCAGGCTATAAGGAACTGCCCCATAGACACCCCTCGCCCGTGGTTCATAAACATCAGCGGCGAGAGAAAGATGACCAGCCACGTGGCGACGTGGATGAGTATCTGTTGTCGTCTATTCATGGCGTATGGCCTCAATGGGGTCCATGTTGGCGGCTTTCTGTGCCGGGATGTATCCGAAGAGCACACCGATGCACACGCAGACCAGGAACGACACATAGATGCTCCAGGCTGGCACGCTTGACGGCATTCCGAACATCGGTACGACAAATTCGCTGGCCGAACAGCCTACGATGATGCCGAGCAGTCCGCCCGTCAGCGAGATGAGCACCGACTCGATGAGGAACTGCAGTGAGATGACTGGTCCTGTTGCGCCGACAGCCATGCGCAGTCCGATTTCCTTGGTGCGCTCCGTCACACTGACCAGCATGATGTTCATGATGCCGATGCCGGCAACGAGGAGCGAGAAGGCGGCGGCCACGACGAGGATGATGGTCACCGTGTCCATCGTGGACGACATCGTCTCCATCATCTCGGCCTGCGATCGGATGGTGAAGTCGTCTTCAGCATCACCCTTCAACTTATGGTTGTCGCGCAGTATCTGTGTCAGTTCTTCGATGGCAGCATCGCTGAGTTCTTCTGTCACGGCGGAGCAGACGATGCTGGAGAACCACGTCTGTGCGGCGATGCGCTTCATGACGGTGGAGTAGGGGGCGATGATGACGTTGTCTTGGTCCATGCCCCAGTTGTTGTAGCCCTTCGACTTCAACACACCAACGATGCGCATGGGGATGGACTTGAAGCGGAGGGTCTTTCCGATGACGTCAGCGCCCTCGCCGTACAGCTCGCTGACAATGGTCGTTCCCACCACGCACACCTTAGCGGCCTTCTTGATGTCCTCCTGCGTGAAGCAGTCGCCCTGCTCCACAGTCCACTGCTTGATGTCCAGGTATTCGGGACTCTCGCCATAGACGGTCGTATTGGTATTGTTGTTGCCGTTGATGGCCTGTCCGCTGGCCGTCACCTCCGGAGACACCTTCGTGACGAATTTCTTCTCGCGCATGATGCGTTCGTAGTCTGCCATCTTCAGTGTCTGCATGCTGGAGGGGTCTTGGCGTACACCGCCGCGCATATCGGCTCCCGGACGGATGTTGATGAGGTTGGTGCCCATGGTGGACAGCTCGGCGCGGATGCTCTCCTTTGAGCCTTGTCCGATGGACATCATGATGATAACAGCGGCCACGCCGATGATGATGCCCAGCATGGAGAGGAACGACCGCATCTTGTTGTTGGCCACGGCCCTCACGCTGACTTTGAAAAGGTTGAGTATGTTCATGATAGCTGTTTATTCTGTTTCTGAAAAAAACGAGGTGTCAGTCGTCCTGCGGTTTGGGCAGTGCTGCAAGGGCTTCCGCCGCCGACTTGATATTGGTGTTGATGGTGTCCTCGCGGATTTTGCCGTCGCGCAGGTTGATGTTACGGCTGGCATACTCCGCGATTTCCGGGTTGTGGGTCACGAAGATGATGGTGTGGCCCTGCCGGTAGAGTTCCTGGAACAGCACTAACATCTCGAACGAGGTGCGTGTGTCCAGGTTACCCGTGGCCTCGTCGGCCAGCAGCACAGCAGGTTCGTTGACCAGTGCGCGAGCGATGGCCACGCGCTGCATCTGTCCACCCGACATCTGGTTCGACTTATGTTCCAGTCGGTCACCCAGTCCGACGGCCTGCAGGGCCTTGACGGCTGCTGCACGCCGTTGCTGTGCATTGTATTTGTTGTTGTACATCAGCGGCAGTTCCACGTTCTCCACCGCCGTGGTCTTGGCCAGCAGGTTGTAGTTCTGGAACACGAAGCCGATTTTCCTGTTGCGCAGGTGGGCGCGCTCCGTCTTCGACATGGAGCGCACGGCTACACCATCCAGATAGTACTCGCCGCTGGTGGGCGTGTCCAGGCATCCCAACTGGTTGAGCAGGGTTGACTTGCCCGAACCCGATGTGCCCTGGATGGTCACGAACTCCCCCTCGTAGATCTTGAAGGAGACACCGCGCAGGGCTTTCACCGTCTCGCTGCCCACCTGAAAGTAGCGTTTCACGTTCTGCAGCTCAATGACCACTTTTCTGTTGTCTTCAGCCATGGTGCCTTACTTTTTCTGGTTGTTCTGGTTGTTCTTCTTGTTGTTGTCGCGCGGCTTGGGCATGAAGGGGTTGCTGGCCTGCTGCTCCTCCGCACCCGGCTCGTTGCCACCCGTGATGGTGAAGTCCACGAGCACGTCTGTGCCCTCCTTGATGCCACCCGTAATCTCGGTGGTGGTACCGTTGGTCGTACCGATTTCTACGGCGTGTGCCTTGAACACGTTGTTCTCTAAGGTCCACACCTTGTGGTCGCCCTTGCAGTCCTCGATGGTTTGTCCCTCCTGCAGCAGGGTCTCGTTGGGCGTGAAGCGCAGGGCTTTGGCGGGCACAGCGGTCACGTTCTTCTTCTCCAGCGTGAAGATGGTCACGTTGGCGGTCAGTCCGGGCTTCAACTTCAAGTCTTTGTTGGGTGCGGAGATAACCACCTCGTAGGTCACCACGTTGCTCTCCGTGGTCGCTTGCTGGCGCACCTGCGTCACCTGTCCCTCAAAGGCATCGTCGGGGAAGGCATCCACGGTGAACGTTACGCGCTGTCCTTCCTTCACACCGCCGATGTCAGCCTCGTCGATGTCGGCAATGACGCGCATATCCGTCAGGTCCTGTGCGATGGTGAACAGTTCCGGCGTGTTGAACGAGGCGGCCACGGTCTGTCCCTCTTCTACCTCCTTGGAGAGTACCACACCGTCAATGGGTGAGGTGATGGTGGCGTAGCCTAAGTTGGTCTGTGCCTTCTGCACGTTCTCCCGTGCGGTGGCCACCTGCTGGCGCGCCTTGTCGTAGGACAGGCGTGCGTTCTCGAAATCGTCGGCACTGACCAGTCCCTTCTGGTAGAGTGTCTTATAGCGTCCGTAGTTGGTCTGCTCGTAGTTCAGCGTGCTCTGGGCACTGGAGAGGTTGGCCTTGGCGGTGTTCAGCTCGCTGATAAGGTTGGTCTTGTCCAGTTCGGCGATGACCTGCCCCTTCTTCACCACGGAGTTGTAGTCTACGTAGAGCTTCGAGACGATACCGCTGACCTGCGTACCGACGGTCACTGAGGTCACTGGTTCGATGGTTCCCGTGGCCGTCACGGTGTTCTCGATGTTCTGTCGTGCCACCTTGGCCGTTTCGTATCTCACGCCTTGTTCCTTCTTGCCTCCTGTCAGGAGGAAGGCTGCGATGACCACCAGCACTACGACTGCAACGGCCATCCATATCTTCTTGTTTTTCATTCGTTAATGAGTTTTTGTTTCGATTCTTACTTCTGTTTACTTATAAAGCCATGGCTTCGCCTTGATAGAAGCGGAGCAACTGGCGGTTGAGGATGGTAGTGTATTTCGACTGCAGCAGGTTCTGCTGTGCCGACAGCAGGCGGTCCTTGCCTGTCATCAGTTCCACGATGTTCTTCAGTCCCAGCCGGAACTGTTCTTCCAACAGGTCGTAGCTGGCCTGTTCGCTTGCTACGGTGGCCAGTGCCGTGCGGAACTTCTGTTGGTTAGTCTCCGCATCGAGCCAGTAGCCCTCGATGGTGGAGTAGAGCTGTTTCTGTTGGTCCTGCAGTTCGAGCTGTGCCTGCTGACGCTGGATGCGCGCCTTGTTGACGGCGGTTTTCGTCTTCCTGTTGTCGAAGATGGGCACACTGACCGAGGCTCCTACCGATGCGTCGAAGTTGGTTTTCAGCTGCCTGTCCCAGGTCTGTGCACTCATTGAGGCGGTACTCGTTCCTACGCCGCCGTTCAGGCTGACCGTAGGCATGGAGCCGGCCTTGGCAATCTTCATCTGCAGGTCGCTCTGGTCAAGTCCGAGGCGTGCGTTCTTGATTTCCGGACGTTGAGCGAGGGCGGCTTCCCAGACGCTTGCCAGTGTGGGTATTTCTGCTAAGGCTTGTGCGTCGGAGGCTGTCGGTGTCTCCACCTCAAACGCCTCGTCACCAGTCAGTTCGAGCAGTTGCTTCAACTGCAACTTATAGTTGGCAATGTTGCTTTCGGCCTCCACGATGGTGTATTCGTCCGAGGCACGTTGCGCGGTCAGCTGTGCCAGGTCGGCCTTCGACATCTTACCCACCTGCACCATCTCCTGTCCGCGCTGTTCGTTCTTCTTGCTGGTCTCTAAGCTCTGCCGGTTCACTGCCACGGCCTCGTTCATATAGAGGATCTGCACGTAGAGCTGTGCGATGCGCTCCTGTATGCTGTTGGCCGTCGTCTCGGTCTCCAGCTCGGCCTGCTGCTCGCTCACCTCGCCTAACTTCACTTGGTTGCGGTTTTGGTTGCCGTTCCACACAGTCCACTGTGCATTGATGCCGTAGCTGCCGTTGTAGTACGTCTTGCTCACCTTGCTGTTCACCGTACCGTTAGTCACGGTCGCGATACCGTTCTCCAGCCACGGCCTAAAACCTACCGTCTGACTGGTTGATGCCGACAGCGAGGGCAGCAATGCCGCCTTCGACTGTTTGCGCTCCTCCGTGGCCGACTGCTTCTGGAGCTTAGCCTGCTGGAGCGTGATGTTGTTCTGCAGCGCGTAGTCAATGCAGTCGGTCAGCGTCCATTTCTTCTGTGCGCCTGCCGTCAGCGTGAGGACCACTGCCGCAGCCAGTAATGTTGTCCTTTTCATACCTTATTTATAATACGTTGTTTTCTCATACGTTCTGTCACGCTGCAAAATTAGACAGAATTTCCGACACCGGCAAACAAGATAGACATTTCTTTCCAGTTAGTAGAACTTATCGCCACATTCTTCGATATTTTCCGTCCGTTTAACGATTGTTTAGACTTCTATATAGCCATCACCTTGCTTTTAGAAAGCCATCACCTTGCCTTTAGATAGGCATCACCTTGCCTTTAGATTGCTTCAAGAGGCAGGGTGATGCTTGGGTGAAGGCCGTCTAAAGGGTATCTGAGTGCCTTTTCATTCCCTCGCTCCAGAACTCCCGAGTTATTATCGGAATGTTAAAAACTACTGAAGGGTTTTGCATTTACAGAATAAAAGGTCGATTTGGCCGATGTCGAAGGGGTGTTGAAATAAGGGGGCTAAAAACCTTCACTCGAGTGATTTGATCGATTCACTCGAGTGATTTGATCGATTCACTCGAGTGATGATTTCAAGGGTAGTAGGGACATTGTTCACTCTGTACCGCCGTATTGCTTGATGGCCTCAATGAAGGGTTTGCCGTATACTCTTGCCTTGTATTCGCCAAATCCATACACGTCCGCCATGGCTTCCAGTGTGGTCGGACGTTTCCGCACGAGGTCCTGCAGCGACTTGTCGGACATGACGACAAAGGCTGGCTTGCCTATCTCTGCTGCCACCTGCTTGCGCACTTCACGCAAACGATGGTACAGGTCGGCCGATGCTACTTGATCCATAACCGCCCATTCGGTCTCACGTTCCTCACGCTGTCTCTTCCTGTGAGACTTCACGGTACGTTCCTCATGGTTGATGACCGCCAACTGCACCCTGCGTCTGCCGTAGAGCACGTCCTCACCGAGTGGCGTGACATGCAG
>CAVFBU010000057.1:0-15087 GCA_963620725.1 Vescimonas coprocola
TTGATAATCTCTTCGAAGGTCTGTATGCCTATCGGGTATAACTTCAGTGCCATAGTAGTCTTGCTCCTTATATTATACAACGTTTTTGGGTCATTCTTATGAACCTGTTCTTACGGTCTTTACGTTCTTTTGGCGCAAAGTTACGAAAAATTTTCGGGATACGTGACATTAGGGGCGTTTTTTATCGTAACTATTCAGCGATAGGTAAAAAGCCTCTCAGTCCGCGTGCACTTCCTTCCAGTCCACAAGCCCTTTCCCTTGCTCGTCCAGTTCCACAGCTAAGGCGATGACTTTGCGCTTGTCGGCCTTGAAAGGCTCGGTGTATTGTTTGGTTTTGATTTGCTGCTCGGCAGCGGCGAGGCCGCCGTTGTTGGAGAGCTTCAGCTCCAAAACGTAGATGATGTGGGGTGTATAGACCACCATGTCGATTCTGCCCGTGGCCATCATCTTCTCCACCTCCACACGGCAACCGATGGCGTTGAATATGGTGCTCATGATGAGGCGGTAGCGCTCCTCCATATCCATCGATGCGAGCTTCTTGTTGCTGTAGGGCACGTCAGCGATGAGGGCTTTCAGACATTTCTTCGCCTCGGGCAGGTTGCCTGTTATGAGGTGGTCTGTTAGGAACGCTTGTGTCGACAGAAAATCGCTCTGTTGGCGCATCGACAAGGCGGGGAGTACCATTTCGTAGAGAGCCTGTCTTACCTCGTGGTTGGGGATGCCCAGGAAATAGACACCGTTGGAGTAGCTCTTGATGGTGAGGTAGCCCGACTGGTAGAGGAATAGCTCGGGGCCTCCGCCTGTCACGTCTGAGGTTCGGATGATGTTGCTCACCAAGGCACAGTGGTCGAGGTCCTTGAGGCGTATCTCTATGTCGTCCACGAACTTGGGCAGTAGTGATGTAGCCCCGGATGCTGCCCAATAGCTCAAGATTTCCTTTTCGTCCAAGGCGTTGATGAGACTGAATGGATTGAATACGTCCACCATGTTCTCCGCACTGAAGTGGTAGCCGTCGTAGTTGTCCTTCAGTTGCCTGATGGTTTCTTCGGCAGTCCATCCGTTTTTCTTTCCCATCGCCTCTATCTCGGGCATGAAGTTGTCGGTGATTTCCTGCATGGTGATGCCACAGATGGCAGCATATTCCGGATCGAAACTAATGTTGCTCAGGTTGTTGAGCACGGAGAAGAGCGAGATTTGCGTGAACTTGGTGATGCCTGTGATGAAGACGAAACGTTCCTGGTTGTCTTTCAGTTTCAATATGGCAAACACTTCTTTGTAGATGGCAGAGCAAGCGTCGTGTACGGGCGTTTTCCAGGAGTGTTGCAGGGGTGAGTCGTACTCGTCGATGAGCACGGCAACTTGGCTGCCAGTCTTTTGGTAGGCGGCTTCTATGATATTCTTGAAACGGACGGCGAGGGAGCTTCTCTGGCGTGCCGTCACGTCATATTGCTGCTCGTAATGATAGAACATATCATCCAAGTAGGAGGTGATGGCTTCAGGTGTGGCACCAGCACCACTCATATCAAGCCTGATGACGGGGTGCTTCACCCACACCTTCTCCAAGTCCATGATCTTCAGACCCTCGAACAGCTCCTTCTTGCCCTCGAAGTAAGACTGGAGCGTATCCACCAGTACTGACTTGCCGAAGCGGCGGGGGCGGCTCAGGTAATTATACTTCTTCCCCTTATTGACAAGGTTCCAGACGATGTCGGTCTTGTCCACATACAGGTAATGGTCCTTTCTTATGCTCTCAAAGGATTGTATGCCTACGGGTAGTCGTCTTTCGTTCATTTCTGCCATCATCATTTCAGCCTTTTAGTTTCACGATGCAAACTTATATAAAATTCTTTGAATATTATGCCAGTTTGATAAAAAAGTTGAGACCACAGCGCATTTTCCCCGAAATTAAGTGCTTTTCTGTACAATTTTTATTATTTTTACAGCGGAATTCTCATTCCATAGAGTTAGTTAATGGGCTCTGATGTCCCAATAATGCTGACTTTCAGACGTGAGGACTGAGGTGCCGCCTATCTTCGACCGAAGGTCAAAGGTACGATTAAACGAGAGAGCGCACGGTCATTCCGTGCGCTCCATGATTTCCAAACACATTCGACTGTTGTGGTAGGGACACTTCCAGAAGCCGGCCTTGTCGTCGTCCAGATTCAGACTGCCGTCCTTGTGGCGACTCCAATACCACTCTCCATTCCCATAGTCGATGAGATTGTCCTTGATGTACTGCCAGCAATGGTTGGCTTTCTCCAGCGCAGCCTCATCGTTGAAATGCTGCCAGAGATTGAAGAAGCCCACCACGGCCTCGGCCTGCACCCACCAGTGGAGGTCGCTGTCCACGTAGCCCGTGTCGAGGTTGGCCTCGTGTACCATTGAGCCGTCGGCGTTCAGTCCCTTCTCCGAAGCCTGCGCCACCATCCGCACCACCGGCTCCACCTTCTTCAGCACGTCCGCATCGCCCAAGACGAGGGCGGCCTCGTGGATGAGCCACGAGCACTCGATGTCGTGGCCATAGCTCTCCAGTGCGCCCACCCCGCGCTTCCAGTCCATGTCGAAGAACAGGTCGAGATGGTGCGTCGCTGGGTTGAGGATGCGGTCGGTGAAGATGTCTATCAAATTACGCAGGGAGGCTTCCAGCTCCGCCGACTTCCACACCCGATAGAGGTTGGTGTAGGGTTCGATGATGTGGAGGTGGGTGTTCTGCGACTTGGGGTAGTTGGCATCCAGTTCGGAGAGACGCATATCGGCAATGGGTTGCCAGTCGCGCGTCATGGCCTCGATGTAGCCATTGTATTCGTGGTCAAGGGCGTGTTCCTCGATGCAGCGGTAGAGGGCGATGGCCAGCTCCAATGCCTCGCTGTCGCCTGTGGCACGGACAAACTCCGACAGGCCGTAAAGGGCGAAGCCGATGGCATAGAACTGCTTCTTCGTGTCGAGCGGCCTGCCCTCGCAGTCCACGCTCCAGTAGACCCCACCATAGACGGGGTCGATGAAATGCTCCACGAGATACTGCCGGGCACGCTGCGCCGCCTCCAGATATTCTCTGTTGCCCAACACGCGGTAGGCGGCAGAGAAAGCCCAGAGGATGCGTGCGTTGAGGATGGCTCCCTTCTCCGCGTCGGCGTGCAGCTGTCCGTGGCCATCGATGCGTCCGTAGAAGCCACCGCGCTCCTGGTCCTGCATCTTGTCAAGCCAGAAGCGCAGGATGTTCTGTTGCAGCACCTCCTGCATCTCACGCTTCATGGCTGTTGCGATATCTTTGTCCATCGTCATTTCTTTATCGGGAACTTATAAGCCAGCACCATGAGCAGCAGGGCGATGAAGGCCGGGAACAACGAGAAGAGCGACCACACCATCGTCAGCACCGAGTCGGTGATGGAGGCCGGGTCGATGGTCGTGTTACCCATGCTGTCCGTCACCATATGGGCACCGGCCAGACCGAGCAGCAGGGCTATCAGCGAGCCGGAGATGGCCGTGCCGAACTTCTGCGACATCGTGCCCGAAGAGAAGATGAGTCCCGTGGCCGACGTGCCGAAGTGTTCCGTGTGGTAGTCTGCCACGTCAGCGTACAGCGACCAAAGCAGCGGCGAATAGATGCCGATACCCATGGAGGTGACGATGACGAGGATGATCATCAGTCCGATGTACGCCCTGTCCATGGGGATGAAGAAGAACGCCACCGACGTGACCAGACAGATGACTGCTGCCCAGAAGAACGCCATGCGCTTCGAGCCTACCTTCCGGGCAAACCAGGGAGCGACACCGCCGAACACCATACACGTCACCTCGCCAAAGGCCATGAATACGGTGAAGTTGATGATGAGGTTGTCTATCGTCACGTTGCCGTGCAGGCAGTAGTCGAACATATAGCCGGCCACGGCGTAGCGGAAGCCATTGAAGAAATTGGTACACACGGCCATGGCGGTCATGTAGAGCCACGCCTTGTTGTGTACGAGGTCGGCAAACTGGCGGAACGAGAAGTTCTCTGCCCGCACCGGTTTCAGCCGTTCCTTGGTGAAGAGTCCGCAGATCAGTGTCATCACGGCAGCGACACCGCCGAGCACGGCACCAATGACGGCATACTGGTGGGCCTCCGTGCCGCCCACCCACTGTTGGAGGTACGGGAAGGAGAGCAGCGTGGCAAAGCCCATGGCATAGGCTCCTATCATGCGGTAGGCCGAGAACTCGTTCTTCTCGTTGTCGTCCTCCGTCATCACGCCGAGCAGCGAACCGTAGGGCACGTTGACCATCGTATAGATGGCCATCATCAACAGGTAGAGCGTATAGGCATAGATGCGCTTGCCCGTCGGTCCGAAGTCGGGCGTATAGAGCAGCAGCGCGAAGATGATGCCGAAGGGAATCGCTCCGAAGATGATCCATGGACGATACGTGCCCCAGCGCGACTGCGTGCGGTCGGCCAGGCTACCCATGATGGGGTCGGTGACCACATCGAACATACGTGCCACGAGCATCAGCACGGCGGCATCCGCGAAGGTCAGTCCGAAGACATTGGTGAAGAACAGCGGAAAGGCGATGGACATCACCTTCCATATAATACCGCCAGCGGCGGCATCGCCCAGTGCATAGGCGATTTTTTCCTTAAGACTTGCCATAGGTTTTTAGTGTGTGTATGTTTAATGGTTCAACGATTTATTCTTGTCCACCAGACGATTGATGGTCTCCACGCTGAGTTGCGTGCGGTAGCCGTCCGCCGGTGTGTTCATACAATAGTCCACCAAGCGGTCAATGGTTGAGGTGGCCACGTGCAGGCGCGTGTCGGACGAGGCGTAGTAGATGAACACCTGGCCGTCGTCGTCCACAATCCAACCGTTGGCAAACACCACGTTCATCACGTCACCGATATACTCCTCGCCCTGCGGCACCAACAGGAAGCCGCCCGGCTCGGCAATGACCTTCGTGGGGTCGTCCAGTGCCGTCATATACATATACAATACATAGCGCAGACCACTGGCACAGGCGCGCACGCCGTGGGCCAAGTGCAGCCATCCCTTGTCGGTCTTGACGGGATGCGGTCCCTCACCGTTCTTCACCTCCTGGATGGTGTGGTAGTGGCGGGCGTTGATGATTTTCTCCTCCGTAATCTCCGCGTGGGTAATGTCGTCCACCTGTGCCCAACCGATGCCGCCACCCGACCCGGTGTCGATGAAGCCGTCCTGCGGACGCGTGTAGAAGGCATACTTGCCGTCGACAAACTCCGGGTGGAGCACCACGTTGCGCTGCTGACTCTGCGTCTTCAGGTCGGGCAGTCGCTGCCAGGAGATGAAGTCCTTGGTACGCGCGATGGCTGCCGTGGCCGTGGCAGCACTGAGGTTGCCGGGCTGCGTGTCGTCGTGCCGCTCGGCACAGAACACGCCATAGACCCATCCGTCCTCATGGGCGGTGAGGCGCATATCGTAGACATTCGTAGCTGGCACCGTGTCTTCGGGCATGGTAATCGGCTTGTCCCAGAAGCGGAAATTGTCCACACCGTTGGGACTCTCCGCGACAGCGAAGAAGCTCTTGCGATCCGCCCCCTCCACGCGCACCACCAACAGGTACTTGCCGTTCCACTTGATGGCACCGGCGTTGAGCGTGGCGTTCATCATGATGCGCTGCATCAGGTAGGGGTTGTCCTTCTCGCTGAAGTCATAACGCCACTCCAGTGGGGTGTGCTCGGCGGTGAGGATGGGGTTCTTCCAACGGTCGTAGATGCCGTTGCCCCACGCCTCCTTCTCGTTCTTTCTCGTCAGCAGTGCCTCGTGGTGAGTGCGCAGTGCCTTGACTTTTTCTTCAAAATTGCTCATATCTATTTCTTTATTTATTGCATGTAATGTCTTTCAGGAAGAGGATGCCATCGGACTCATGGAGCCGTTGGAAATCGCTGGCGCAGGGCAGCGTGGGCGACGGCCCGAAATATTCCTGCCGCGCGTTGCGCCACAGGAGGAAATAGCTGATGGGGTAGCGGTTCATCACGGGCTGCAGCACGCGCGTCCACCATGTGCTGTCGGGCATATTCTTCAGTCCACACTCGGTCAGTGCGAGCAACTTACCATTGCGCTGGGCGAAGCCGCTGAGGAAAGCGAGGTCTGACGTCACCTGCTGCACGAAGTCCTGCTCCGTGCCCCATTGGTAGGCATCCTCACCAATCAGCGTCACACGGTCGTTGCCGGGATAGCGTTGCAGGAAGCGTTCCTCCGTCCAGCCTCCGTCCAGGTTGGGTGAATAGCTCCACAGCAGGTTGTCGAAGCCCCGGCTGTTGAGGTAGTCCTGCAGCATATTCCAGAGCTGGCGGTATTCCGTATCGGTGCAGAGCTTCTGTCCCCACCAGAACCACGAGCCGTTGTTCTCGTGCCAAGGACGGAAGATAATGGGAACGGGCTTCCCCTCCTTGGTTCTCAGCGTGGCCAGGAAATCGCCCACGCGCTGCATCCATCGCTGGAACTTGCCGTGACACTTGCCACCAGGCAGCACGTTTCTGACCACCATCAAATCGGTCACGTCCCATGCCGTGCCTCCCGTCAAGGGGTTGCGCGGATGCCAGCTGATCGTGACGATGCCACCGCGTTCGTGGTGGGCGATGAGTTCATCGTGGATGCGGGTGAAGGGCACGCTGTCCAGGTTCTTGCGGTCTCCCATCTCGATGCCGCCGAGGTCGAAGCCCATCACGGCCGGATAGTCTCCCACCGTTTCGAGCACATCGCCCCTACCCTGCTCCCACTCCCACGTCACACCGTAGAAGGGTGCATCTTGATGACCCATCATATAGCCTCGGGACTGCAGTTGGCGCAACCGCTGCTCCAATTGTTGGCTGCCCGTGTCTCCATCGCCAGCCTTCAGTTGGGCGAGCAACCAGTTTTCCCATTCGTCCCACTGCTCCTGATACCAGAAGTGGGCGGTCTGCGGATAGGGGGTCAGCGACTTCGATCCCTTCACGATGTTATAGGTAGCCCAAGCCGTGGTGGGCGGCACCACGTTGTCGTTATATCCGAAGGAGAACCATCCGTTCTGCCTGTCGGTGATGCGGCGTGCGAAGTTCACACCGTCATAGTAGCGCGAGGTCTCTATCTGTTTCTCCATACTCTTACCCTTGTTCCAGTAAAAGAAATGCGGCCAGCCGCAGGCGGTGCCCTGCAGGGAGGCGGTATGGTCGCAGAGGGCGGCATGGACGGGTGCGTAGAAGGTGACGCGGCGGTCGAGTCCGGCACAGGCCAGCGTGAGGAAGCCGCCCTGGCTTGATCCCGTCACACCCAACTGTCTGCCGTTCCATGGTGTGTATTGTTCGATATAGTCGATGGCGCGGATGCAGCCCAATACCACCCGTTTGTAGTAGCTCTGGTCGCGGTTGTCCATCCCGTAGGCCCAATAGCCGTTGAGGGCGCCCTGTGCCAGGTCGTCGTAGACGGACTGCTGCAGGGTGACGGGAATGCCGTGGATGCCGATTTCGAGGGTGATAGCACCCTGCGATGCGGTATAGACATCGCCGCTGTACGGGCGCACGCCAGCACCGGGCACGCGAAGCAGTGCCGGATACCTGCCGGGCTTGACCGGCTCACAGAGGATGCCATAGGTGCGCGCGTTTGGACGCACGTTCTGGAAGCTGACCTCATAGACATTCACGTCCTTGGTGCAGCGTTCGGGAAGGAGTCGTTTGGTGGGATTCAGGTCTGTCCGGCGCGCCTCACGGATGGCATCCTGCCAGAACTGGTCGAAGTCAGCAGGATTGATGGTGGTGGGCTTCAGCTGTTCGGGCGAGAAGGCGGCGGCACACGCGCCCTGGTATTCCTTCCCGTTGATGGTGGTCTTCACGTCCACGCGGTAGAAGCCCGGCCGGGTCATCTTCCCCTTCACGGTCAGCGTGCCGTCTTTCAGCACCACATCGTTCTTCTCCACGTTCTGGTACATCTCCGGGCCTGCCTTGTAGCTGACGACAGCCCTGGCCAGTGGTGTGGCCGACCGTGTGACGGTGATGCGGAAGGTGGCGGTCTCCCCCACCTTGTAGGTCCAGTCGCTGTGGTCGGGCACTACGTTGACCTGGATGTTGTGACCCTTAATCTGTGCGGCCATAGGTGCTACGCATACCACGGCCAGCAACAGCAGGATGGTTTTCACAAAATGTTTCATGTCTTTAGTTATTGGATTTTTAGTGGTGTCTTATTTGAGGTCGGGCAACTGGTCACGCGTGATGACGTTGCCGTCCGACATGGCGTTCTTCCACCAGCTGTCGCTGCACATGGTGTCGGTAGAGCCTTGTCCTCCTTGATACCACACCATGAAGTGTCCCCACTGCGCACCGGCCGTCCAGCAGTTGCCGATGTTGCCCTGTGCACCATTGTCGCCCTTGCCGCACTCGCCCAACACCACCATCTTGGTGGGATAGGCCGCCTGCAGCTCACTGAACTCCTGTTTGTTCTTCTCCACGCCATAGCCATAGAGGTCGCGTGCGATGATATCCACATACGCATCGCCGGGATACCAGTCGCTGTCACTGTTGTACGTTGAGGCATCGCCGTTGCAGTTCTGCGAGGTCCATATCCAGATGAGGTTCTTCACGCCTTTCTGCTTGAAGTAGTCGAACATGGCTATCCAGAGTTTCTTGTGCGTGTCGGCACCGTCAGCACCCCACCAAAACCACGCGGTGCCCCAACTGGCTCCCGACTTCAGCGTGGCGTTGCCGGCGGCTTCGTGGAAGGGACGCCAAGTGGCCGCAATGCCTGCATCCTGCAGTTTCAGCAGCACCGCCACCACCTTTTCCATCTCTTGATAGAACCACTGGTTCTCCCACGTGCCGTCCTTCAGGGCGTTCGATGCCTTGAAAGCGGTCTCCTTCGGCGTGCAGGTCACAGCCGTTTTGCCGTTGCCGTCCGCCCCGTCCGTGCCGAGCGTCTGTCCCTCCTTGACGGGCACATTGAAATGCCACATCAGCTGGACGATACCGCCTTGATCGAACCAGTTCTTCACGGGTGTGATGTCGGAATAGTCTATCCAGTTGTTCTTGGGCACGTAGATATGGATGAAGTCGAAACAGTTCATGGCCGGATATTTCCCCGTGAGGGTCTTCACCTTCTCGGCCAGCGTCGTGTTCCAGTTGACGTTGGCCATCACGCCGCTGATGGTCTTCTGACCATACTGCTCCAGGAAATAGTTATAGAGTTTCTTCACCGGTTCCGTCTGACCAGCCACCAGCGTCTTGGTGATATTGATTTCCGGAGTGTCGGGGGTGTCTGGAGTGTCCGGAGTATCTGGGGTTTCGGGGGTTGGTGTCGGCTCAACAGGGTCGTCAACAGGGTCATCGCCGCCGCACCCGATGGCCAACAGAGCCACGGCCAGCATCGTCAAGAATCGTGTAGTTTTCATCGTTTTGTTATTGTAGTACTATGTATTCGTCATATCGTTTGCAAAGTTAGTGTATTTCCACGAATATCGCCAATACTTTGTTGCTCATCTCGCATACTTTTCCCCTAATAAATGAAAACAGGCGCACCCATGGAAGAGTGCGCCTGTTGAAAAACCATTGCGGTCGTCGTTACTCCACGGTAATCTTCGTCAAAACGAAGTTCTCACCCTGGATAATACAGCAATATCCCCAGTCCGTCAGTGTGGTGAGACGAGTCGCGATATCCTCGTTCAGCTCAATCTCAATGTAGCCCTTCTCGGCAAAAGTGGACTGCTTGGCAGAACTCATATTGTTGCTCGTGCTTACACCATCGTCGCCCCATCCGGGAACAGGCATACCGCCCCAGTGGCCGTCAAAGAGTTGGAACTGCCATGAACTTGCGGTGGCCTCGCCATAGAATCGAACCACCGACCCCTTGGTTACACCAGCAGCGGCAAATATGTCGTTGGGTTTCACTTCGTAGTTGACAGACCACGACCCAAGGTCTACACGATCAGACCACACGGTCTGCTCAAACGACTGCGTATAGTGAAGCGTAATCTTGTTGACCATAAAGTTCTCGCCTTGAATAATCATCGAATATCCCCAGTCAATATTGGTGGTCAACAGGTTCACCAAATCCTGCGTCAGTTCAATCTCAATGTATCCATTCTCGGCAAACGTAGACTGCTTGTCAGAACGCATATTGTTGCTCGTGCTTACACCATCATCGGCCCAACCGGGAATCTGCATACCGCCCCAGTGACCGTCATAGAGTTGTATCTGCCAGAAGTCGGCCGTATTCTTACCGTAGATGCGAAGCTTCCAACCAGCCTGTACGCCAGCATTGACAAACATGTCAGCGGGCTTCACTTCATAGTTGATGCTCCATTTTCCGAGATCCACAAGGCCGCTCCACAGGACGATATCAACGTCTGTTGCTGGAATCACCGTCATAGTATAGGTAATCTCTCCGAAACCATCAGACACCAGACGGAGCACGGTGTTCTTCTTGGACTTTTGGGGAATAGCCACGGATATGGTGCTGTTCTTCGTATCGTAGACAAAGTTCACCTGCGTACCGTCGATATAGGCTGCCGTCAACTTCTCGCCGTTTTTCACGGGAAGCGTTGCGATGCTGCCTGCACTGGGCGTATGGTCATCATCGGGGAATTCCGTTACATAGCAGAACTGTGCTTCCATAATATTCACCTCCGGTACATTGTCTACGGTTGTCCCGTTGGCCAGCACCAGTGTGGGAGCACCACTCTTCGCATCCATAGGAACGGTAAGGCTGATGGAGGTTGCTGTTGCGTCAACGGTCACTTCCGTTGTGCCTTCTCCGAACTGTACCTTCTTCACAAGATCCAGATTGGTGCCGGCAATGGTCAGTGCGCCTCCGGCACTCACATTCGCATTGTCATAACCAGTAACGACAGGTTTCACCAGTGTGAAAGGAACACTCACCTTGGCTCCATTGGCCATCACAAGATACAAGGTGCCTTCCGTGGCCGTCTCAGGAACAGCCTTCACCACCACCTTGTCGGCAGATACCGCAATGGCATCGCCCGTCAGAGAACCGGCATTGTCAAATTCCACGGCAGACACCACATCCATGTCCGTGCCGCTGACCGTCAGTTCGGTGCCAGCTTTTACAGGATTGGGATTCACGGTGCAGCTACTGGGTTTCACGGTAGTCAGTACCGCAGCAGGAACAATCACCTCCGACTTGCAGACGAGATTCACGGCACCATCGGGAGCCTCTGCGGGCAGTACGAACGACAGCGAAGCCCCATTTTCAGACACGATGATATCTTCTATGGTGTAATCACCAATCGTCACCGCCTTCACCAGTTGCAGATAGCTACCATTTACGGTAATCGTCTCACCGACCTTGGCCGTGAAAGAACCTTCGGCATCCACCTCCTCGCGTCCCTTCACCTTTGCAACAGTCGGCGTGCCCACGATAAAGCGGTCTTCGGTCGTCACAATCTGGTAGTCGAGTTTTGAGGCATCACCCACCGTGAGGTCGGCGGTAAAGAGCTGGAGCTTGCCCGTCTTGGCCTCCTCCGGCACACGCACCTTGATGGTGTAGCGGTCGTGCTGGATGAAATCGTTCTCGCTAACAATCACGTTGTCAGCAAACGCCATTGAGTGAACGAGGTTCAGGTAGTCGCCCACAATCTCTATCACCTCGCCAGGCATGGCAGAGGATGTAACACGCTCAATGGTGATTCCCTCGATATAGGTCAGCGTCGACACGGTGGTAATCTCCTTGTCGTTGTTGGCCACGAGCACCACGTGACCCGGCTCTGGACCATCGTGGGGAACAGACACACGGATTTCGCTGGGCACGCCGGCCTTCACCACCTCGATGGCGGTAATGGCATCCACACCGGGGATGCGAACTTCGCGAATCTGGTCGAGGTTGCTGCCGATGAAGCGCAACTGGCCACCGCGCATCACGGGAGAAGGACCGAAAGCGTTGAGCGACACACCACTCTGATACTGGTTGGTGTCCAAATCGTCGCTGCTGCACGCTGTCAGCGACAGCCCCACAAGGGCCGTCACCAACAGGGTGAATATGTTATTGATCTTTTTCATAATATCCTTATAGTTATTGATGGGTTATTTGTTGGGAACCACACGGATGTTGTCGATCTTGATGATAGGCGTACAGTCGGTACCGGAAGGGATGACGGTCTTATCGTTGTACGAACCATTGACAACAAAGATGGTGAGGCTGGCAAAGTCTTCCACGCTCTTGAATGTAGAGGCGAGTTTGTTGCCGTCCCAGTCGTAAGCGAACTCTGTGAACGGGATGGTCACCGTCACCCACTTGTCGCCCGTGTCATAACTTCCGCCGTTGCTATTCCAAGGCATATAGAGCGCACGGCTGAGTTCGCCCTGCACGTGGAAGAAGCTGTTGTTGGCATTGAAGAGGGTCACCTTGTCTGTTCCTGCAAAGATTACCTGCATTGCTGCGGCCTGCCACGGATTGCTTGACGGAACGAGCATTTCGAACTTCAGGCTCTTGCTCTCCCAGTTGCTGAAGTCGGCCACGTCACAGAGTTTCACACCATCGCCAGTGAAGTCGCTGTTCCATGTTCCGGCCCAGTACTCGAAAGAGAAATTGCCGTCATTCCAACCACCGCCAGCATCCATACTGGTGTTACCGAGCATCAGGTAGTTGCCCTTGAGTGACGTGTCATCGCTCTGAATCACCTGGCTGTGCCATCCGTGGTTGCCAAGTACGACACCAGTAGCAGCATTAGGCGTGTCGAAGTCGAACAGCATACCGCGCTCGTCCTTATACTGGAACGGAGCCGTTGTCGTACCATACTTTGTGCAGATGTAGATATTCTCGTGCTCCGGCATATCGGACGGCATACTGAATGTGATACTGGTCTTCGTAATCTTCAGATCGGAAGCCTGGATGTAATAGTTTTCACCCACCTTGATAGACAACGGGTAGTTGTCGTAGTCAAGGAAGTAGTCACCCTTGATGGTCACCTCTTCACCTGCTGCTGCCCACTCGTTGCTCATCGAACTGATGGTAGGTGCAGGAACGATGACCTTGAAGTCGTAGGACACGGTGTCCTGCGATGTGGTGATGAAGTAGATCTTGTCGCTCACCACATCGGGGATATTCTTCGGCACGCCCACGATGATCGTGTTGTCGGTCATATAACTTGTATTGAGCGTGGCTGTCTGGTCGTTGAAGTCGATTTGCTTCACACTGCGCAGGTTGCTACCCACGATACAGATTGTGTTGCTCATGGAGGCTTCGGTGAGGAGCGAGTCCTTTGCATCCACATCGACCGGACGGACATAGTAGATGGTGGGCTTGCCGTCGGTGGTCTCATACTTGTCAGGCTGGTCTTCGCACGATGCGAAACCTGCCGACACCACAGCGAGAGCCACGGCAAACATGGCCTTGTTTATATTCTTGATTTTCATAATTATCAGTTCTTTGAATGATTAATAACTATATGTGCTGCGCACGTCTACGTGTATCGGGTCGACGTTGCTGCCAAGGTTGGGGTTCAGTGCCACGTCCTCAGACGGGAAGGGCAGAGTGAAACTGCTTGCAGTGACATTGGGCACAGCAGTGTTGCTGTCGTACTCTATCTTCGAACCGTCCCATGTGGCGTAACCTGACTCGTAGAAAGCCTTGTAAGCATCGTTCACGTGCCACATGGCGTTGCGGCGCTGCGACTTGAGTTCCTGGATACAAGCGTTCACGTCATAGTAACTACGGCGCACATAGTCGTACCAGCGGTCGCCCTCGCCAGCAAATTCGAGGCGGCGCTCCTTCCAGATGTCATCAAATGTTAGCATGGTCTTGTCGGGATCCGCCCACTTCACGCCACGTCCGTGCACCTTGTTGAAGCAGTCGAGCGCAAGAGCGTCGGCAGTATTGCCCTGCAACACTTCGGCCTCAGCATATATCAGGTAGACATCGGCAAGACGGAGAATAGGAGTAGGCAGAGCGTTTGCCATACGTCCGGCAGCCATACCCAATTCTTCCTGGTGGTCAGCATTGTCGCCGAAGAGATGCTTCACATTGTTTCCGCCAGTAGGACTTTGGAGTTCGCCGGTAGAAGAAGAGTTGTAATCCTTGTCATAAAGGAACTGTAGGTAGTTGAAGCCTTTCGACCCATTGTCCATGGTCCTGTCACGCCAGAAGTAGTCGTAGGTATCACCAGCCATCATGATGGTCGCCTTGCGACGTGTGTCCTTGTCAAGACGTGTATTGGGATTGTCGGCAGGTGATACGCCGAAAGCGTCCATCAGGTCAACCGACGGGCCACCATAGCCACCCCAACAGTCACCATTCTCGTCGAAGCCCACAGGAGCGAGGTCGCTCTGCAGCGTGTTCTGTGAAGTCCAGTGCGAACCTACTGTCCAGCGCCATGCTATCAAGATCTCGTCGCAGAAGCGGTTGCTGCCGCGGAAGATGTCAGCATAGTTCTCCATGAGTTCGCGGCCAGAGTTCTCAATGACATCGCGGCTATATTCAGCAGCCTTTGCAAGGTCGTCCTTGCTGAGCGTGCCGCTCACACCAGCCTTGGTCAGATAGACCTTGGCGAGCAGAGCCTCAGCACCATAGTAGTCGATGCGGCCGGAAGTGCTCTTTGCCTTTGGCAGATATTCAAGAGCCTTCTCAAGCGTGAGTACGATGTAGTCATAGACATCGCTTCTCTGAACCTTCGACAGTGTGTTGTAGTCACCACTGGCGAGCGTAGCCGAGTTGCTGTGGATGATGGGTACATCGCCAAAGGTGCGTGCCAAGTAGAAGTAGGCCATGGCCTTCCATGCGAGGCACTCGCCCATACACTGCTTGCGTGTAGCATCACTGCAGTTCTTGGCATTCTGCAGCGATTCATACACGGTGCTTGAGTGTCCAATAACGGCCCAAAGCGAGTACGACATGTTGATGAGGTCATCATCGGTACCATTGGTGGAGAAATTCATATAAGGGCTTGCTCCCCAATACATATTACCCGACATCACCTCACCGATTTTGATGAAACCACGCTGGAAGTCGTACCAAGGGGAATTGTAGAGATAGTTGACACCCGCAATACAGGCATCGTCACCATCATAGAAATTCTCAGTATTGTAGTTGTCTTCTACCGGACGGTCAAGGAAGTCGTCGCACGACGTCATTCCCATGCCGAGCATCAAGGCAACTGCTGCAT
>CAVFBU010000058.1:0-14849 GCA_963620725.1 Vescimonas coprocola
CCCCACTCCAAGCGGTTCACACCGTCCTTCAGCGAGAAATTCATGCCGACCTTCACTACGGGCTTGTTCTTCATCTTGAAGGCATCGGCATAGTGGCGAGACTCAATCTGGGCGAGCGCTTCCTCCACGCTGCCGTTGATCTTCAGCTCCATCACGTAGATGGTGGTCTGCGTTTCGAGGGTGATGTCTATCCTACCCTTCGCCGTGCGCTGCTCCACCTGGATGCTGTAGCCCGAAAGCAGGGCGAACATGATGTAGAGGGTCTGCTGCCAGTGTCCCTCGTAGTGCGTGTTGTCGCAGTAGGGTACGGTTTCGAGGAAGTCGGCCATGAGCTGCAGTCCCTCGTTGATATTGCCGCGCCGAATCAAGGCTGACATCTTGGCCACCGTTGTATTCCCCGCCGTGGAGTAGCGTTCCAGATAGTGGGGCACCAAGCTGCGGAATAGTCCTACCCAAACCTCCTTATTGGGAATGGCGAGTGTGTACAGATCCGTGTCCTCATCATAGTCCTTGATAGTGAGGTAGCCACTCTGGTAGAGCAGCGGTATGATGGTCGTCATCGTTTCCGTGGCTGCGTCGAAGTCTTCCTTTCCTGCCTGTGCGGCAGTGCCCAAATCCGTCGGCAGGAAGTCGAACTTCCGCATCATATTAATAAGGTAGGTGGGGGTGCCCGAGCCGAACCAGTAGGAGTCCAGTTTGCCATCGGCGAAGCAGTTCAACAGGCTGAACGGGTTGTAAACATCGGGCGAGGGGTACGTGAAATGGTAGCCATCGTAGCGCGCCTTCAACTTCCCTATCGTCTCCTCACGACTGAGCTTCAACTTGTCGGCCAGCAGGTCGATGTCATCGCTCATCTGCGTGAGCATTTCCTCCTTGGTAATGCCGCAGATACCTGCATACGCCTCGTCCATAGAAATATTCTTGATGTTGTTCAACTCGCTGAAGATGCTGAGTTGCGAGAACTTCGTGATGCCGGTCAGGAACACGAAGCGCAGCATCGGGTCGCAATCCTTTAGGGGGCTATAGAAATTGCGCATCACATTGCGGAGCACGGGCAGCTGCGTCTCCTCGTGTACCACGTCAAGCAGCGGTGCGTCGTACTCATCAATGAGCACCACCACCTGTTTGCCAGTTTTCTCGTAGGCGGTCGTTATCAAGTTCTTGAGACGGATGTTGGGGTCTGGACTGTCATTGTGCAGGCCGAACTGCCGCTCTTGAGACTCCAGACTATAGCGCAGATACCGCTCCAGTTGCTCCTTCTCCATATGCTTACCCCCAGCCATACTGAAATGTAAGACGGGATACTGCGTCCAGTCCTGCTCTAATTGCTCAATGGCGAGTCCCTCGAAGAGGTCTTTCCTGCCCTCGAAGTAGCTTTTGAAGGTGGAGACCAGCAGCGACTTGCCAAACCGCCTCGGTCGGCTCAAGAAGAAATAGGTGCCGTCAGTGTGCGTCATGCGGTACACGTATTCCGTCTTGTCAATGTAGAGATTATCCTCCTTGCGGATACGTTCAAACGTTTGGATGCCGATGGGGTAGAGTTTCCGTTTCATATCTATGCTCCTTACAATTCTTTTGCAAAGCTATGACTTTTATTTGAAATCTCCAAACTTTCGAGGGGAAAACACGGGTGGCAGGCTGGAAAATGAGGAAACATTCAGAGCTAATTGCGTGATGTATCTATAACCACAACTTCTCTTTCTGCCAATCCACGGGGAATCCCATGGCTGACACGTCCACATTTGGATACTTCTGCAGTAGAGCAGCCAAGTCAAGCGAGAATGTATTGTTGGCTCTCAAAGCATTGAGCATATACTGCGTACAGCACAAGTACGGGTAGAGTTTGTGAGAATGCCGGATACGATGTGACAGCCATGCGCCACGAAGCGAGATATTAGTCTGCGGAATGTATGGAAAATTGCGGTTCCACACACGAGTGTGATGAGCAAGATGATTTCTCACAATAACTGCACACTTTATCCAATTCTCCAAAATGACGTGTTGCGGCAAGTTGAAATCACGAGCTATGCGCTTTTTCAAATGGTTGTCCTTGAAATTGCCAAACAGTTTTGACAATGTTCCAAACGTTGTTACCTCAAGCGTCTTCCATACTGGCGGGACATCTGGTTCTGAGTACTTTTCAAGGTGTTCGGTGATAAAATCTTCTCTGCTTCGCTCTACTTCCTGGCGGATATGCAGCAAACAAGAATCAAATATGGACGAACTATTGAACAAGCCAGCATCAGTAAACCAAAAAGAACCATACTGCAAGGAGATATAGTGTATCACCTTGGAACGCAAAGCAATCTCTATGGTTTGTATGGCATCGAATAACAAAGTGCGCAACTCTTGATCAAAGTTGTAGAGAGCAACTGCGTTCTCAAAACAACTACCGGGCTTGAAGGTGTGTTTAACCTTGTCCGCCTCCATTGGACGAAAATAGTTAGCCAGACGGAAATAACTAATTTTTTTCAAACAATCAATGGCCTTCTCATCATCGTTGACAACAAGGCCACGTTCCTTCAACATTGCGAGAATATCTGGATAATCCAATGGTTGCTTGCTATACTTCATACAATAGGAATAAAATGCAAAAGGCCCACCCTGGTTCGCTGTTCTTCGGGAAGCGTGGTGGGAACTGTCGGTGCAAAGGTACTATTATTTTTCGAAACAACAAACTATTTTCAGTTTTTTCTTCTGCTTGATTATAATTTTGTTCTTTCCTCAAAAAGAGCGGCACCATTCTCTTTCCAGAAGGTGCCGCTCTCCACGGTATTATTATAACCTATATGAGAAGAATACGGATTAATAGCCGGGGTTCTGCCATGCAGCCTTGTCTGCATCGGAGAGGTTCGTGCCGTCTTCGTTCTGCAGCGCATCGATGAATCCCTGCGGGATGGGGCGGAGCAGATGCTTCTCAGCCACGTTGGTGGCAGCCTCGGGGTTGAACAGCTTGGCGCGCTGCACCAAGGTCTTCGTGCGGCTCAGCTCCTCCCAGCGATTCCACTCACCGAGACACTCACGCGTGCGCTCGTTGAGGATGAAGTTGATGAGACGTTCCTTTGTTCCGCTGACACCCATGGCTGCGAGGACAGCCTCGTCCTCTTCCGGCAGGTTGTTGTAGTCGGCAATCTGGAGATTGGAGGCCGCTGTGGTGCGCTCAATACCTGTAGAGAGGTAGTAGGTGTTCTTCCGGATGAAGGAATACTTGTATGCCTGCAGGTTGTTGATTTTTGTGCCGCTGGCATCCTTACACTTGCCAAGGGTGGCGGAAGCCGTCGTGTTGTTCTCGAAAGCGATGGAACCGTCCACATAGTATTCGCGGTCTTCACCAGCCTTCCACTGAGCACGGGCGCGGAGGACATTCACGGTGTTGATGGCATCCTGATACTGTCCCAAGCGCACCTGGCACTCGGCCTTCACGAGGTAGGTCTCACCCGAGCGAGCCATGATGACATCGCGGTGGGCATCGCCCTTCTCAGCGTCACGAGTGCCGTCAGCCGTCTTGTTAATGCCGCAGAACACGTTGCTCTGTGCAGGATTGCCGCTCACGCCGAAGGTGTTCATCGCGTAACTGCCGTTCAGATAGACGGGGAACACGTTGGGCACCCACTTGTTAGTCTCGGGATTGATGAAAGTATGAGCAGTGCCTCCACGGCCAAACGTACCGTACTCGCTCTCTGCTGCGCCCTTCATAAAGCGTGCGTCGTCTTTCTTGTTCAGGATGAACATGATGCCGGCGTCACCCAGTTCTGGAGCATGCTCGGCCGACACGCCCGGAGCCACCTTTTCGTCGATGGTCTTGTAGTTGTTCATACCGTAGACGGTCTTGAAGGTCTTCCACATACGGGAGTCGTTCACGTTGTCAAAGATGGCATAAGCATACTCCGTGGGACGGCAGCGCTGGAAGTCCATACCGCCGATGTACTGGCCGCGCTGCACCCAACCATTGGAGAAGTTGGAGAACTGGGGGTCGAAGTAGTTATAGGTACGGTTGCCGTAGCGACCCTTGGTGCTGCTGTCGCCGTTGTGCTCGGCTGTCATCAGAATTTCGCTCAAGCCCTCGTTGGTGCAGTCCACGCCCGTCCAGTTGGCATACAAGTCCTGATAGTTAGCCAGCGGGCAGGCAGCAATCACCTCGTCGCAAAGCGAGATGGCCTTCTGCAGGTCTGTCGAAGCCGTGTAGCTGGAGTTCCAGTCCGAGCAACGCTCCGACTGACGGAACAGCAGTGCTTTGGCCAGGAAGTGGGCTGCGGTGTACTTCGTCCATGTGCCATTGCCGCGCCACTTGGTGGTAGGCAGCATCTTGTACGCCTGTTCAAAGTCGGCAATCACCTGGTTCAGCGTCTCCTCAGCCGTGGCACGGGTGTAATGGGAAACGGAGGAAGCACTGGCGGCAGCAGGCTCCGTCTGCAGCACCACGCCGCCATACTGTGCGAAGAGTCGGTAGTAGTTGTAGCCACGGAGGAAATAAGCCTCGCCCAACACCTTGTTGCGCGTGTCCTCGTCAGCCACATTACCAGCCTTGGAAATCACGAGGTTGGCCGTAGAAATGCCGTAATACATCTCGTTCCAAAGAGCCGACACGGCGGGGCAGTTGTTGTTGGCTGCACCATTGGCCTTGGTGCAGTCCATCGGGTTGAGACGGCTGTCGTAGGTATTCCAAGGCTCGGAAGTGAGGTCAGCTCCGTTGGTAAACTCGTCCGTGCCGTACAGCGTAATGCCGTATGCCCACTCGTAGCCGAAGTGCCAGCGGAGGTTAGCATAGAGACCGGCAGCCATAGCCTTTGCGCCCTCTGCCGTTTCCAGCAGCGCATCGGTGATTTTATGGTTGGCATTCTCCTCCAGGAAGTCGTTGCCGCAGGAAGATGTGCCCAACAATGTTGCAAGTGCCATTGCACTTATGAATATCTTGTTTTTCATATCTGTTGCAAATTATGAATTTATAATGCTTGTTCCACACTTTAGAAACCTACCTGCAGGCCTATGGTGAATCCACGATTGTAGTAGGACGTGCCCAGGTCGAGGTCCTGGAAGTCCACAGAGGAGTAGAGACAACCCAAGTTGCGAGCCTGTCCGTAGACCTTCAGGTTGGAGATACCAATCTTCTTGCAGAGCACGGGGCTGAAGTTGTAGCCCAGCGAGATGTTGCGCACCTTGATGAAGTTAGCATCCTTATAGCCCAGAAGCGCAGAGTAAGCGTCGCCGCCTGCCGTGCTGTATATCGGCTTCTGCCAGTCGGCATTGGTGTTGTCAGGTGTCCAGTAGTTGATTTCGCGCTGGTTGTACATACCGTACTGACCCTCACCGCCAGAGTTAATCATGTAGCCCATGCGGCCATAGAGTTCCACAGAGAGTTCCACACCCTTCCAGGAGAAGGTGTTGCTCCAGCCCATCGTCCAGCGGGGATTAGCCGAACCAAGGATGACACGGTCTTCGCTGTCAATCTTGTAGTCGCCGTTTTGGTCTTTCGGGCGCACATTACCTACAGAGAACTTATGACCATTGGCATTGAATTTCTCCATCTCTTCCTTGTCAGCTTCCTGCCAGAGACCGAGGTTGTCAATACCATAGTACACGCTGATGGACTCGCCGATAAACCAACTGTTGGCAATGTCGTCCTCCTTACCGTTGGCGAGGCTTACGATTTCATCCTTCTGATAGGCAAGTGTCAGGTCGGAGTTCCACTGGAAGTCCTTAATCTTGAGAGGCACCGTGTTCAGGGTGATGTCCACACCGAAGTTCTTGGTCTCACCGATGTTAGCCAGAATACTGGGATAGCCCGTCAGTGCAGGAATAGTTCTCGACATCAGCAGGTCAGTAGTCCGAGAGTGGTACACGTCAATCGTACCGCCGATGCGTCCCTTGAGCACGCTAAAGTCAATACCGTAGTTGAACTGCGTGGTCTTCTCCCAACCCAAATCCTTGTTGGGCATTTGGTTGCTGCCACTGGTATAGTAAGGCTCATTGGTCACGAAAATCTGCTGGTTGCCGTTGCTGGAAGGATACCAGTAGGCACTGATGACACCCAGCGTTCCGTAGGGGTCAACGGCGGAGTTGCCCGTAGAACCCACACCGAAGCGGAGCTTCAACTGCTCAATCCATTTAACATCTTTCAGGAAGTCCTCCTGCTCCATGCGCCAACCGAGGGCTGCGGAGGGGAAGAACGCCCACTTGTTGCCGGCGGCCAACACGGACGAACCATCGTAACGACCAGAGACGGTCAAGAGGTAACGATCCTTGAACGAATAGTTCACACGAGCCATGTAGGAAGCCAACTGGCTTTCGGTCAGTCCGGTGCTGAAGCCCGGCTTGTAGGTCGTGGTATTGGCAATGTCAATCTGTCCCATGTTGTTCCACAGGAACTCCGGCACCAGCACGTTGTTCTCGCTCATGCTGCCCTCCTCCTTGTTGTACTTGGAAGCACTCTGCAGCAAGGTGACGTTCACGTTGTGCTCACCGAACGACTTGACGTAGGTAATCATGTTGTCGAGCGTCCAGGAGAAGTAGCGAGCATCGCTTCTCTTGGCGTAGTTGGAACTACCCATACGGGTGGCGGAAGAAGCGTCCAGGAAGATGCCCTGACGATAGTGGCGGAAGTCGGGACCGAAGGAAATCTTGTAGTTCAAGCCGCTCAGCGGTTCCCAAATCTTGCCGAAGTCCACCAAGCCGTAGAAGCTTCCCAAGGCGCGGAAGGTCTGGCGGTTATCTGTTGATTTCTTCCATTCGTCAATGACAGTATAGACGTTGGTCACCGAACCGGCAGGGTTGGTGATGATGTCGCCGTTCTCATCGTAAGGCATTGCGTATCTCGGAATAGCCTTGGCTGCATTGTAGATGTCCGTAGGACCGCTGTTGCTGGACTGTCCCGTGCGAGAATAGCCGTATTTCTGTTCAGCCCAGGAGCCGTTGATGGAGCCGCCTAACTTCAACCAGGGCTTGGCCTGAATGTCAACAGTGGCCGACACATTGTAGCGTTCGTACTCCTGTCCCTTCTGGGTTCCCTCATTGTTCAGGTAGCCGAACGAGAACGAGCCTTGCAGTTTCTCCGTACCACCATTGGCACTGATGGTGTGCTCCTGCGTAATGCCCGTCTGTGTGACAAAGTCCGTCCAGTCGGTGTCAATCACCTTGGAGCCGTCCCACTGCGTGTGGTCAGCGTTCCAACCACGGTTCACGTTGGCCAAGGCCACGTCGTCACCAGAGAAGTAAGCCTGGTCCTTGTCGTAGTTGGGTTGGTTGCCCAGCGGATTGGTTGTCGGGTTGGAGTTGTAGTAAGCCCAACGGCGCCAAGTGATGTAGTCGCTGGCGGTCATTGCAGGCGACTTATCCACGATGTTCTCGAAAGTGACCGAACCGGAATAGTTCAGCTGCATAGCACCAGCCTTACCGCGCTTGGTGGTCACCAGTACGACACCATTTGCACCGCGCGAACCATAGATGGCCGTAGAGGAAGCATCCTTCAAGATGTCCACCGACTCAATGTCGCGGGGGTTCAGCGTCTCAATACCGCCAGAACTCAAGGGCACACCATCCACCACATAAAGCGGTGTGTTGGAGGCGTTCAGCGAGCGATTACCACGGATACGAATGTCGCCCAACGTACCCGGACGCTCACTGGAGGTAATGTCCACACCGGCTGCCTTGCCCTGCAGGGCTTGGAACACGTTGGTCACCGGCTTGGTATTCAGTTCTTTCTCGCCAACACGCGTCATGGCTCCCGTCACGTCGCTCTTGCGCTGCACGCCGTAGCCCACGACCACGATTTCCTGCAGGTTCTGGTTGTCTTCCTTCAGCACCACGCTGACCGAAGCACCGGTGACCTTGACGCGCTGAGTGATGTAGCCGATGTAGGAGATTTCCAACACGGCACCCTTGGAGACGTTGGCCAGGGCGAAGTTACCGTCGAGGTCGGTAATCACACCGTTGGTCGTACCGACCACCTTGATACTCGCACCGATAATGGCCTCGCCATTCTCGTCCACAACCGTACCTTTCACGGCTTGCGCCTGCTGTGTCGTATGGATTGCTGCGAAAGCATCATTTCCCCCTATCGGAGAGAAAGCCAATGCGGAACACAACAAAGCGACAGGCAACACCGATTCTTTGCGAAATAGTTTTTTGTTCATGTCTTTGTTAGTTTGGTTAATTTTAAAAAATTGGTTAGTTACGGATGCAAAAGTACGGGGAATTTCACCACGCGCCCTTTACATTTTGGCTATTGACCCCCATTATTTGGCATTTATTAAGAAATTTCTTAAAAATCCTTTTCCTCTCCTTATATAAATAAGGTGTAGGAAAAAGGGGCACTGCTCGTAGAGGAAAAATCACCGCTCTGCCCAGAGAAAAAAAACTTCCTCGGCAGAGAAAAAATTTTTCCCAGTTAGGAAAATATTTCCTTCGGGTTACATTTTTTCGCGGCAGAGCGTAGGATTGTAGATTATTTTTATTACTTTTGCAATCGGAAGAGCCAATAAACAAAAACCACACCACCATGCAAATCAGCAAATACCTACTGGCCACAGAACGCGATGCAGAATGGGGACTCACCATCAGTACGGTGGGCCGCGAGGAAATCGGTCCGGGCGACGACTACCCCACCAAGGGACACGCCGACGGCTACTATTTCGACCTGCAGAAGGGGCGCACACTCGACGAATACCAACTGCTCTACCAGCCCGAGGGCGAGGGTGTGTTCCGCTCCGCCCATCTCCCCGAGACACCCATCAAGGCCGGCGACTTCTTCCTGCTCTTCCCCGGTGAGTGGCACACCTACCACCCGTCACCGACCAAGGGGTGGAAGAGCTACTGGATTGGTTTCCGGGGCAAGAATATGGACGACCGCGTGAAGGCCGGTTTCCTGTCGCCGGAACACCCCATCCACCACGTCGGTTTCAACCACGACATCATCAACCTCTACGATGAAGCCTACAAGACGGCCGTGGAGGAGGCTGCCTACGCCCAGCAGACCATGGCCGGCATAGTGAACCACCTCATCGGCAAGATGTACTCTCTGGAGAGGAACATCATCCTGAGCAAGGACTCCCGGTATGTGGAGCTGGCCAACAAGGCGCGCCAGCGCATCCGCGAGACGCTGGAGGGCACGCTCACCATTCAAGAAATCGCACAGGAGTTAGGCATCAGCTACTCCTCCTTCCGCAAGCTCTTCAAGGAACACACCGGCTTCGCCCCCGCCCTCTACCAGCAGACGCTCAAGCTGCAGCGCGCCAAGGAACTGCTCTCCACCACAGATGCCAGCATCAAGGAGATTGCCTACCGCCTCAACTTCGAGTCGCCCGACTATTTCTCCGCCAAGTTCAAGAGTCAGACGGGTATGAAACCATCCGACTTCAGAAATATGACACAGTAGCCAAAAACTCATGGCCTAATATCATTTTCTCTTGTTCCGTGTCGCGGATTGCCGCTACCTTTGCAGGCAGTACAAAACCTACCTAAAGACATAAAACAAAACGCATGGAACAAGCAAAATATTTCTTTGCCGTAGACCTCGGGGCCACCAGCGGCCGCACCGTCATCGGCAGTCTGCACGGCGGCAAGGTTCACCTTGAGGAGCTGACGCGCTTCGACAACCGTCTCATTGAGACCGGCGGACATTTCTACTGGGACATCTACGCCCTCTACTTTGAAATTGTCAAGGGACTGAAACTCGTCAGCCAGCGCAACATCCACATCGAGAGCATCGGCATTGACACGTGGGGCTGCGACTTCGTCTGCGTAGACCGCAATGGAGCCATCCTCGGCAATCCGCTGGCCTACCGCGACCCCCACACCTCGGGCGTGATGGAGCAGTACTTCAGCGAGAAGGTCAGCAAAGAGAAGGTCTACGACAAGACTGGTATTCAGTTCATGAACTTCAACTCGCTCTTCCAGCTCTACGCCATGCGCAAGGCCGGCAACGTGGCCTTGGAGCAGGCCGACAAGGTGCTGTTCATCCCCGATGCGCTCAGCTATATGCTCACCGGGCGCGCCGTCTGCGAATACACGGTGGCCTCCACCTCGCAGATGCTCAACCCCATGACGGGCGACCTCGACGAGGAACTGGTGGAGAGCCTCGGACTGAAGCGTTCGCAGTTTGGCACGATGACCGCCCCGGCCACCATCATCGGCACACTGACCGAGGAGGTGCAGCGGATGACAGGACTGGAAGCCGTGCCCGTCATTGCCGTGGCGGGTCACGATACGGCCAGTGCCGTGGCCGCCGTACCGGCCAAGGACGAGCAGTTCGCCTACCTCAGCTCCGGCACGTGGAGCTTGATGGGCATTGAGACGCGGAAGGCCGTCATCAACGAACGCAGCTACCAGCTCAACTTCACCAACGAAGGCGGCATTGAGGGTACGACGCGCTTCCTCAAGAACATCTGCGGAATGTGGATCTACGAGCGTTGCCGCAAGGAATGGAAGGACGAGGTGGCCGCCAGGCAGGGCGACGACAGCTGCCTGGGACACGCCCAGTTGCAGGCGGAGGCTATGAAGCAGCCCGCCTTCCAGAGCATCATCAACCCCGACGATGCCTGCTTTGCCAACCCCGCCTGTATGGTGGAAGCCATCAAGACCTACTGCCGGAATACTGGGCAGCATGTGCCCGAGGGCTACGCCGAGATCTGCCGCTGCATCTTTGACAGCCTCGCCCTGCGCTACCGCCAGGTGTTCTCCTGGCTCCGGGAGTTTGCCGACTTCGACATCCGCGTGCTCCACATCATCGGCGGCGGCTCCTTGAACAACTACCTCAACCAGTTCACCGCCAACAGCTGCGGCGTGACCGTGCTGGCTGGTCCACAGGAGGGCACTGCCCTCGGCAACGTCATGCTCCAGGCCAAGGCTTCGGGACTCGTCAAGGACATCTGGGAGATGCGCCACATCATCGCACAGTCGCTGGAGCTGAAGCAGTTCGAACCGCAGGACAAGGCAGCGTGGGACGCGGCCTACGAAAAGTTTCTGGAAATCACAAAACAATAAGCAATAACCATAAAACTAAAAAACATGAAAGCAGATTTGATCTTAAAGAATTACGAGATTGCAAAGGAGCGCTACGCCGCTCTGGGTGTGGATACAGACAAAGCCATTGAGACACTGGAGAAGACCCCCATCTCGCTGCACTGCTGGCAGGCCGACGACGTGGTGGGCTTCGAGCGCGGCGAGGCAGCCTCGGGCGGCATCCAGAGCACGGGCAACTACCCCGGCAAGGCGCGCAACATCGACGAGCTGCGCCAGGACATTGAGAAGGTGAACTCGCTGCTCGCTGGTACCTTCCGGCTCAACCTCCACGAAATCTACGGTGAGTTCGGCGGCAAGAAGATTGACCGCAACGAGGTTGGCGTGGAGCAGTTCCAGGGCTGGATGCAGTGGGCCAAGGAGATGAATATGAAGCTCGACTTCAACTCCACCTCGTTCTCCCACCCCTTGAGCGGCGACCTCTCGCTCTCCAACCCCGACCCCGCCATCCGCGAGTTCTGGATTGAGCACACCAAGCGTTGCCGCCGCATCGCCGACGCTATGGGTCAGTATCAGAACGACCCGTGCATCATGAACATCTGGGTACACGACGGCTCGAAGGACCTGACCGTGGAGAAGGGACGCTACCGCGAAATCCTGAAGAACTCGCTCGACGAGATTCTGGCCGAGAAGCTGCCCCACATGAAGCCCTGCCTGGAAGCCAAGCTCTTCGGCATCGGACTGGAAGCCTACACCGTGGGTTCGCACGACTTCTACGCCGGCTACTGCGCCAAGAACAACGTGATGTACACCCTCGACACCGGCCACTACGAGCCGACAGAGAACGTGTCCGACGCCGTTTCCGCCCTTCTGCTCTTCGTGCCCGAGCTGATGCTCCACGTGTCGCGCCCCATGCACTGGGACTCCGACCACGTGACGCTGTTCGACGACAACACGCGCAACCTCTTCTCGGAACTGGTACGCGCCAACGCCCTCGACCGCGCCCACATCGGTCTTGACTATTTCGATGGCTCCATCAACCGCATCGGTGCCTACATCATCGGTGTACGCGCCGCACAGAAGTCGCTGCTGCAGGCCTTCCTCGAACCGCTTGACACGCTGCGCAAGTATGAGGACGAGGGCAAGCTCTTCCAGCGTCTGGCCCTGTTGGAGGAAGAGAAGACGCTGCCGTTCGGTGCCGTCTACGACTACTACAACATGAAGCACAACATCCCCGTGGGCGAGGAGTACATCGCAGACATCGAGAAGTACGAGGCTGAGGTATTGGCAAAGAGAAACTAATCTATGGAAACGATCATAGGGCTTTTAATCATAGCAGCTGGGGCATTCTGCCAATCCAGCTGCTATGTGCCCATCAACAAGATTAGGGACTGGAGCTGGGAGTCCTACTGGCTCGTGCAGGGTGTGTTCGCGTGGCTGCTGCTGCCCTTCCTGGGAGCCTTGCTCGCCGTGCCTGAGGGACACTCGCTCCTCGAACTGTTCGGCGGCAACGCCTTCAACATCTGGATGACCGTGCTCTTCGGCGTGCTGTGGGGCGTGGGCGGACTGACCTTCGGACTCTCCATGCGCTACCTCGGCGTAGCCCTCGGACAGAGCATCGCCCTCGGCACCTGTGCCGGACTGGGCACCATCATGGGACCCGTGCTGCTCAACATCTTCTTCCCGGAGATGGACGCGCTCTCATCGCTCACCTTCAGCGTCATCATCGGTGTGGCGGTCACCCTCGCCGGCATTGCCATCATCGGTGTGGCAGGATCTATGAAGGCCGCCTCGCTCTCCGAGGAGGAGAAGCGCGCAGCGGTGAAGGACTTCAACTTCCCCAAAGGACTGGCCATCGCTCTGCTGGCCGGCTTCATGAGTGGCTGCTTCAACGTGGGACTGGCCTTCGGCGCAGACATCCACTTCGGCGACCTCACGCCGGATATGTACAAGACGCTGCCCGCCACCTTCCTCGTCACCCTCGGTGGCTTCGTCACCAATGCCGCCTACTGCTTCTACCAGAACGGCAAGAACCGCACCTGGGGCGACTACCGGAAGAAGGCCGTATGGGGCAACAACCTCGTGTTCTGCCTGTTGGCCGGAGCCTTGTGGTACAGCCAGTTCTTCGGCCTGTCGCTGGGCAAAGGATTCCTCACCGACTCCCCCACCCTCATGACGCTCTCCTTCTGCATCCTGATGGCTCTCAACGTGGTGTTCTCCAACGTCTGGGGCATCATACTCAAGGAGTGGAAGGGCTGCTCGCAGAAGACCATCGCCGTGCTGGTGCTGGGCATCGTCGTGCTTATCGTCTCCTGCTTCCTGCCGCAGCTCATCTGAGGAGCAACAACTCAACATTAAACATTAAACATTCAACACTCAAAAAAATGACCCGTTTTGCATTCAAGATGTATCTCAAGAAGGGATGCGAAGAAGAATATGCCAAGCGCCACGCTGCGATTTGGCCGGAACTGAAACAGATGATTAAGGACCAGGGCGTGAGCGACTACAGCATCTTCTGGGACAAGGAGACCAACCTACTCTTTGCCGTGCAGAAGTGCGACAGCGACACCAACAGCCAGGACACCACCAACGTAGACCCCATCACGCAGAAGTGGTGGGACATGATGGCCGACATCATGGAGGTGAACCCCGACAACTCGCCCGTCACCGTTCCACTAAAGGAGCTTTTCCACATGGACTGACCACACCATATGGTGCAGAAACGTTGCAGCCCCCGGATGTTTCACAACGTCCGGGGGCTGTCCTTACTACTAAAACCTAAATTGTGTTGAAAAAATCTAAACTAACTCTTATCTACAAACTGTCTGTCTCTTTCTGTCATCTCGGCAGGTTGAACGCCCGCGTCATCTCAGCCATATCCTCCTGGCTCATACCATCCGGCTCGAAGCCCATACACTTGGAGTCGATGTATATCTTGGCACTCTTGGAGAGCACGTCAATCTGGTCGAAGGCATCCATCACGTCCAGCCCCTTGGCGAAGACACCGTGCTTCTCCCACATCACCACATCGTAGTCCTCCAGCTCCTTCAGCGTCTCGTCGGCGAGCTTCAAGCTGCCCGGCAACTGGTAGGACACGATGCCCAGTCCTAAGGGACAGAACGCCTTTGTCTCCGGTATCATGCTCCAGAGCAGGTTGCTCAGCACGTCCTTGCCCATGAACTTCTTGTTGTGGCTCATGGCAATCAGCTCAATGGGGTGCGTATGCACCGTGGCCTTATAGTCGCTGCCCTTCTCTATCAGACGGGCGTGGACGGTCAGGTGACTGGGCAGCTCCGAGGTCGGCATCACGGCGTTGTCGGCAATGATGACGTAGCTGGCACAGTCGTCAAGGATGCGGATGACGGAACCGTTGTCCATCGGCCAGCGTGCCAGGTCGCGCATACGCTTGCCCGTTCCCTTGCAGAAGAAATAGCAGCCCTTCAAGGCCGGCAAGACAGAGCCTATCTGCTTCACCTCACTGATGGCCGGCAGTGCCCTGACGGCATCGTCCACCAGGTCGGTGATGTTGACGGTGATGTTGCCGCCGTTGCGTTCGGCCCAACCATTCTGCCAGAGATACCCGGCCACTTCTGCTATCTTGTCTACCTCCTTCTTCAAGGCGGGGCGACCTTCCAAAATGCTGCTCATAATGCTTGTTGTTTTCAGTTATTTTTCAATTCCGCTGCAAAGTTAGCCTTTTTCCAGCCCTCACACCTTACAGTTTTGACCTTTTGTCCATAAGATTTGGGATGACTAAAATCAGACTGGTTCGTGTTCTGCAGCTTCCCTACACTCTACCATCTCCGTGCCACGATAGATGACCACGAGTTTGTGGAGCGTTGTCGTCTTTACTGACTCGCGCACGATGTCGCTGTCGGCGTAGCGGCAAATCTGCG
>CAVFBU010000059.1:0-14748 GCA_963620725.1 Vescimonas coprocola
TCCTTGGAGTGGCCGTCTACTATCTTCACCGTCTCGCCTCCGTACAGGAGCTGTGCACCGGTGACGAACCAAATCTCGAAATTGTCAAATGCTTTAATCATGATTGTCGTTGTTTATTGTTGTTTCTTAATTCTTAATTCTTAATTAAATCACCGTTTCTTCTGTCCGTAGTAGGCATTGGGACCGTGTTTACGGCTGAAATGCTTCTCCACGAGCAGTGGGTTCATCGTCGTGCCAGGGTTCACGCAGAACGAGATGAAGGCCATCTTGGCCACCTGTTCGGCCACCACGGCGTGGTAGACGGCCTCGTCGGCATCCTTGCCCCAGGTGAACGGGCCGTGGTTCTTCACCAGTACGCCCGGCGTATGGACAGCGTTGATGTTGTCCTTCTTGAAGCGGTCAACGATGACGACTCCCGTGTTGTACTCATACTCCGCCATCATCTCCTCCGTCATGGCATCCGTACAGGGGATGCAGTCGTGGAAGTAGTCCGCGTGTGTCGTGCCGATGTTGGGAATGTCCTTGCCGGCCTGTGCCCATGCGGTGGCGTAGGTGGAGTGGGTGTGGACCACACCGCCCAGTTCGGGGAAGGCGCGGTACAGCACCAGGTGGGTGGGGGTGTCGGAAGAAGGGTTCAGCTCGCCTTCCACCACCTTCCCTGTTTCCAGGCTCACCACCACCATGTCGCTGACTTTCATCGTGTCGTAGCTCACGCCGGAGGGTTTGATGACGACAAGGCCTTTCTCGCGGTCGATGCCGCTGACGTTGCCCCAGGTGAAGAGCACGAGGTTGTGCTTCACGAGGTCAAGGTTTGCCTTGAACACTTTTTCCTTCAATTCTTCTAACATAGTCTCAGAGGTTTAATGTTTTTTGTTTCTATTTTAAGTTAAAGAGTGGGTCTTCCTCGTATGCCCGCTTGTTAAAGCGGTAGAGGGCAGCCCCCCGTTTCGACGTTACCTTGTCGATGAGTGCGGTCTTCTCGATGAAGTCGATGTCCTTCGCGCGTTTGCGGAAGTTGCGTTTGTCGACCTCCTCCCCCATCACGGCCTCGAACACGCGTTGCAGCTGCGTCAGCGTGAAGAGGTCGGGTAGAAGACGGAAGCTCAGCGGTTCGTGGTTGATGCGTCGCCGTATCTGTGCGATGGCATTGCTGATCATCTGGTTGTGGTCGGAGTAGAGCTGGGGTAGTTCCTTGAGGCTGACCCATTCCAGTTGGTGTTCCACACGCAGCCGGTTGTCGTAGTCCACCACATTAATCAGCGTGCAGTAGGCGATGGAGATGACCCGTTCGCCTGGGTCACGGTCTATGCGTCCGAACGCCCCGACCTGTCTGATGTAGAGGTTCTTCATCCCGGTGAGTTCGAGGATGACCCTGTTCGCGGCATCCTCGATGTTCTCGTTGCTACCCACGAATCCGCCGTAGAGAGACCATTCGCCGCGCCCCGGGTCCATCTGGCGTTTGCCAATCAGAACCTGCAGGTCTTTGCCGTCGAAGCCGAAGATGATGCAGTCGACGGACACCAGAACCTTGGAGTATTCGTTGTAAAATTGCGTCATGGTCTGTTTGTTGCGTATCGTTGTTTACCAGAAGTAGGCGTAGAAGGCTGCGCAGAGTCCGATGACCACGAGTGTGCCGATGATGTCGAACGCACCCCAGCTCTCACGGATGGACTTCTTGAAGTCTGCGGTGAAGGTGATGGCAGCCACCTGTTCCTTGCTTGGAGCCGGTGTGAAGCAGCTCACCACGACCATGAAGACGATGAGGAACACGAGCAGCCAGCACTCGAAGACGAGCCAGTTGGTCTGCCAGAACCACGCGGTGCAGTCCCAGAACGCCCCGTCCATGGTGGCCTTGCCGGTGTCGGTGATGACGTTGGTCACCAGTCGCAGCATACCGATGAGGAAGCCCGTAATCATGGTATATTCACCAGCCTTTGGTGTAATCTTCTTGAAGAAGATACCCATGGCGAACACCGCCACCATGGCAGGAGCCAGCAGTGACTGGATGCCCTGGAGGTAGTTGTAGAGGGTGTCCATCTTCATCATGATGGGTAGCCAGGCGAAGCCGAGGATGACGACCACCACGGTGGCCACACGACCTACGAAGACGTAGTGGGCCTCAGACATTCCCTTCTTGAGCGGCTTGTAGAAGTCCTCGGTGAAGAGGGTGGCGCAGCTGTTGAAGAAGGCGGCCAGAGAGGCCACGAGGGCGCAGATGAAGCCGATGGTCACGATGCCCTTGATGCCGGCAGGGAGTACGCTCTTCACCATGATGGCGAAGGCCGCGTCGGTCTGATCCATCTGGATGGCACCCTTCTGTGCCAGTGCTGCTGCTATCATACCCGGAATCAAGAACATGAAGCAGGGGAGCACCTTGAAGAAGCCGGCAGCGATGGTGCCGCGGCGGGCACGTTTCATCACCTCCGCATTGCTCTCTCCCGGCACCTGTCCGAGCACACGCTGTACGATGTGCTGGTCGGTACACCAGTACCAGAAGCCGATGATGGTAGCCCCGAGGAATACGACGAAGCCGGGATACTCCTGATACATGGAGTCGCCCTCCTCCCAGTGGAACATATGAGTCGTGCCGTAGCCGTTGTTGAGTTCATTGCAGTAGTTCATCATGCTGGTCCAGCCTTCGGCGATGCTACCGCCGCCCAGGGTGGAGAGTCCGAGGAAGAGTACCAAGAACGAGCCGATGACGAGGATAGGGGTCTGGATGGTGGAGAGCGTCATCACACCCTTCATGCCGCCGAACACCGTGAAGACGGTGGTGAGGACAATCAGTCCGATGGCACCCACCCAGAAGTTCAAGCCCCAGAGGT
This sequence comes from Vescimonas coprocola, assembly GCA_963620725.1. Lineage (GTDB taxonomy): Bacteria > Bacteroidota > Bacteroidia > Bacteroidales > Bacteroidaceae > Prevotella. Next base: position 2,826 of record CAVFBU010000059.1, read on the forward strand.
ATTCGAAGAAGATACCACCGGTGAGGGCTGTCACGCTGACCTTCGTGAGGATGTAGGCCACGAGCGTGATGATGGAGAGCCAGGACCCTGTGCGCTGGGTGTAGCGGAACTTGAGGAAGTCGGGCATGGTGATGATTTTCCCCATCTTGTTGATGAGCAACTGGTAGAATGGTACAAACAGCCAACCGAGAATCAAAATCATCCAGCCCTGCATTTCCCAGTGTGCCATACCGACACCGCTCTTTGCACCCGTTCCGGCCAGTCCGACGAGGTGTTCGGAGCCGATGTTAGCGGCGAAGATCGCCATACCGATGACGTACCATGGTTCACCTTTTCCGAAGAGGTAGGCCGAAGAGTCTTCACCCTTCTGTGCCCTTCTGTCTTTCACGATAGCATGCCACACGGCCCAGATGACGCCGAGGACACCAATGAGGAGTACGGCCCAGTCCAGCCATACGAATTCTGTTGCGTTCCAGTTCATTTTTCGTTTCTGTGTTTTAGATTGTTATTGTTGTTATTTCTTCACGCTGAATTTATAGGCCAGATGCGAGTAGTACTGTTCGCCCGGCTTGAGGGTGGCATCCGTCCAGTCCTTCACACCCTCCGTCACCTTGGTGGGAGAGTCGGGGTATTTCTGGCTCTCGAAGCATACGCTGACGTGCTTGGGATACTTGATGCCGTGCTTGCAGGCGATTCCCGTGCCTTGGAAATTGCCGGTGTAGACCTGCATACCCGGTTCGTTGGTGAATACCTCCAACAGGATGCCCGTCTTCGGTGAGTAGAGGCTGGCGCACACGGTCTTGTCGTCGCCCTTGCCGTCCTTGTAGGTGTTCAGGCACCAGTTGTGGTCGTAGCCCGTGGCGTTCTTGATTTGGTCGAAGTCGTAGTCCACCTTTTTCGCAATTTCCGTAGGCGTGCGGAAGTCCATCGGTGTGCCCTCCACGTCCTTGATTTCGCCAGTCGGGATGTAGAACCGGTCAGCCGGTGTGAACCGGTCGGCATTGATGTACATGACCTGGTCGAAGCCCTCCTTGGACGGGTCGCCGTTCAGGTTGAAATAGCTGTGGTTGGTCATGTTGACCACCGTTTCCTTGTCCGTTGTTGCCCCGAACTCAATGTCCAGTGTGTTGTCGGATTTTACCGTGTACTTGGCCGTTGCCGTCACGTTGCCGGGGAAGCCGTTCTCTCCGTCCTTGGCCTGGATGGTGAATGTCACAGACGAGTCGTTCTGCTCCGTCACGTCGTAGACCTGGTGCAGCCATCCCGAGTTTCCGCCACCATGCAGGCTGTTGGGTCCGTCGTTGGCTTTCAGACTGTATGTCGTTCCGGCGAGGGTCAGCTTAGCCCCTTTGATGCGGTTGGCGTAGCGTCCCACGGACGACCCGTAGTCCGATGGTGAGTTGATGGTGTCGGCATACTGCTGGATGTTGTCGTAGCCGAGTACCACGTCGGTGGGCGTTCCGTTCCTGTCGGGCACGGAGATGGAGACGACGCGTCCACCATAGTTGGTGAGGCAGACCTCCATGCCGTTATTGTTCTTCAGTACGTAGAGTTTGACCGGTTTCTCTTGAATGAGCGTGTCAAACTTGGCAGCGTCGAGTCCCGATGCGGTCAGTGCAGCTTCCTGTTTGTTGGAAGTGCATGCTGCGGCCAAAAGCGCGGTAGCTCCGATGCCGAGCAGCGTGGAATTGATTTTTTTCATTGTGAAATGCTTTTAGTTTTTAGTTACATTATGATTTCTGCGTGCTAAGTTACGACTATTTTTCGAACTGACAAAGAAAAAATATAGAAAAGTGTCGGATTTACACTATTTTTAGAAATCCCAGCGGTAGAAACGGGAGGAGTCTATATATAAATAAGGAGACAAACACCTGCGACGGGTGTTTGTCTCCTGGTTGATTTAGTAGGGATAAGAGGGGGATTACTCGCCCTTCTCCATCTGTGCTTTCAGGTTGGCCAGTACGTCGAGGTCGCCCAGCGTGGTGCTTGCAGCGATGTTCTCGATCTTCGGCGTATCCTCCTTCTTGGTGGTGCGCGTCTTCTTGGCGGCAGCTCTCTTCTCCTCGCGCTGCGGATCTTCGAAGGTGCGGCTGTGGGAGAGGATGATGCGCTTAGAGTCCTTGTTGAACTCGATGACCTTGAAGGGCAGTGTCTCGCCCAGCACGGCCTGCGATCCGTCTTCCTTCACGAGGTGCTTGGGAGTGGCGAAGCCTTCGATGTCCTCGTCAATCTTAACCACGGCACCGCGCTCCAGCAGTTCGATGATCTTGCCCTCGTGGATGGAGCCTACGGGATATTTCTCTTCGAAAGCATCCCAGGGGTTGTCCTCCAACTGCTTGTGGCCGAGGGAGAGACGGCGGTTCTCCTTGTCGATGTCGAGCACGATGACATCAATCGGTGCGCCCACCTGGGTGAACTCTGCCGGGTGCTTGACCTTCTTGGTCCAAGAGAGGTCGCTGATGTGGATGAGTCCGTCCACGCCTTCCTCCAGTTCAACGAAGATGCCGAAGTTGGTGAAGTTGCGCACCTTGGCGGTATGCTTGCTGCCCACGGGGTACTTGACCTCGATGGTCTCCCATGGGTCTTCCCTGAGCTGCTTGATGCCGAGCGACATCTTGCGCTCATCGCGGTCGAGGGTGAGGATGACGGCCTCTACCTCGTCGCCCACCTTCAGGAACTCCTGAGCGGAACGGAGGTGCTGGCTCCACGACATTTCCGATACGTGGATGAGTCCTTCTACGCCCGGCTGTATTTCTACGAAAGCACCGTAGTCGGCGATGACCACTACCTTGCCCTTCACGTGGTCGCCCACCTTGAGGTTGGTGTCGAGGGCATCCCAAGGATGCGGTGTGAGTTGCTTCAAGCCGAGAGCGATGCGCTTCTTCTCGTCGTCGAAGTCGAGGATGACCACGTTGATCTTCTGGTCGAGTTCCACGACCTTATGCGGATCGTCCACACGACCCCAGGAGAGGTCTGTGATATGGATGAGTCCGTCCACACCACCGAGGTCAACGAATACACCGTAGGAGGTGATGTTCTTGACGGTACCCTCAAGGATCTGTCCCTTTTCGAGTTTGCTGATGATTTCCTTCTTCTGGGCTTCCAACTCGGCCTCGATGAGTGCCTTGTGGGAAACCACTACGTTGCGGAATTCCTGGTTAATCTTAACCACCTTGAATTCCATGGTCTTGCCTACGAACTGGTCGTAGTCGCGTATGGGGTGAACGTCAATCTGGCTGCCGGGCAGGAAGGCTTCGAGACCGAAGATGTCGACGATCATGCCGCCTTTGGTACGGCACTTGATGTAGCCCTGGATGATTTCCTCGTTGTCGAGGGCTTCGTTGACGCGATCCCAGCTCTTGGCGAGGCGAGCCTTCTTGTGGGAGAGCACGAGCTGGCCTTTCTTGTCCTCGGCGTTCTCTACGTACACCTCTACGGTGTCGCCCACCTTGATGTCGGGGTTGTAGCGGAACTCCGAAGCGGGGATGATGCCGTCGCTCTTGTAGCCGATGTTCACGACCACTTCCTTCTTGTCGGCGCTGATGACAGTGCCCTCGACCACTTGGTGCTCGGTCACTTTGTTGAGCGTCTCGTTGTAGGCTTTGTCAAGCTCTTCCTTGCTGATTTTGACAGTCGTGCCGTGTTCAAACTGATCCCAGTCGAAGTCGGCCAGCGGCTGCACGTTCTTTGTTAATTCTGACATGATAATTAAAAAATGTTTGTTAATTTAATAAAGTTAGACTTTATGTGAACTGCGGTTGCGGACTCGTTTCCGCAAACCGGCTGCAAAGGTACGAAAAAATCGGCTTACAGCCAAGCGTTTTCCGCTGAAAGTTGCGAAAGTGGCGCGTTTTCAGTCTCTTGCGGCGTTCTTAGTAGCTGCGGGCGATGATGACGCGGGCTTTCGAGGGCTTGCCGCTCACCATGTCCGTGCCGGGTGTCTGCTCGTAGGCGAAGGGCACGCAGCGGATGGTGGCCTGTGTCTCCTCCTTAATCTTCGCTTCCGTCTCGGCGGTGCCGTCCCAGTGGCAGAGGAAGAAGCCACCGTCTTTCACGCGCTCCTTGAACTCCTCGTAGTTGTCGCACTCATAGACCTTCGTGTCGCGCCAGGCGCGGGCCTTCTCGAAGATGTTGCGCTGGATGTCTTCTAACAGTTGCTCCACGTACTGGGCAATGCCCTCGACGGGGCGCGTCTCCTTCTCCAACGTGTCGCGGCGCATCACCTCGATGGTGTCGTTCTCCAGGTCGCGTGCACCCATGACCAGTCGCACGGGTACACCCTTGAGTTCGTAGTCGGCAAACTTGAATCCCGGCCGCTTGTTGTCTGTGTCGTCGTATTTCACGCTGATGCCCTTGTCGCGCAGTGCGGCGATGACGGGTGCGAGGCGTTCGCTGATGTGGGTGAGGTCGTCGCCCTTGGAGATGGGCACGATGACCACCTGTATCGGGGCGAGCCGTGGCGGCAGCACCAGTCCGTTGTCGTCCGAGTGGGTCATGATGAGTGCGCCGATCAGTCGGGTGGACACGCCCCATGAGGTAGCCCAGACGTATTCGGGCTTGTTCTCCTTATTAAGATAGGTGACATCGAAGGCCTTGGCGAAGTTCTGTCCGAGGAAATGCGACGTACCGCTCTGCAGGGCCTTGCCGTCCTGCATCATGGCCTCAATGGTATAGGTGTCGAGTGCTCCGGCAAAGCGTTCCGTCTCGCTCTTCACACCCTGCAGCACGGGCACGGCCATCCACTCCTCGGCGAAGCGGGCGTAGACACCTAACATCCGGCGTGCTTCCTCCTCGGCCTCCTCGCGTGTGGCGTGGGCTGTATGGCCTTCCTGCCACAGAAATTCCGAGGTGCGCAGGAAGGGACGCGTGCGCATCTCCCACCGCATCACGTTGCACCACTGGTTGCACATCAAGGGCAGGTCGCGCCAGGAGTGAATCCAGTTCTTATAGGTGTTCCAGATGATGGTCTCCGAGGTGGGGCGGATGATGAGTTCCTCCTCCAACTTGGCCGAGGGGTCCACCTCCACGCCACTCTTGTCCTCCTTGGCGCGCAGGCGGTAGTGGGTCACCACGGCGCACTCCTTGGCGAATCCCTCCACGTGTTCCGCCTCACGGCTGAGGAACGATTTTGGTATCAACAGGGGGAAGTAGGCGTTCTGTGCACCCGTCTCCTTGAACATCTTGTCCAGCTGCTGCTGCATCTTTTCCCAGATGGCGTAGCCGTAGGGCTTGATGACCATACATCCGCGCACGGCGGACTGCTCGGCCAGGTCGGCCTTCGTCACGAGGTCGCTGTACCACTGGCTGTAGTTGTCGGCCCGTTTGGTCAGCTCTTTAAGTTCTTTTGCCATATTATGTCTGTGTGTAGAATTCTAAACGGGCGCAAAGGTACGAAGAATTTTTGAGAATAAGTAATGTTCTAAAAACAACTTGAGCATTTTCCTGCGTTAATCTACGAAAAATGCTTTTCTATTTCAGCATTAATACTTTTAGACGGAAGGGCAAGAAGAAGGAGCTGCGGCCATTCGGCCGCAGCTCCAAAGGGTTACGCTGTCCGTAAAGGGATCAGTAGGCTGCGTTTTGCGGGTCGAAGTTGGTCCAGCCGTTCATCCAGTTGCTCGTGCCATCGAAGGCACCGATGTAGCTGACAGTGTCAAAACCGGTCCAACCGGTGAAGCTGGCTGCACCGAGCAGGGGACTGCCCGCAACCGGCGTGTAGCCGTCGCTGCCTACGAGCGTAGTCCACGAGTCGAAATACTTGTTGCTCGGCTCGGAGAAGAAGAAGGTGTTGGAGTACGACTTCTGAGTCTCGTCGAGGACTTTCTTGTTGGCAGCATCGTAAAGGTAGTCGCTGTAGATCTTGTTGGCATCGGAACCCACGGCATCCATGCCGGCGAAGTAAACGTTCTGGAGCTTGAACAGCCCGTCCTTGGCAGCCTGCACTGTACCGCCCTTTTCACCATCAACAATCAGACCGATGGGCCAGCCGATGGCCACGGAGTTGATGCAGTTGAGTCGCGACGAGCGGCGGATTTGCATAGCGGCCTGGAACTTGCCGAGGGCCGCACCATTGTTGGGGTTGTAGTCGCCGGCGGTGATGTAGTCGGTGGTGTTCTGGAACTTGCTGTCCAGCACCTTGGGACCCACGAAGGTGATGTTGCTGAAGGCAGCGGTGGTGTAAGGCTCAACGGTGGCACCATCGGCGCAGTTGTCGCTCTCGAAGCCGTTGCTCTGTGAGGTGTCGGCAATCCTGCTGTCGCGGAGGGCGAGACCATACTGCACCTTACCCGAGAAGCCGTTGTCGGTGTCGAAGTCGTCGTCCCACCCCTTGTAGGCCACGAGGTATTTGCAGTTGACCGTGCCGCCAAACCACTCGAAGGAGTCGTCGTTGGAATAGGACACCTGCACATGGTTCACCTGCGTGGCCGAGCCTACAGAGCCGAAGGTCAGACCATTGATTTCCTTGTCCTTCTGGAAGGGATAGCCGGCAAACTCGATGCGCACGTAGCTCAAGATGCCCGAGTTGTCAGCATCGTCCGTACCGCCGTGTTTGGTGCGCGGTCCGCCCTCTATCTGCTGCTCCGTCTGGTTGTTGCGCGCCTTGCCGCAGAGGATGATGCCGCCCCAGTCGCCCGGCTTGCGGCTGCCTGCAGCCTCCTCAGAGGTGAAGACGATGGGGGAGGAGGCCGAACCCTGTGCGATGAGTTTTCCGCCGCGCTCGGCGATGAGGGCAGCCTTGGTCTGCTTGTCGCCCTTGATGACGGTGCCCGGCTCAATGGTCAGCGTTGCACCGTCAGCGATATATACCCATCCCTTGAGGAGATAAGTGCCCTTCTTCAGCGTCTGTGTGCCGGTGAAGACGAATTCCTGGTCGCCGTTGCCAATCTGTGTGCCACTGGCGTTCTCCTTGCCGTCCTCGCTGAAGAGGATGTGGTCGCAGGCGTTCAGTCCGCCGTTCTTACTCCAGTTGTAGCTCTCGCCAGAGGGTGCTGGTTCGTCGTTGTCACTTCCGCAGCTGCTCATCATGGAGGCTGCTGCGAGGATGCCCATGCATCCGAGTAAATACATCTTTTTCATCATTGTTTGTTGATTGGTTTTATGTTGTTAAACAATAGTGTCTGTTCAGAACTTATAGATGAGCTGCAGGCCGATGTTCCGCCCCGGCTTGTAGCATCGGGCGATTTCCTCCACCTCTTTGCGGCTGCCATCGTTGTAGGTCACGTCGGCAAACTGCTTGTAGTAGACCTTCTCGGCCAAGAGGTCTCTCACGTTGACCTTCAGTTCCAAGTGTTCGCCAAACCGCTTGGCGAAGGAAAGGTCGATGCTGTTGCGCGGCATCTCGTAGCTGTGAGGCACGCGGGCGTTAGCATCGTCGCCCGTTGTCCCCTCGCTTCTGCCCACGCCAATGATGCGCTTCCCGATGCGGTTGTAGAGCAGTGCGATGTCCATCTGTAGCGGCTCGTTCTTGTAGAAGATGCCGGTGTTGACGAGATAGGGCGACTGTCCCTGCATCGGACGGTTCTCTTCCTTGGTGCCTGGCTCGAACTGCACCTTGCTCTTGATTAGGGCACCATTGAACGACCAGCTGAAGTCCTTCAATCCGAGGAAGTCGAGGTTTTTGCGGATGTCCAACTCCACACCGAAGTTGTTGGCACTCCTGGCGTTCATGTACGAATAGATGAGGTCTGTGCCGCCCGCCACGGTATAGGTCCACTCAACGGGATTGTCGAAGTGTTTGTAGAAGACCGCCAGCGACACCGTTTCGCCGCGCGAAGGATACCACTCGTAGCGCAGGTCGATGTTGTCGACGTAGCAGCTCTGCAGTTCCGTGTTGCCCTGCACATTGCTGGCTAAGTCGAAGTCGTAGTAGACCGACGACGACACCTCGCGGAACTCCGGCCTATTGATGCTGCGTCCGTACGACAGGCGCGTCTGATGCCGGTCGTTGAACTTATAGGTGGCATTGATGGACGGGAAGAGGTCGTCCGTGCGGTAGTGGCGGCTTGACTCGCTCTTCTCGTAGTCGCGGGTGTTGGAGATCAGCTCCATGTCGTTGTGTTCAAAGCGGACACCGGCGTGGATGCCGAGCTTGCCAAAGGGGAGAGACATCGCCAGATATCCTGCGCCCAAAGTGTTGTGTCCGCGATAGTTGTTGCGCATCTGCTTCTCTTCTAATAGGTACAGCTTGTCGTAGCCCATATTGGCCTCGTCGGAGAGCAGCGTGGGGATGTCGCTGTGGCGGAACCCCTCTGGCATACGGTTGTCAGCGACGTTCCAGTTGTAGATGAAGTTGCGCGTGAGATATTCGCGGCTGCGGTATTCCCCGTAGGCTCCTGCCAACAGGTCTGCCTCGAAGGAACCGAAGCGGAAGTGGTGTTTGTCGTTGATGCCGAGCGAGAGGATGTGCTCGTTGAGCTGTGTCCACTCGCGCGAGATGTCGTTGCCAGTGCTTAGGGCGTAGACCTCCGATTCAAGCGCATCGTCGATGAGGTATCTGCGGCGGTCTGGCAGGTGGCGGTTGGCGTACGCATAGCCGATGTTCCAGTCCAGTGCATCGTCAGCGAAGGTGTGTTTGCCGGTCAGCTGGCTGTTATAGGTGGTGCGGCTGCGGTAGTAGTACTCGGCGCTGCGCTCCAGGTTCGACTGTGCACTCACGCCGTCGCGCCAGGTGTAGCGGCTGGTGGCGAGCTGGTTGAAGATGTTCTTCAACTGATACTTGTGTTTGCCGTCGTGCGAGAGGAAGGTGACGTTGAGCATCGCCCCGAGGCGCACGTTGTTGTTGTACTGGTCGTCCGTGGAGTGGCGCAGGTAGTTCGGCTTGTCATTTACCGCATCGTAGATGCCGAAGAGGTTGTTTTCCATGCCGGTGTACGTGCGGTACTCGTTGGTGTAGTTGACGGCGGCAAGCATACCGAGCGTCCTCCCATCGAGGTTCCAGCGACGGTTGAGACTGGCGGCGAGCTTCAGGTCGCCCACGGGTGTCTTCCGCTTCACCGTCCAGTCGTTGTTCAGACCGTTGCCCAAGAGTGATGTGGCGTAGTCCGCCACTTTATTGCCGTTGGCATCGAGCTGTGGGGCAAGTGGTGCGTTGATGCCGCCCTGCAGTTCCCTCATGCCGTTGTCGAATCCGAGAAAATCGGTGGCAGCCCCTTCTGAATAGGCAAAGTCCTTGAAGACCGTACTGGTGTTCCAGTTGCCACCGACGGAAATTGAGAGTCCGTTTTCTGTTGGTATTTCCTTTGTGTTGACGATGATGAAGCCACCCGAGTAGTCGGCAGGATATTCCGCCGATGGGCTTTTCACAATGGTCAAGTTGTCTATCTGCGAACTGGGAATGATGTCGAAGGAGAAGGCGCGCGAGTCGGCCTCCGAGCTGGGCACAGCCCCTCCGTTCACCCATACGTTGTTGTAGCGTTGCGACAGACCGCGCACCATCACGAACTTGTCGTCGATGAGACTCACGCCGGGCACGCGGCGTATCACCTCTCCGGCGTTGGTGTCCTGCGTGCGGCTGATTTCCTGTGCCGACACATTGCTCACGATAACGGGACTGGCCTTGGCATACTGTACCATGGCCGCATCGGTGTTCCGCCGTTCCACGGCGGTCACGGTCACCTCCTGCAGCTGCTGTTCGTCGGACAGCATGGCGATGTCCACCCGCGTGTCCTGTGCTGCAATACCGTCTTTCTTCCAGGTCTTGTAGCCGATGTAGTCTACATATAAGGTGTACGTCTTGTCCTTCTTCAATCCGTCAAACTGGAAATGGCCGTCCACATCGGTGACGGCCTTGATGCCGCTGGTCTTCGCACCATTGTTCTCCACGGCCGTGACGACGGCTCCGATGAGTGTCTCCTTGGTGTTCTTGTCTGTGACAACACCCTTGATTTGCTGTGCCCACGATGGCAAGCTCACCATCGAAAGCAGTCCGAATACAATAATTCCCCTTTTTACTTTTTTCATACCGAATACATTGATGTTTTCGGCTGCAAAGGTAAAGGGGAATTGTTACACGATGGTTGCAACAAGATGAAGAGGCGTTGACGAAATGGTGACAAAGCCGTTACATTGAGTATTACAACAACCGTCGTTCTCACCAGGGCATCGTCCACCAGATTCCGATGGAGAGATACTGAAATGCCTAATGGTTTATGTTTGGAATCACTTCGAAAAAAAAGAATCTTGTCAAAGACCGTCGTAGTGGCTGTTTCGGGTGAAAAAAAATAAAACGTTGTTTTCTTTTGTATTTCACTCGGTTTGCACTACCTCTGACGCTTTGCGTCGAAGGTAGGCGGCACCTCGGTAATAAAAATAAAACGTTGTTTTCTTTTGTATTTCACTCGGTTTACACTACCTTTGCAATCAGAAAGACGGAAGTATGAACAAACGCAAAGGTTCGAAAGTGTGGCAGCATCCCCTGCGCTTCGTGCGGAAGGTTCTGCTCTGGATGGTGGGTGCGTTTCTGGTTTCCACCATCCTTGCCGTACTGGTGTTGCGCTGGTTGCCTGTGTGGTTCACGCCACTCATGTTCATCCGCGCCTTCCAGCAGACGGGTGAGGGGCGCGAGGTGACCATACACCATCGCTGGGTTCCCCTCGACGAGATCTCACCGTCGCTACCCTTGGCCGTCATGGCCAGCGAGGATGCGCGTTTCCTTGACCACCAGGGCTTCGACTACCGCGCCATTGAGCACGCTGCCATCCGCAACCTCAGCCATCCCGAGAAGCGCAAACTCGGTGCTTCCACCATCTCGCAGCAGACCGCCAAGAACGTGTTTCTCTGGCCGGGACGCTCCTGGGTGCGCAAGGGCTTCGAGGTGTGGTTCACGGTGCTCATCGAACTGATGTGGTCCAAGGAACGCATCATGGAGGTCTATCTGAACTCCATCGAGATGGGCGACGGCATCTATGGGGCGAGTGCCGTGGCCGAGTGGCATTTCCACAAGTCAGCGGCCGACCTGACGAAGGGAGAGTGTGCGCTCATTGCCGCCTCACTGCCCAATCCGCGCCGCTACAACTCGGCCTGCCCCGGTCCGTATCTCCTCAAGCGCAAGGGGCGCATCCTGCGCGAGATGAAGTTTGTGAAACCGTTGTCCTCGCGCCCGTGAACACGTTGTTGAAGCCGATACCGCAACACGCCCATGAAAGACCAGTTCCAGTTTCGCCAGTTTACCATCCGCCAGGAGCACTGCGCCATGAAGGTGGGCACGGACGGTGTGTTGCTTGGTGCGTGGGCGCGTGGCGGACAGCGCATCCTCGACGTGGGCTGCGGCACGGGACTGATAGCCCTGATGATGGCGCAACGCTTCCCCGAGGCTGTGGTGGAAGCCATTGACTTGGACGAGGAGACCTGTCGGACTGCGCAGCAGAACGCGGAGCTGTCGCCTTTTGCCAGTCGCACGAGGGTGTTCCGGGCTAAGGTACAGGAGTGGCGACTGTCGGAAACGGCCGCACCATCCTACGATGCTGTGGTCTGCAATCCCCCGTTCTACAACGATTCGCTGCCCTGTCCCGACAGTCGGCGCACTATGGCGCGCCACACCACAACACTGACCTTCGCAGAACTGATGGAGGCAGCGGCGAGACTGCTGACTGCGGAGGGCGAGATTTCCGTCGTCGTGCCCGTGGAGGGGCGAGGACTGATGGACGAGGCGGCCGTCATGGCCGGACTGTTCCCCTGCCGCACGTGCCTGTTTCGCACCACCGAGGCCAAGCCTCCGCGCCGCGCCCTGCTCTCCTACACGACAACGCCCCGGATGTCGGAGCACACGACCATGACCTTAGGCGACGAAACCTACCGCCAACTGACCTCCGCTTTCTACCTCTAATGCCGTTTGTATTGGTCGGCCGTTTTTTTTCTCTGCCGAGCGGGAAAATTTTCTCTGCCGAGCGAGTGAGAATTCTGCGCGCTTTGTCCTTCCCACGGC
>CAVFBU010000060.1:0-14612 GCA_963620725.1 Vescimonas coprocola
CATCATATATAGTAGTGTGGAAGGGATGGATTTCGACAACGGCACCCTTGTACACGACAGGAACAGCTATGAAGTGCCGCTCGAAGCCGGACTGCTCTACCATTTCAAGGTGGCTGCCGTCAACGATGGAGGACGGAGCTTTACCACCGAGACACTGTCGGTTCTCTATCACCCGGAAGCCAAAGGGAATGTCCTTGTGGTCAACGGTTTCCACCGTCTTTCCTCCCCAGCCTTACGGTTCAGCAACACCGAGCAAGGCTTCGACCTGGACGAAGATCCAGGTGTCACCCGTGGCCCGATGCCTGGATGGTGCGGACGCCAACAGGTGTTCAATGCCAACAAGAAGAACCACGGGAGCAGTGGCAGCGAACTGGAGGGAATGTTTTTGGCAGGCAACGACTTCAACTCGGTCTGCACCCACGCCAGAGCCATTGCCGCCACCGGTGAATACAACATCGTGAGCGCATCGGTCGATGCGATTGAAAACAAACAGGTCACACTAACACCATACTCCGTGGTTGACCTTGTATTGGGACTGGAATATGACGACGGACACAGTCTGGTGCCGTACAAAGCCATGAGACCCGAGTTGCAGCAACAGCTGCGCCAATACGCCAAGGAAGGCGGCTCGCTACTGGTCAGCGGCGCGTATGTCGGCACGGACATGAAGACCAGTCGCGAAAAGAAGATGCTCGCCGAGCTCCTTAAATGCCAAAGTGCTCAGCCCTACCGGGCAGAGAATGACACGGTGAAAGGACTGGGTACAGTTTTCGACTTTTACCACCAGATGAACGAAGAACACTATGCTGCAGTGTCTGCCGACGTGATCAGTCCCACCACAGAGAAGGCCTTCTCTGCCATGTGCTATGCCGACGGACAGTCAGCCGCAGTGGCCTACCAAGGCGATGACTACCGTACACTGACCATCGGATTCCCCTTTGAATGTATCAAGAGCGAGGAAACGCGCTGTTCCATTATGCGCGGCATCCTCCAGTTTCTCATCCAAAAACCATAAAACACGAACCAACCATGTACAAAATCCAAAGCAACCTCTCTGGTACTCGCAGCATCGAAGTCGGTGAACAGCACCTTGAAACCATTGAGAAGTACCAACTCTTCCGCGATCTCATCGACTCCAACGGCTACATCGATGAACCTGTGCTCGACAAACTCAAGTTGAACATCCGCGCACTGCTGGAATCAGAAGCTGCGACGGACAAGGCTCTCCTCGACCTATGTCTTGACGTTATCTATCACCACAACATGAAAGCCTTCGGACTGCAACAGCTCATCCTGCTGTTCATCAACTGGAAGAACCAAAAAAAAGACACGCACGACGCTGACCCTGCCATCATGCAGGGCACGCCCCTCAACTGACACACACCTTGGCAAACGAAAAATACCTACTGACAGACTTCCTTCCCACGACGAAGAAGGAAGTAGAACTGCGCGGTTGGACAGAACTGGATGTCATCCTGTTCAGCGGCGATGCTTATGTGGACCATCCATCGTTCGGTGCTGCCGTCATCGGCAGAACACTCGAAGCGGCGGGGTATAAAGTGGCCATCGTGCCGCAGCCCGACTGGCATGGCGACTTCCGCGACTTTAAGAAACTGGGGCGACCGCGCCTGTTCTTCGGCATCTCACCGGGGTGTATGGACTCCATGGTCAACAAATACACGGCCAACAAGCGACTGCGCTCCGAAGATGCCTACTCCCCCGACGGACGACACGATGTGCGCCCGGAATATCCCACCATCGTCTACAGCAAGATTCTCCGCCAGCTCTTCCCCGATGTACCTATCGTGTTAGGAGGCATCGAGGCCTCCCTGCGACGGCTGACCCACTACGACTATTGGCAAGACCGGCTCCGCCCTTGTCTGCTCTGCGATGCACCAGCAGACCTTATCTCCTACGGGATGGGCGAGAAAACCATTCTTGAGATAGCGCGTAGTCTGGACGAGGGGAACCCCGTTGCGGCGCTCCACGACTTGCCGCAGATTGTCTACCTGGCTCGTCGCAACGATTTCTCCAAGTCCATCAACGAGCAGGACATCGTGCTCCACAGCCATGAAGAATGTCTGCGCGACAAGCGGAAGCAGGCTGAGAACTTCCGGCACATCGAGGAGCAGTCGAACATGATGCACGCACGGCGACTGGTTCAGGCTATCGGCGACCAGTTTACCGTGGTCAACCCACCCTATCCGCCGATGACTCAAGAAGAACTGGATGCCTCATTCGACCTGCCCTATACGCGACAGCCACACCCCAAATACAACGGCAAACGCATCCCGGCCTACGAGATGATTAAATTCTCCGTCAATATCCATCGTGGATGTTTCGGCGGCTGCGCCTTCTGCACCATCTCCGCCCATCAGGGCAAGTTCATCGCGTGCCGCTCCAAGCAGAGCATCCTCCGCGAGGTCAGAAGGATTACGGAAATGCCGGACTTCAAGGGCTACCTCTCCGACCTCGGCGGTCCCTCCGCCAATATGTATGGTATGCACGGACGTAATCTCAACGCCTGTGCGAAATGCAAACGTCCCAGCTGCATCCATCCGCAGGTCTGCCCCAATCTGACTGTCGACCATACGGCTCTTCTTGACATCTACCGCTCCGTCGATGCCCTTCCTGGCATCAAAAAGAGTTTTATCGGTAGCGGCGTGCGCTACGACCTCATCCTGCACCGCAACAACGACGAACGCTGCGACAAGGCCGCATTAGAATATGCCCGCGAACTCATCACCCGTCACGTCAGCGGACGTCTGAAGGTAGCACCGGAACACACCAGCGACAAGGTACTGCAACTGATGCGGAAACCTTCGTTCCGACAGTTCAACGACTTCAAACGCCTCTTTGACCGCATCAACCGGGAAGCACACCTCAACCAGCAGCTCATCCCCTATTTCATCTCCAGCCATCCGGGCTGTACCGAGGCTGATATGGCCGAACTGGCCATTCTGACCAAGCGTCTCGACTTTCGTTTGGAACAGGTGCAGGACTTCACCCCCACCCCCATGACGGTGTCCACCGAGACGTGGTACACGGGTTACGATCCCTACACGCTCCAGCCCGTTTACAGCGCGCACAGCCAAAGGGAAAAACTGGCCCAACGACAGTATTTCTTCTGGTACAAGCCCGAAGAGCGCAGAGCCATCATGCAGAGCCTGCGCCGCATCGGACGGCCAGACCTCATCCGCGAACTCTGCCCTTACGGACGATAGCATCACAGGGTCACAGCCTTGTTCTGCAAGTAGTAGTCAAGGATGGTCATGGCCGCCATGGCTTCTACGATGGGCACTGCACGCGGCAACACGCACGGGTCGTGACGGCCACGCACAGACAGCGTGGTAGGATTTCCGGCAGCATCCACCGTCTGTTGTTCGTGCAGAATGGTGGCCACGGGTTTGAAGGCGACACGGAAGTAAATGTCTTCACCATTGCTGATGCCGCCCTGAATGCCGCCGCTGTGGTTGGTCTGTGTCGTGACGCGGCCACCATGGGTAACAAAGCGGTCGTTCTGCTGCGAACCACGCGAGGCCACACAACCGAAGCCCTCGCCGTACTCAAATCCCTTGGCGGCATTGATGCCCAACATGGCTGCACCAAGGACGGCGTGGAGCTTACCGAATTCGGGTTCGCCCAGCCCTGCCGGACACCCCTTCACCACACAGGTGATGATGCCGCCTACCGTGTCGCCGTCCTCCTTCACCGATGCTATCAAGCGTTCCATCGCGGCGGCTTTCTTGCTGTCCGGACAGCGCACGGCATTGCTCTCACGCAGGCTGAGGTCATAGTACGTATAGTCGTGTTCCAAACGGATGTCTCCCACCTGCGAGGTGTATGCCTCCACACGGATGCCTAACTGTTGCAATGCCAACTTAGCTAATGCGCCACCCACCACACGGGCAATGGTGATGCGTGCCGACGACCTGCCGCCGCCGCGATAGTCCCTCACCCCATATTTCTGCTGGTAGGTATAATCGGCATGCGACGGGCGGAAAGCGTCACGAAGGTTGTCGTAGTCCGATGAGTGCTGGTTGGTATTACGAACCATAAAGGCGATGGGACAGCCCGTGGAGCGTTGTTCAAAAATACCGCTGAGCAACTCCACCCGGTCGGCCTCCTGTCGAGCTGTGGTTATCTTGCTCTGTCCCGGTCGCCGGCGGTCCAGTTCCTGCTGTATGAAAGCCGTGTCAATCAGAATACCAGCCGGCATTCCGTCCACCACTCCGCCTACAGCCTCCCCGTGGCTCTCGCCAAACGTGGTCAGCGTGAAAAGATGTCCAAACGTGTTTCTCACCTTACAAGCCGTTTTAATGGTCAGTCCTCATGGCAGTGTCCGCCACAACTGCACTCGCCGCCACCACAATGTCCGCCGCAGCCGCACTCGCCACCGCTCAGATGGGCAATCAACTGCTTCACTTCTTCCTCCGTGGCATCCCTGTTTTCCAAAACCTCACCTTCAAAATGGAGGGTTTTCCCGGCAAGGGGATGGTTCATGTCAAGTTTGACCTTTTCATTGTCCATCTCCACCACACGCGCGTAGAAGCGCTGTCCTTCTGCGTTCTGCAAGGGTACAATAGCATCCGTGTAGACGTGTTCGTCATCGAATTTTCCATCAATGCAGAACACCGTGCGGTCCACCGTTGTTACCTGCTGTGCGTCGTAATCGCCGTAAGCCTCCTCCTTAGAGAGCGAGAAGTTAAACTTTGTGCCCTTCTCCATAGCCGTCACCTTCTGTTCAAAGGCATCAAGGGCAAAACCAAATCCACTGATAAAGCGGAAGGGCTTGTCGGCTGTCGTTGCTTCCACCAGTTCTCTTCTATCATCGCCGTACACATAGAGCTTGTACGACAGGGCGATACACTTGTTTGTAGAGTTGTTCATTTCTTAACTATTAACTGTTTCCGTTTACAAAGGTAGTGCAAACCGAGAGAAATACAAAATAAACGCCCGTTTATTTTTATTCGTTCATCCTTACCGATTCTTCAGTTATCTCAGAACGGATAGCCAACGGCGAAATGGAGGGTTTGGTTCTTGCTGAAGCCATCGACGTTGTAGAGTCCGCTCTTCCCCGTGTCGTAGGGCACATGGATGCCGATGCCCCAGTCGAGGCGTAGCACCAGAAAGTCAAGGTCATAGCGCAGGCCGACTCCCGTGCCCACCGCCATTTCTCGCAGCAGATGGTGAAGTTTGAACTTCGTGGTGGCATAGGGAACGGAGGTGCCGTAGTTGTCACGGAAGTTCCAGACGTTGCCAGCATCGAGGAACAGTGCCCCATAGAGACTGCCAAAGAGGCGGCGGCGGTACTCCATGTTGCAGACCAGCTTGATGTCACCGTTCTGCATGAGGTACGACATGGCCTTGTCATCAATACCGGGGAAGCTGCCAGGACCGATGCCGCGCACCGAGAAGGCACGGATGCTGTTGGCACCGCCCACATAGAACAGCTCGCTGTTGGGTGCCCAGTCGCTGTTTCCAAAGCAATAGAGCAGTCCTGCATTGACGTGCGCCAGCAACTGCGAGGAGCCATTGAGTGTCCAGGTCTTGGTGAAATCTGTCTCCACCTTGACAAACTGTGAATAGGGATTCTTGAAGAGTTTCTTGCCACTGTCGCTCCATTTCCGGCCAAAGGCCGTCAGTACCAGCGAGGTCAGGTTGCCCGACTCCGACACCGTGGTGGTCCAGCGCACAGGATGGAGCAGCGTGGACGGACTGGTATAAGTATAGGTGTAGCGTATCTCCGGCACGAAATAGTCCTGCATGGTGGCGCGGAGGTAGGGATTCTCTTCCATCACACTGTCAAACGCTGCCGTATGGCTGTTCATAAACTGGTATTTCACCATGAGCGGCGTGAGTTCGTGGCGCGAGGTGGCAGTGGTCTGCCAGCTGTATGCCCACTTGCCACTCACGATGTGCATCTTGTAATAGCCCGGTCGGCGGATGGTGTTCGACGACACCTTGGCCACAGTGGACGGCGCGGCATAGAAGCGACGCGGTAGGCGCACGGTGCGTCCGTCGGGCAGTCGGCGTCGTCGGCTGCTGTTGCCTCCGAAATAGGGTGCGATGAGCCGCGGAAACTCAATGGCGGCATCGAAGCCATACTCATAATCACTCATGCTGGCACTACCATTCGTAGCCCATTCATACGAGCCGTGTACCGACACGTCAATCTTCTCACCGCCACGGAAGGCATTGCGGCGCACCAGTCCCAACTTGACCTCAGGACCGACACGTCCGATGGCACTGCCGTTGAAATTGGTTTCGATATACGAGTCCCAGGGCTTGTCAAAGGTGCAGTTGATTGTCAGGTCGAGCGTGTCGCACGAGAGCGAACTGTTGCGCGGTGTGAACTGGAACTCGGTGGAAGAGAACAGCCCCATGGCATTGAGTTTTTGGGCACTCCGCACATAATTGTCGTAGCTGTAGAGCTGTCGCGGCCGGATTTTCAGGTCGGCCATGATGACACGCGGCCGGATGGGTGGCCGTTTCCCGGCGTAACGCACGGTGAAGTAGCGGTGTCGGATGGAGTCGGTGTAGCGCTCACCGAAGGTCTTACGCATATTGATGTTGACACGCCCAACGTACCACTTATGGCGCGCCTGCTGTGGGGTTTCCTCGGCCAGTTGGAAGCGCAGCTGCACCTTGCCGTCAACAGCAAAGGTGTCGGCCAGATAGGACGCGTAACCCGGCTGGTAATAGTAGTAGCCGCTGTTGCGCAGCAGCGTGCTGACGCGACTGCGCTCCGCATCAAGACGACTCACCCCGAAGGGGTCTCCCTTGCGCACGAGGGCGGCGGCAGAGTCGGCACGGACGAGGCTGTCCGCCTCGGCATCGAAGCCCACGTAGCGCACGCTGTCCAGCGTGAAGAGGTGGCCGGGCGACACCTTATAGCCAATCTTGGCCGTCTTCGGATTGGACTGCGCCACCACCTCCGCCTCGACCTGACCATGCAGGTAGCCGTGGCTCCGCAGCACGTTTCTGGCCACCTGGGCGCGCAGCTCGGGATTGACCCACGACATCAGTACGGGCTGCTTGCCGAAGGTTTTGTTCATCCAGCGACCCAAAGCGGAACTGTCGGTCGAGAATACATTCCACACCGACACGCCAAACGAGAATGGCAGGCGGTGGTAGCTACTGCCCAACAGGGCACCATTGGGAGCTGTAGCAAGGGCGGCCTCGACCTCCTCCCGCGTCGCGTCGAAGTTGTCGTTCTGCTCGTAGTCCGCATAGTCAATCTTGGTCAGTCCGACGAAGAGTCGGTCGCCATCGGGCACGCTCTTGGTCATACTGCAACCAGCGAGCAATAGCGCGAAGGCCGCCAGGCAAAGGTATCGTTGTATGTTGGAATACATCATGGTCATGGAATGTTTATGGTTTTACGTTCCCCACCCGGACACTGTCCACGCGCAGACTGTCAGCACGAGGCTGTCTCGGTGCGAACAGCGGCGTACGTCCACTGCGGAAGCGAATCAGGTCACCGAAGTTCTGCAGCGTGCGCCGCCAGACGAAGCCCGCCCCATATTTCTGCGTATAGCCGTCCAGCCAGTCGTAGGCATTGTTGTCGTAGAAGAACGTTAGGTATTTGTTGGCTGTGTCGTCAAGACGGTATTCCAGCGTCACGTTATCGAACACCGACTCCGCAGCACGCTGGTAGTCGCTGCCCGACGACACCTTGCCGCCCACCGACACCTTGAGGCGGTTGTTCCAGAAGCGCTTGGCAAACTTGAACGAGTAGTCGGTGTGCATATTGCCCGAGGCATCGGTCGCGTTGTCGAGACCGAAGGAGAGGTCAAGGGTGCGCAGGGCATTACCCGTAATCTGGTTGATTTCGGCGTTGAGGAACGAGCTGAGTGCCGAGTTCATGGAGAACGCCCCGGTGTTGCCCTCGGAGAGGTACATCCCCGTGGTCAGCATCGACACAGCGAGCTTGCCGCGACGCTCCACGCCCATGGCCTGCAACTCGCTGTGTAGCTGCATGTCCTCGGGCGCGTCGAGGGTGAACTCCAGTCCCATGTTGTTCAGCGTGCGTGTGATGACCACGCCGCAGTCGAACTCCACGCTGCGCCCCACCCCGTTGCTTCCCGTCACGGTGGCTTTGGTCTGTTCGGTGGCTGTGATATTGAGCGTGGGGTTCATTATGTCGCCGGTGAATTCGATGTACGAGCCGTCCTGGATCACGAAGGTCTTGAGCGGAATGACGGGCAGCGAGTATTTCATCTCGCCGTTGCTCAGCGTGTATTTCCCCGTGAGCTGCAGGTTGTCGGCCGGACTATAGGTCATGCGTAGCGTGCCACCGCCCGTCAGGTCCACATAGTTGGAGTGGTCGGCATTGAGGTAGGCGATGATGTGCGCACCCTGCGACACCTCCATCGTTAGGTTCATGTTGAAGCCCGTCAAGTCGGGACGACTCACTACGGTCTGCAGGGTATCGCTAAAATCGGTGAACTTCACCAGTTCGTCCAGTTGGTTGTCGGTAGACAGCGGTGAGTCGCGCAGGATGTAGCGCATATCGGTGGTGCCCAGCACATCGAGCTTGCCGCGCATGGACAGGTTGTCCAGTTCACCGTTCATGCGCCCCATGAAATTGACGAAAGCCTTGCCGTAGGCTTCGCTCCTGGCGTTCTCTTTGGCATTGATGATTTGGCAGTTGGCAGCCCTCATCCGCATATCCACCGTGGTGTGGGCCGGGTCTGCAAAGTTGACATAGCCCATGATGGTGAGTGGATTGTCATTGTAGGCATAGACATTGAAATTCTCAAGCAGCAGTTTGGAGTCCACGATGCGCACGGGGTCATCGTCGAAGCGCAGCCGAAGGCCATACGGCACACTGACCAGCCAGGAGTTCTCCAGCATCAGCTCACCGTTGACCTGCGGACTGGCGAGTGCGCCCTTGATGGTCAGTTGTCCGTCGGCAGAACCCTCCAGTCCGGCAATCTGGTTGGGCACGAAGCCGTTGACCAAACTGAGCGGCAGGCGTTCCAGTTGAAGCACGGCATCGAGCGAACCGTCGCCAGCATTATAGTAGGTGCCGGAGAGCACGCCCACCTCTTCATCGTCCTTCATCAGGCGAGCCTCCACGGCGTGTGCATCGTCCTCTTTCTGTAGATAGATTAGTTCCGTACCCATGTTGCCCCAGCGGCATCCCTCGTAGGTCATGTCGCTGACGGCCACATTACCCACCACGGAGAAATGCCCGGAGGGATGCTGCACCACATGACAGTCGCCCTCCATCAGTCCACCCAGCCGAGGGGCATAGGGCAGTACGGCGGTGAGTCCAGCTAAGTTGAAGCGGTTCATGCTGACCGTGATGTCCTGCAGGGCTTCGGGGTCGCTGTCGGTCGAATAGACCTTCACGCCCGTGCCGTCATCCGCTATGAGGTTGACATGGGCCTTCACCCTGTTGTCGGCACCAAGGAAGATATAGTTGTCCGGGTTGAGGGAAAACTCCTTGTAGCCCAGCGTAGGGCGGTCGGGCAGCAGACGGATGCTGATGCCGCTGTCCACCATCTCGGCCTTGGCACCGATGCGCACGCCCAAGCGGTCTTTGTCATCGTAGTAGCGCAGTCCGATGGAGGCACCGCGCTCCTGCACCACACCGTTGAACACGGTGTTGAAGACAAACTGCGGATTGCGCCTGTTGTTACGTATCTGGCCGTGGAACGCCAGCTGCTCCTTGTACTGCAGGAGCCTCAGGTTGATGGTGTCGAGGCGCATTCCGTCGTAGACCAGCGAGTGGATGTAACCATCGCCGTTGATGCCCACACCGGGTGCTGTCTCTACGTCGAAATGGAGGTCTTTGTAGCTGACATCCATACCTATCCTCAGCAGATTGGCGATGGGATTGTCGCTTTGGCTCGCCACATGGAGACGCATCACGGGCAGCAGGCGGCGGATGGCCGACTGGTTGATGATCTTATGCTCCATCTGTGCCAGCACCGAGTCAGAGACCTGCGTCAGCGACTGCGCCAACTGGCCGTAACTGCCGGCAGCATTGAGCTGCACTTGGAAGTCGCCGCACTCCAAACGGGCTTCCGTGGTGTCGGGCTTCAGGTTGGCAAAGAGGGTGATGTCGCGAGGACGATAGACACGCACCGAGTCACGGATGGTCAGGTCGTTGAATGTGCCGTTGACATAGTGGGTGTTCTGCAGGTTGCTGGTGACATCGATGTGGCCACAGAGTCCAACGGTTAGGGGTTTTTCTACCAGTTGCAACCGACAGAGGTCGAGATGCTGGAGGTCGGTGGCCAGCGTGGCCTGCAGGCGTTGCTTGCTCATCAGCGCATCAAGCGTGACAAGTCCCGTGGCCAACGGACTGCGACTGTCCACAGCGGCATGGAGCACGCCCTTGCGCAGGTCGAGGGTGGCCTGCACACCGTCAATGGTCTGTGTCCCATAGTCCAGCGCATCCAACTGCACATCGGCCTGCGCCATGGTGTGTGGTGAAAACAAGTCCATTCCCTGCCCTTTCATGTGGGCACTGGCCGACACACGGTAGATGGAGTCGTGGGGCATGAAATGGTGGAGGTTGAGGCGGTTCACCTGCACATCGGCGGCATAGGCCATACGTTGGGTGTCCAGCGACCCTTTCGCCTTGACCATTCCCTGTCCTTCGCGCAAGGTCACATCGGCCGTATAGTGCGTGCCTTCGGCCGCCACCTGTCCTCGGGCGGTGATGCTGTGCGGAATGTGGAAATTCCTTTGGAGGTCCTTGGGCAGCAGGCCGATGACTGGCGACAGATTACCCGTCTCCACCAGAAAGTTGAGTTTGGTGCGCAACAGCTCTGGACGGCTGACATGGGCCACGAACCCCTCGGCCTTGGCGTAGCACACCGTGGGCAGCGAGAGGCAGAGGTCGGTCACGTCCATATAGGTCAGATTGCCCGACAGCGAACCGCTGACGGAGAGCGGATAGTAAGGCCACCGCCGCTGGAAGTCCGCCGGCATCGCACCCATAAAGCGCATCAAGTCCTGCCGTCCTAATTGCGCGTCCAACCGGAGCCGCATCTGTTCCTTCGAGCCTTCGTCCATCAGCGAGAGGGGCAGCTCCAGTTTCAGACGGACATCGGAGCTGGGGGTCTGCAATCGGAGCGACGACAGGCGTACGATGTTGTCGTGGAAGTACAGGCTATCGAGGCCAAGGCGTATGCCGTCCAGTGACAGGTGGTTGGCATCCAGGCCATCGGTCATGGGTTCAAAATGGTTGTCGTAACGCAGCGTGCCCTGTTCCCAGTCGACCGCCGCCACCTGATAGGTCTGTGTGCCGAGGTCGAGGTCGGCCTGCCGCACACGGAGGCGACCCAGCCCAGCTCTCACCTGCATCGTGTCGCCGGACGTATGGAGCACCAGCGATGTCCGCTGCACCACGATGCTGTCTGCCATGATGCGCCAATGGTTTTCCGTGGTGGTCGTGTCTTCCGGCACACTGTCGTTGAGGGCAATGTCCAAGCGGCAGTCTTCCAGCAGTGCCCCATTGAGTTGCAGGGTCTGGTGGACAAGGTCTATGCCGCGACTGGCCAGCCGGAGACGACCTATCTCTCCCTTCACACGGGCGGCGGCTATCAGTCCTGCCGTATGAATGTGGGCATGGTTCACCTCCAGTCCGTTGACGACCACGCGTCCTTCCAGCAAGGGCCACAGCTGCACATCAACGATGGTGCGCTCCACGCTGGCCAGGGTGTCGGGCTGTCCCGTGACGGAGTCTGTTCCGATGACCTGTACACCACCGACACCGAGGTTCAGCGGAAAGGCCAGACGCACCCGATCCACTGTGACGGTAAGTCCCGTTGCTTCGGATGCTGCCTTAGCCATCCTATCTACCATCCAGTGCTGTACTGGAGGCAGATAGAGCAGCAGTGCCAAAACGAGCGTCAACAGGACGGGGCTGCACAGAATACCGATAATCCACCAGCGTGCTTTCTTCATGGGTTGTCAAAAAAGAGGATGTTATTCCAGATGGGTTCATCGGGCAACGGTGAGTCGAGCACTATCTCCTGTTTGGAGACGGGGTGGACAAACGCCATGCGGCGCGAGAGGAGCGAGATGCTGCCATCGGGGTTGCTGCGCCGCGCCCCGTATTTCAGGTCTCCGCGAATGGGCATTCCCAAGGCGGCCAACTGACAGCGTATCTGGTGGTGGCGACCCGTAAGCAGCTGCACCTCCAACAACTGATAGCGGTCGGTTCTTCCGATGGCACGATAGCGCAGGACGGCTTTCTTGGAACCGGGCACTTCGTGGTCGTAGGCGTACGACTTGTTCTGCTTCTCGTTGCGCGTCAGCCAGTGGGTGACGGTGACGGGGGCGGTGTCGGCCATGGCGGCAGACTGCACCAGTGCCCAATAGGTCTTGTGGACCTCGCCATTGCGGAACATCGCATTGAGGCGCGACAGGGCCTTGGAGGTGCGGGCAAACAGCACCAGTCCACTGACGGGACGATCCAACCGATGAACCACACCGAGGAACACGGCTCCCGGTTTTTGGTATTTCTCCTTGATGTAGGCCATAACGGTTTCCGACAGTGGGGTGTCGCCCGTCTTGTCACCCTGTACGATTTCGCCGCTGTTCTTGTAGACGACGATGAGGTGGTTGTCTTCGTAAACTACTTGCATAAAGCCGCCTGCGGATTAGGGTTCCATGATGATGTCCATCGGATGGTTGACAAAAGTGGTGGCTCCGTGCTCGGCCAGGAACTGGCGGTCGCGGAAGCCCCACAGCACACTGATGCACGGCAGACCACTGTTGCGTGCCGTGGCAAGGTCTACGTCGCTGTCGCCCACATAGACAGCCTCGTCCTTGCCTACGCCCAAGAGGCGGAAGGCCTCATCGACGGTGTCGGGGGCGGGCTTCTTGCGGATGCCCTCCGCCTCGTGTTCGCCTACGGCCACTGGAATCTCGGGGAAGAAGTGAGCCACCAGCTCCTTGGTAGCGGCATAGAACTTGTTGCTGACCACGGCCATCCTGCTGCCGCGCTGGTGCAGCGCGTGGATGAGGTTTGGAATGCCGTCGTAGGGTGCCGTGGTGTCCAGCGAGTGCTCCATATAGTATTGGCGGAAGGTGTCGAAACACGCCTCAAACTGGGGGTTGTCAGCCCCGTCGGGCACGGCGCGCTCCATGAGCAGCCGGATGCCGTTGCCCACAAAGCGGCGAATGTCGTCCACGCTGTGTTCGGGCATTCCGAACTGCCGAAGGGCATAGTTGGTGGCGGTGGCCAAATCGCCGAGCGTATTGAGCAGCGTGCCGTCGAGGTCGAAGATGTAGGTCTTGTATTGCTTCATCGTCGTCATTTCTTTCTTTTCCGGGCAAAGTTAGCAATTTCTTCCGAAAAAGCACACGCCTGGAGCTGAAAATATATGTTTCCAGTGAATTAAAACGAGTTTTCCGCAAAGCGGAAGCGCACATCACTTCATCGGCGGAGGTGTCGGTGGCTGAGGCCTTCTGGTTCAGCACCTCGCACTTGTAGCGCGCGATTTCCGTGTTCACATAGTCGATGAAAGGCTCGTAGGCCGCGCCACCATTGACGAAGGCGAGTGCGTTCACCATGTCTATCAGGTCGTGGTAGGCGGCATCGGTCTTGGCGCGTGCCTTCCTCAGTGCGCCAACGACGATGCCCATCCGCTCGTTGTTGCGCTGTCGGATGAGCGTGCGGATGCGCCCGTTGGCCTCCTTCATGCAGTTGACGATGACGGTGAGGCCGAGTGCGGCCACATGGTCGGCATATTTCCCCTCCAGGTCGTCGATGAAGTGGGCCAAGAGACCCGTCTTCTGGTCTCTCTGCGCCTTGACCTTGATGGCGTAGTCACTGATGTGCTGGTTCAGCACCTTTACGGCCTGCGCTATGCCAGTGTCCGTCACGTTCCGAAAGCCTGCCACCGCCTTCTTGTAGCCGATGTAGAGGGCACAGCGGTCGTCGTCGGCCTTTTCGATGTCGTCTGTGACGAGGCTCTTGGCTGAAATCTTCAGTGCCCGGTCTTCGGCAGCGACGGCCTCGGCGAACGCAGCGATGCGCCCGGCAATCAGCGGCTCCGCCTCCGTTTGCAGTTGGGATTGTACACTTGCAAGTATGACACTTGCGTATTCAATGTGCGCGCCATTGTTCATGCGCGGCAGGCTAATAGTATTGATCTTCCTCTTTGCCATGATTCTAAATACTTCATTGTTCACAAAAAAAAATACACACGTGCATTACAGGACTCTCCTTGTTTTGCGCGGCTAATTTACGAAGAATATCGAATACGGCAAAACTTTTTTTGACTTTTTTGACGATTCAGGTGAAAATAGCGTGAATACCATGCGAAAAAGCGCAAAAACGCCGCCATACAGGCTCATCCATTTCTGGAAATAGGCGTTGACGGGTGTCAAAGGGTTCATTCACTTCTGAATGGAGGTATTGACGGGCGTCAAAGGGTCCAATCACTTCCGAATGAGGGCATTGACGCACGTCAAAGGGTCCATTCACTTCCGAATGGGGGCATTGACGCACGTCAAAGGGTTCATTCACTTCCGAATGGGGGCATTGACGCACGTCAACGGGTCCATTCACTTCCGAATGGGGGTCTTGACGCGCGGCGATGGCCATTTCCAGCAATGAATATGCTTGGAGAACCAAAAAT
>CAVFBU010000061.1:0-14272 GCA_963620725.1 Vescimonas coprocola
AGTTTTTCTTGTGTTTCATAGATTTTGTCCTTAATATCGAATCTTTTATTTTTTTTCGGGCTGCAAAGGTACAAAATAAAAACCGCATGGTCGCCACCCCCCCCCCCTTAAACTTTGTTAAACGGTAGGAAAAAGAAATAGGAAACGCGCTGTGAATTTGTTTTTATGCTTAACAGAAATTTTCGTTCCGTGTCGCGGAATGTCTGTTCCGTGTCACGGAATGTGCGTTCGCTGACGCGGAATGTCCGTTCCGTGACACGGAACGGAGTTTTTATCGTAGTATAAAAAGATTTATGCAGTAGGGTTCGCAGAAAAAAACGGGCGCATTAGAGGATTTTTAGGTGTGATGCATAAAAAAAGGCAGAAATATTTGTTGGTGTGCGTAGAATTGTATAATTTTGCACCGCAAAACGAATAAATATACTCGCATGAAGATTAAGAACGACCGTTTGGAGGCCATTCGCATGATTATCTCCAGTCAGGAGATTGGCAGTCAGGAGGAACTCCTGTCCGCCCTGAAGCGCGAAGGCTTCACCCTCACGCAGGCTACGCTGAGCCGCGACCTCAAGCAGCTGAAGGTGGCGAAGGCCGCCACGATGCGCGGCAACTACGTCTACGTGCTGCCCAACGACACCATGTACAAGCGCGTTGGAACGCCCCACAGCCTCCGCGAGATGTTGGAAGTGCCAGGCTTTCTGAGCATCACGTTCTCCGGCAATATCGGAGTCCTCAGGACGCGTCCCGGCTACGCCAGCAGCATTGCCTACAACATTGACAACAGCAACATCGAAGACATCTTAGGCACGATAGCCGGCGACGACACCATACTCATCGTTGTCCGCCAGGGCGTGCCCACACAGCAAATCGTCGACGCACTGAGTGAAGTGGTGCCGAACATGAAATAAACAGCCATGGAACAGAATCAACAGAAGGAAACGACAGACCACAAGGAAATAGAAGTCATCGTGGCCGGTCCGGAGCACGAGGTGTATGTGGACACCATCCTCCAGACCATTGCCGACGCTGCCAAGGTGCGCGGCACGGGCATTGCCAAGCGCACCCACGAGTATCTGACCACGAAGATGAAGGAGGCGAAGGCCGTCATTGCCCTGTCGGAGGGACGCTTTGCCGGGTTCAGCTACATCGAGACGTGGGGCAACAAGAAATACGTCACCACCTCGGGACTCATCGTACACCCCGACTTCCGGGGACTCGGTGTGGCGCGGCGCATCAAAGACCTGACGTTCTCGCTGGCCCGTGTGCGCTGGCCGCACGCCAAAATCTTCTCGCTGACCAGTGGAGCGGCGGTGATGGCCATGAACACGCACCTGGGCTACCAGCCCGTCACCTTTGCCGACCTCACCGACGACGAGGCCTTCTGGCGCGGCTGCGAGGGCTGCGTCAATGTGGACGTGCTGCACCGCACCGGTCGAAAATACTGCATCTGTACGGCCATGCTCTACGACCCCGAGGAGCACCTGCCCGTCAAGATTCCCGAGACCGTGATGGAGCGCATCAAGGCCATGGAGCAGGACAAATGAAGCAACAGACACAACAACGAATATAAAGAAAACGAAGACAAGGATATGGAAAACAAGAAAGTAGTAGTCGCTTTTTCCGGAGGACTCGACACCTCCTACACCGTGATGAAACTGGCCCAGGACGGCTGGGACGTCTATGCTGCCTGCGCCAATACGGGCGGATTCAGCCCACAGCAGTTGGAAACCAACGAGAAGAACGCCTTCAAGTTAGGTGCGAAGGCTTACGTCACCCTCGACGTGACGCAGGAGTACTATGAGAAGTCGCTGAAATACATGATCTTCGGCAACGTGCTCCGCAACAACTGTTACCCCATCTCCGTCAGCTCGGAGCGCATCTTCCAGGCCATTGCCATTGCGCGCTACGCCAAGGAAATCGGGGCAGACGCCATTGCCCACGGCTCGACGGGAGCCGGCAACGACCAGATCCGTTTCGACATGACCTTCCTCGTGATGGCTCCCGGCACGGAAATCATCACGCTGACGCGCGACAAGAAGCTGACGCGCAAGGAGGAGGTGGACTACCTCAACGCGCACGGCTTCTCGGCCGACTTTGCCAAACTGAAGTATTCGTACAACGTAGGCATCTGGGGCACCAGCATCTGCGGTGGCGAACTGCTCGACCCTACGCAGGGACTGCCCGAGGAAGCCTACCTCAAGCACGTGACGGCCAAGGAACCCGAGGCGCAGCTCACCATCACGTTCGACAAGGGCGAGATCGTGGCCGTCAACGGCGAGGCGTTCACCGACAAAGTGAAGGCCATCCAGAAGATAGAGGAAATCGGAGCCAGCTACGCCATCGGGCGCGACGCTAACGTGGGCGACACCATCATCGGCATCAAGGGACGCGTGGGCTTCGAGGCCGCCGCTCCGAAACTCATCATCGAGGCGCACCGCCTGCTGGAGAAGTCGACGCTCTCCAAGTGGCAGCAGTACTGGAAAGACCAGGTGGCCAACTGGTACGGGATGTTCCTCCACGAGAGCCAGTATCTCGAACCCGTGATGCCCGACATGGAAGCCATGCTCACCTCCAGCCAGCGCAACGTGACGGGAACGGCCATCCTCAAGCTGCGCCCCTACGGCTTCGAGACCGTCGGTGTGGACTCCGACAACGACCTCACCAAGTCGAAGCTCGGCGAATACGGCGAGACCCAGAACGGATGGACGGCTGACGAGGCCAAGGGCTTCATCAAGGTGCTCTCCACGCCGCTCCGCGTCTACTACGGTACACACCCCGACGAGCGCAAATAGGCGACACGCGAAACAAAAAGCAAAAGAAATGATTAGAATAGGAATACTTGGAGCAGCAGGCTACACGGGTGGCGAACTCATCCGCGTGCTGCTCAACCATCCCGAGGCGAACATCGTGTTTGCCAACTCTGAAAGCAACGCCGGCAACCTCGTCAGCGATGTACACGAAGGACTGACGGGCGACACCCTGCTGCGCTTCACCGACCAGATGCCCTTCGACGAGGTCGACGTGGTGTTCTTCTGCTTCGGCCACGGCAAGAGCGAGGCGTTCCTCAAGGAACACACCATTCCCGAACGGGTCAAGATTATCGACCTGGCACAGGACTTCCGCATCAAGGGCAACCACGACTATGTCTACGGACTGCCGGAAATCAACCACGACGAAATCGCCCAGGCCCATCATGTGGCCAATCCCGGCTGCTTCGCCACGGCCATCCAACTCGCGCTCCTGCCTGCCGCCTACCTCAACCTGCTGAAGGAAGACGTCAGCGTCAACGCCATCACGGGTAGCACGGGGGCAGGACAGAAGCCCGGAGCCACCACCCATTTCTCCTGGCGCACGGACAACATCAGCATCTACAAGCCCTTCCAGCACCAGCACATCGCCGAGATACGGCAGTCGCTGCAACAGGTGCAGGGCTACTTGGAGGCCGACATCGACTTCATCCCCTACCGGGGAAACTTCGCGCGCGGCATCTTCTGCACCGCCGTGGTGCGCACACCAGCTCCCCTGGAGGACATTGCCGAAGCCTACAAGGACTTCTACCGCGAGGCCGCCTTCACCCACGTCAGCGACTCGCCCGTCGACCTCAAACAAGTGGTCAACACCAACAAGGCACTGGTTCACGTGGAGAAATACGGCAACAAGCTCCTCGTCACCTCCGTCATTGACAACCTGCTCAAGGGTGCTGTCGGACAGGCCGTGCAGAACATGAACATCATGTTCGGTCTCGACCAACGGACGGGACTGAGACTCAAGGCTTCGGCCTTCTAATACTCATCTATATATATAAGAAAGGAAACAAGAAAATGAAACTCTTTGATGTCTATCCCCTGTTCGACGTGAACATCGTCAAAGGAAAGGGCTGTCGCGTGTGGGACGACAAAGGACAGGAATACCTCGACCTCTACGGCGGCCACGCGGTGATTTCCATCGGCCACTCCCATCCCCACTATATAGAAAAGGTGAACGACCAGTTGAACCGACTCGGCTTCTACTCCAACTCGGTGGTCAACACGCTGCAAGTGGAACTGGCGGAACGGCTCGGACGCCTCTCCGGCTACGATGACTACCAGCTCTTCCTCATCAACTCCGGTGCGGAGGCCAACGAGAATGCGCTGAAGCTCGCCTCGTTCACCAACGGACGCACCCGCGTGCTCGCGGCAGAGAAAGCCTTCCACGGGCGCACGTCGCTCGCCGTGGAGGCCACGGACAATCCCAAGATTATCGCGCCCATCAACGCCAACCGCCACGTGACCTACCTGCCGCTGAACGATTTGGCGGCGTGGGAGCAGGAACTCGCCAAGGGCGACGTGTGTGCCGTCATCTTAGAATGTATTCAAGGTGTGGGCGGCATCCGGCTCGCCACGGCGGAGTTTGCCCAGGGACTGCAACGCCTCTGCAAGCAGTACGGCACGGTGCTCGTCTGCGACGAGATACAGTGTGGCTACGGGCGCAGCGGTAAGTTCTTCGCCCACCAGTGGCTCGACATCCGTCCCGACATCATCACCGTGGCGAAGGGCATTGCCAACGGCTTCCCCATGGGCGGCGTGCTGATTGCGCCAGACTTCAAGCCCGTCTACGGGCAGCTCGGAACGACGTTCGGTGGCAACCATCTGGCCTGTGCTGCCGCACTGGCCGTGCTCGACGTGTTTGAAACGGAGCATCTCGTGGAGAACGCCCACGAGGTGGGACAGTATCTCATTGACCGCCTGAAGGGTCTCAGTAGTCCCCACATCCTCGACGTGCGCGGACGCGGTATGATGATAGGCGTGGATCTCGACATCCCCCACAAGGAGGTGCGCCAGCCGCTCATCTATAAAGAACACTGCTTCACGGGCTGTGCCGGCACGCATGTGCTGCGCCTCCTGCCGCCGCTCTGCCTGACCAAGGCTGAGGCCGACCTATTTATCGAAAAACTCAACAACGTATTCGCAACGGTATGAAAATAGCAATGATAGGGGCTGGAGCCATGGGCGGAGCTACCGTGGAGGGACTGCTCAAGGCCGGGGCTGTCCAGCCGGAGATGATGACCGTGGCAGACCCGACGGCTGAGGTCTTGGAGAAATTCAAGGCAAAGGGTGTCCACACCACGACGGACAATGCCTGTGCCGCCAAGGAGGCCGATGTGGTCTGCGTGTGCGTGAAGCCGTGGCTCGTGGCCGACGTGCTGGCCGGCATCAAGGACAGCATCCGTCCCAAGGAGCAGCTCTTGGTGGTTATTGCCGCAGGTATCTCGCCCGAACAGGTGAGGGAGGCGTTGCCCGACACACCGCCCTTCTTCCTCGTCATTCCCAATATCGCCATTGCCGAGTTGGCTTCCATGACCTTCATGGTGCCCGTCGGTGCAACGGACGCTCAGACGGCCTGCGTCAAAGGACTCTTCGACCAGA
Organism: Vescimonas coprocola; assembly: GCA_963620725.1. Lineage (GTDB taxonomy): Bacteria > Bacteroidota > Bacteroidia > Bacteroidales > Bacteroidaceae > Prevotella. The sequence continues at coordinate 5,403 of CAVFBU010000061.1, forward strand.
TGGGTAGCACGCTGCTGACGGACTTCCAGCACTTGGCCGCAGGAACGACGCTGGCCTCGTGCGGCATTGCCTACGCCATGCGCTACATCCGTGCGGCCTCGGAGGGCGGCGTGGAACTGGGCTTCAAGGCCGACGTGGCCAAGGACATCGTGATGCAGACCGTGCAGGGAGCCGTGAAACTCCTGCAGACCAGTGGGATGCATCCCGAACAGGCCATCGACCTGGTGACTACGCCCGGTGGAGTGACCATCAAGGGACTCAACGAAATGGAACACGCCGGATTTACCTCGGCGGTGATCCGCGGACTGAAAGCAGGAATGAAATAGAATTTTTTTATACGATAAGACTATGGACGAACAATTGAAACAAATCGGTGAACGCCTCAGAGGGCTGCGCGACGTGCTCGACCTAACTCCCGAGGAAGTGGCGGAGACCTGTGGCGTCAGTGTGGAACTGTACGAAAAGATAGAGCGCGGAGAGGTTGACGTGACCATCTCGAAGCTCATGAAGATAGCGAGGAAATACGGCGTGTCGGCTGAGGAACTGATGTTTGCCGAAGCACCCCACATGAAGTCGTATTTCGTGGTGAGAAAAGGGCAGGGCATGAGTGTGGAACGCACGAAAGCCTACCAGTATCGGAGCCTGGTCAGCGGCTTTGTTGACCACAAGGCCGACGTGTTCATCGTCACCGTGGAACCCAAGCCCGAGGCCCACAAAATCTATAAGAACACGCACCCAGGACAGGAGTTCAACCTCGTGCTGGAAGGGGCGATGGACCTCTTCATCGGCTCCAAGACCATCCGTCTGGAGGAGGGCGACAGCATCTATTTCGACTCGGGACAGCCGCATGGTATGTTGGCCGTCGGCAACAAGCCCGTGCGCTTCTTAGCTTTTGTGGTGGAAAACTAAAGAGACAAGACAGACATGATAGAAAGATTTTTGAAACAGACGCATTTCGAATCCGTCGAAGACTATAACAAACATCTGGAGTTTATCATTCCGGAGAATTTCAATTTCGCCTACGATGTCATGGACGTGTGGGCGGAGGAGGCACCGGACAAACTGGCCATCCTGTGGACCAACGACCAAGGGGACGAGATCCGAACTACTTACCGGCAACTCAAGGAGCAGACCGACCAGGCTGCCGCCTACCTTCAGTCGTTGGGCATTGGCAAGAACGACCCTGTGATGCTGATTCTCAAGCGACGCTACGAGTGGTGGGTGGTGATGCTGGCTCTGCACAAGATTGGAGCTATTGTCATTCCGGCCACCCACATGTTGACCAAGCACGACATCGTCTACCGCAACACGCGAGCCAGCGTCAAGGCCATCATCTGCGTGGACGACCCATACGTCACCGAACAAATCCGGCTGGCCATGCCGGAGAGTCCGACGGTGAAGCAACTCATCGCTGTGACCGACCACGGCAAACCCATCCCGGAAGGTTTCCGCGACTGGCAGACGGAATGGACGAAAGCACCCCGGTTCGAACGCCCGGCCTTCGTGAACAGCAATGAAGACACGATGCTGATGTACTTCACCAGTGGCACGAGTGGCGAGCCGAAGATGGTGGCTCACGACTACCTCTACGCCATGGGTCACCTGACAACAGGCGTGTTCTGGCACAACCTCCATGAAGACTCGCTCCATCTCACCGTGGCCGACACGGGGTGGGGCAAGGCTGTCTGGGGTAAGTTCTACGGACAGTGGTTCGCCGGTGCTACGGTGTTCGTCTTCGACCACGAGAAGTTCAATGCCGACACGCTGCTGCGCCAGATAGAGAAATACCGCGTCACCTCATTCTGTGCTCCGCCCACCATCTATCGCTTTATGATTCGCGAAGACCTCTCAAAGTACGACCTCTCATCGCTCGAATACTGCACAACGGCCGGCGAAGCCCTGAACCCTGCCGTGTTCGACAAGTTCCGGGAGAAGACGGGCATCATGATGATGGAAGGCTTCGGCCAGACCGAGACCACGATGACACTGGGCACTATGCCGTGGATGACCCCGAAACCAGGTTCGATGGGAATGCCCAATGCACAGTATGACATTGACCTGGTAAAGCCGGACGGTACGCGCTGCGAAGACGGCGAGAAGGGCGAGATCGTGGTGCGCGTTGGCGACCGCAAGCCGATTGGCTTGTTCAAGGAGTATTACCGCGACCCAGAGCTGACCCGCGAGGCTTGGCACGATGGGATGTACCATACGGGCGATATGGCTTGGCGCGATGAGGACGGCTACTACTGGTTTGAAGGGCGCATCGACGATGTCATCAAGTCGAGCGGCTACCGCATCGGTCCGTTCGAGGTGGAGTCGGCACTCATGACGCACCCTGCCGTGGTGGAGTGTGCCATCACGGGTGTGCCCGACGAGGTGCGCGGCATGGTGGTCAAGGCCACCGTGGTACTGGGCAAGGAGTGGAAGGACAAGGCCGGCGACGACCTCGTCAAGGAACTCCAACAGCACGTAAAGAAGGAGACGGCACCCTATAAGTATCCGCGCATCGTTGAGTTTGTCAACGAGTTACCGAAGACCATCTCCGGAAAAATCCGCCGCGTGGAAATCCGTCAGAAGGATGCGGAAAACAAGGAATGAAACGCAGGAGGTAATGGGTTCATGAAAAGAATCGTGGTGAAGGTGGGCAGCAACGTGCTGACCCGCGAGGACGGGAAACTCGACGTGACGCGTATGTCGGCACTGGTGGACCAGATAGCGTGGCTGCGCCGCCATGGTCATGAGGTGATTCTCGTCTCGTCGGGTGCCATGGCCAGCGGACGGGGCGAGATTCGGGTGGACCATTTGCTTGACTCCGTGGAGCAGCGGCAGCTGTTCTCCGCCGTGGGACAGGTGAAACTCGTGGGACTCTACTACGACCTGTTCCGCGAGTATGACATCCACATCGGGCAGGTGCTGACCATGAAGGAGAACTTCGAACCCGGAGAGCAGTACCGCAACCAGCAGGCCTGCATGGAGGTGATGTTAGAGAACGATGTGCTGCCCATCGTCAACGAGAACGACACGGTGAGCGTGACGGAACTGATGTTTACCGACAACGATGAACTGTCGGGTCTCATCGCACAGATGATGCAAGCCGAGACGCTCGTCCTGCTGTCGAATATCGACGGCATCTTCACGGCGCATCCCGACGACCCTGCGGCGGAACTCATCCGCGAGGTGGCTCCGGGACGCAACCTCTCGGAATATATCCAGCCAGAGAAGAGTGCCTTTGGACGGGGTGGGATGCACTCGAAATACACTACGGCGGCGAAGGTGTCGCAAAGGGGCATCCGCGTGATTATCGCCAACGGCGAGCGCGACAACATCCTCGTCGACCTGGCTACGCGGAAACAGGACGTGCCCTGCACAGAGTTCGTGCCGACACCGGAAAAGAAACAGTAAACGGATGATGAAAGAACTGTTCCAACAAGTGAAAGCGGCCAGTCGCGCACTGCCCACGCTGACAGACGGCGAGCGCAAGGCTGTTTTGGAAGCTGTGGCCGCAGCCATCGTGGCGCAGCAAGATACGTTGTTGGCGGCCAACGCCAGTGATTTGGCGCGCATGGACGAGAATAATCCGCTCTACGACCGCCTGCAACTGACTCCACAGCGGCTGGACGGAATCGCTGCCGATATGCGTCACGTGGCGGGACTGCCGTCACCGCTCGGCCATATCAGCCAGGCACGCACGTTGCCCAATGGGTTGCGCCTGCACCGAGTGACAGTGCCGTTCGGTGTGATTGGCGTGGTCTACGAGGCGCGCCCCAACGTTACGTTTGACGTGTTTGCCCTGTGCTTCAAGAGCGGTAATGCCTGTGTGCTGAAAGGCGGACGGGATGCTGATGCCTCCAACCGCGCCGCCGTGGAGCTGATTCGTGGAGTGTTGCAACGCCATGGGATAGACCCACGGGCGGTGACGCTACTGCCACCCACGCATGAAGCCACAGCAGAGATGCTCAATGCCGTGGGCACCATAGACCTTTGCATTCCGCGTGGCGGACGGCGACTGATAGACTTTGTGCGCGACCATGCCCGTATTCCCGTGATAGAGACGGGCGCAGGGGTGGTCAACACGTATTTCGACCAGGCTGGTGACTTGCAGAAGGGACAGCGGATAGTGCTCAACGCGAAGACGCGCCGCGTGTCGGTATGCAATGCGCTGGACTGTCTGATTGTCCATGCCGGACGATTGGCAGACCTTCCGCAGTTGGTGGCACCGCTGGCCGACAAACAGGTGGTGCTGTATGCCGACAAAGAGGCGTACGGTTCGTTGCAAGGACATTACCCGGCAACGCTGTTGCAGCAGGCCACCGATGATGCGTTCGGCACGGAGTTCATGGACTATAAGATGGCGGTGCGCACCGTGGCTTCCGTCGATGAGGCTCTGGCGCACATCGCGCGTTACGGCTCTGGCCACAGCGAGGCCATCATCACCGAAGACGAGGCTGCCGCCCGGCTGTTCCAGCAGGAGGTGGACGCAGCGTGTGTCTATTGGAACGCCCCCACCTCGTTTACCGACGGGGCACAGTTCGGACTGGGCGCGGAGATTGGCATCTCCACCCAAAAGCTTGGGCCGCGCGGTCCGATGGGGCTGGAGGAAATCTGCACCTACAAGTGGATTATAGAGGGCGAAGGACAGACGCGCCGTTGAGGCTCAACAGAAAGAAAAAGGATTAGAAAAACCATAAATATTAACAACGAATGAAAAGTTTTATCAACGTACAGGATATCGGCCCGCTGGAGCAGGCACTGGCCGAAGCGAAGGAAATCAAGAACGACCGCTACAAGTATCAGTCGCTGGGCAAGAACAAGACGCTGCTCATGATCTTCTTCAACAACTCGCTGCGCACGCGACTCTCCACGCAGAAGGCCGCCATGAACTTAGGCATGAATGTCATCGTACTTGATGTCAATGCCGGCGCGTGGAAACTGGAGACGGAACGGGGCGTGATTATGGATGGCGACAAGAGTGAACACCTGCTGGAGGCCATCCCAGTGATGGGCTGCTACTGCGACATGATTGGTGTGCGCTCGTTTGCCGGGCTGACTGACCGCGACTACGACTACGCAGAGACGGTGCTCAACCAGTTTATCAAGTATAGCGGCAAACCCGTGTTTGCCATGGAGACGGCCACGGTGCATCCGTTGCAGGCCTTCGCTGACCTGATAACCATTGAGGAATATAAGAAGACGGCGCGCCCGAAGGTGGTGCTGACGTGGGCACCCCACTGCCGCGCCCTGCCGCAGGCCGTGCCCAACTCGTTTGCGCAGTGGATGAATGTCGCCGACGTGGACTTCGTGGTGACGCATCCCGAGGGCTACGAGCTGGACCCGCAGTTTGTGGGCAATGCCCGCGTGGAGTACGACCAGCGGAAGGCGTTTGAGGGTGCAGACTTCATCTATGCCAAGAACTGGAGCAATCCGGGCGTGACGTGTCCGGCGGACTATGGAAAGATGACGTCAAAGGACGGGAGCTGGACGGTTGACGCAGAACACATGGCGTGGACGAACCAGGCCAAGTTTATGCACTGCCTCCCTGTGCGCCGTGGACTCATCGTCACGGACGAGGTCATCGAGAGCGCGGACAGCATTGTGATTCCAGAGGCGGCCAACCGCGAGATTTCTTGTTCTGTGGTCATCAAACGAATGTTGGAGGCTTTATGATTTCTTTCGAATGTGACTACAACAATGGTGCGCACCCCAAGGTGCTGGAAAACCTGGTGAAGTACAACGGAGCCAAACCCACGCCGTATGGCTTTGACTGCTACTCCGAAAGGGCCAAGGACCGCATCCGCGAGGCTTGCGGACTGCCCGAAGCGCAGATTTATTTCCTCACTGGCGGCACGCAGACCAACGCCACGACCATCGACTCGCTGCTCTATCAGTATGAGGGCGTGATTTGTGTTGACACGGGACACATCAATGTGCATGAGGCCGGAGCGGTGGAGTTCACCGAGCATAAGATTATCACGCTGCCCGACAACAACGGGAAGATGGACGCGCAGGTGCTCGACAAGTATCTGGACGACTTCATGCACGACGGCAACAATGCCCATGCGGTGTTCCCCGGTCTGGTCTATATCACGTTTCCCACCGAGCTGGGCACACTCTATTCTGCCGCAGAACTTGACACGCTCTATAGCATCTGCCAGCGTTACGACATTCCGCTCTATATCGACGGGGCGCGGCTGGGCTACGGACTGATGGCTGAGGGCAACGATGTGACGCTGCCCTATCTGGCGCGCCACTGTGACGTGTTCTACTTCGGGGGCACGAAGATTGGGGCACTCTGCGGTGAGGCGGTGGTGTTCACCAACCGGCCTGCCCACAAGCATTTCTTCTCGATACAGAAGCAGCACGGCGCGGTCATTGCCAAGGGCGCACTGATCGGACTGCAGTTTGATGCCTTGTTCACCGACAACCTCTATCTCGAACTCTCGCGCCACGCCATCGCGATGGCTATGCGGATGAAGCGGATGTTCGAGCGGATGGGCTTCGAGTTCTTCATCGCATCGCCCACCAACCAGCAGTTTGTCCTCCTTCCCAACCGCCTCGTTGAGGCGTTGGACAAGCGCGTGACGTTCACCCACTGGGGACAGACCTCCGGCCAGCGCACCATCTGCCGCTTCGTCACCTGCTGGGCCACGACGGAAGAGGAACTGGACGAACTGGAGACGATTTTCAACGAAGAACTGCAGCGGTTGTCGTAAGCCGTCGATGGTGTGACGTTCCGAACAATCCGTCGTTACTTGACGGGGATGGTTCGGCGCATCGTGCCTGCCGTGGTGTTTAGCTGCAGCACGACGGTGTCGAGTTGCGTGGTGTCGGGCAGCAGGATGCTCACGTAGTAACGGTCGGTATAATATTGTGGAAGACCATTCTGATCGTGGTACAGACGATAGTGGGCAGTGTGGCAACCGTTGACGTGGCTGATGATCGTGTCTTGTGCTAAGGCAATGGAATGGAGTTTGTCTGAGCCGTCTTCGCCCGACTTGAGCAGCAGTGTCAGGTTCACGTAGCGACCATTGCCCGCAGGCCAGATGCTCTCGTAGCCCACGGGGTCATCGGCCTTTACCGACATCTTCCAGTGCTCCACGGGGCGGAGCGTAGGTACGCGCCCCAGTGACAGGCACTGGGCTGTGCCGTTTCCGAGGTCTTCAAAGTAAACCGCTGCCCGGTAGGTGGAGTCCACGTCTTTTGCCCATGCCACCTGCACGGGCGTGTCAAACGTATAGTGAATGTCGTTGTCGGTCACGAAGCCTGTCGCACTCCCGTCTGCCGTGATGGACACGTCGGCCAGTTCGGCCTGCAGTCCGGAATAGGTGCCGTCGCCCTTGTCGTAGGCATCAGTGGTGCAGCCAGTGAACAGCACCAGCCAGCAGGCAGCCGTTGCCGTAGTCATGCGCCGCAGTCCACACGGCAGAAGGAGTGTCAGGTGTTTCATAGTTTACTTGAGGTGATTCTTTATCCAGACCATATGTCCGTATTCCGTGGCGTCGCTGGTCCAGTGTTCATTGATGGGCGTGATGAGTGCTTCCTTCTCGCAGGTCAGCGTGTTCCACACGGCGTAGCTGGTGGTGGGCGGACAGACGTTGTCGTTGTAGCCCCAGGTCATATAGGTGGTGGCGCGCACCTTGCGGGCAAAGTTCACCACGTCGTAGTAGGCCATAGTAGTAATGGTGGCAGGGGTGTAGAGACCCTCTATGTGGTTGAAGTGCGGATAGCCTCCCGTGCGTCCCTTCTCCATATATCCAGCCATGTCGCTGAGTGCCGGGTGGTTCACCACACACAGGTTGATGCGTGGGTCGAGTCCAGCGGCCACGATGGCGAGGGCACCGCCCTGGCTACCGCCCTGTACGGCCACGTTGCGTCCGTCCCATTCGGGCAGTGAGGTCAGCAGGTCAATGCAGCGCACCAGTGCTGTGTACACGTGCTTCATATAGTAGCGGTTGCGGTCGTCAATGCCGTTCTCCAGGTAGCCCGTTGCTGTGTTGTTAAAGGCGCGGCTGAGGTCATCGAAGGTCTCCTTTGGCAACCGCGGGTCCAGTCCGTGGATTTCTATCTCCAGACGGATGAAGCCGTTCTCGGCATAATACTTGTGGCGGAGGGGTTCCTTGATGGTCTTGATGCCGGCTCCCGGCGGACAGAGCACCACGGGATGCTTGCCCGGCTGTGCGTTCTTGGGGTAGAAGAGGTAGCCGTACACGCTATGTCCGCTGCGGCTGACGGGGATTTTTACCAGATAGCAGTCCACCTTGTCGGTGCAGTATTCGTGTGCCAGTTCCTTGCTGTAGGTGAGGGGCAGTTGTTTCAGCGCGTCAAGGTTCTTCTGCCAGAATGTGTCAAAGTCCTTGGGCATCTGTGTGAAAGGCTGTATCTTTTCGGGTGAGAAGCCCACCTTCACATGGTGCGTATAGGTCTGTCCGTCCAGGGTGAACGACAGCTGTACGTCGCGGAATCCCGGTGTCTTCTTGGTGCCGATGTGGATGGTTGCCCGACCGTTCTTTAGGTTGACCGTCCCTTCAGTGTCCGTCTCCAGCCGGTCGTTGCCCACGCGGTAGCTCACCTTTCCGTCGCGTGGAATCCCGTATTTGTAGAACTGGATTTCGATGTTGGCTTTCTCGCCCGTCTTGTAGAGCCAGTTGGCGTGGTCGGGCACGGTCACCCAGAGGTAGTCGCTGCGGTAGGGGTAGTTTTCTGCCGCTGTTGCTGTCTGCATGGCCACTGCTGCGGCAACGAGCAGCACCATTCGTTTCATTGTTGTTTTAATGTTCATTGTTCTTCGTAGTTTGTTGGTGTATTTCTTTTTGCAAAGGTACGATTAAGCGAGGGAAAAACCAAATTTATTTGAGTTTTTCCGAGCGTGAGTA
>CAVFBU010000062.1:0-13254 GCA_963620725.1 Vescimonas coprocola
CCGTTGATCGCAGTCAACGGTCACTTTCAAGTCTGCATGGAGCCGTTGATCGCAGTCAACGGTCACTTTCAAGTCTGCATGGAGCTGTCAGCGCACTACAACGGTCACTTTCACGTCTGCATGAGGCTGTCAGCGCACTACAACGGTCACTTTCAAGTCTGCATGAGGCTGTCAGCGCACTACAACGGCCACTTTCACGTCTGCATGAGGCTGTCAGCGTGCGTCAACGGCTACTTACAAAAATGAAAATCCCAACTTTTGGGATTTTTTCCAAACTATTTTTTAGAAAAACATAAAGAAACTTGCAAAAAGTTTGGAGGTTACAGGGGAATTAACATTCAACACTCAACATTCAACACTCAAAAAAAGCGACTGGCGGAAAAACCGTCGGTCGCTTTTCTTTGTGTCAGCGGAGGAACTGTTTATTTCAAGTAGTCCGGCAGCGTGTAGCCGGCAGCCTTCGCAATCTTGACGGGGATGCGGGCGTTGTCGTTGTGCTCCATGAACTGTTCGGAACCCACGCCGATGGCGTAGACGGGCACGAGACCAGCGGAGTGGCCACCCGTACACCAGGAGAGCAGTGCCTTCTTGTTGATGATGTGTTTCGCCTCGTCGGCCAGCGGTTCGTTGGCGGTGTATTCGTTCTTCACATCCTCGGCCTTGCCCTCAAACGACTTCTGCCACACGTCGTGGAGGCGAGCCTCCTCCTTCTCGTTGAGCGTCAGTGCGCTCCAGAAGCCGAAGTTGTCGGAGAGTGCCTGCTTGGCCTGTTCCCACGTCACCTTGTTGGCGGTCTGCTGGCGCAGGTTGTGGAGCACCTGTGTGAAGCCGTCGCTGCTCATCTTCTGATGGGTCAGTGCCTTGAGGTTTAGGGCGTAGATGTTGTTGTCGGCCAGCACCAGTCCGCCCGTCTCGTGGTCGGCGGTGAGCACGATGAGCGTCTCGTCCGGGTGTTGCAGGTAGAAGTCGTAGGCAATCTTCATGCAGCGGTCCACGGCCCCCACCTCGGCGAAGGCCGTTGCCCCGTCCTGTGCGTGGCAGGCCCAGTCCACCTTACCACCAATCTCGTTCATGAGGAAGAAGCCCTTGTCGTTGTCGCGCATGAGGAACTCCAGTTCGCAGCGGAGGATGTCCTCGATGGTCATCTCGCCGTCCTTCACGTCGATGGCGTAGGGCAGTGCATCAGCGCCCGACGCCGGGTTGTAGCATTTCGGGTCCTGCACGAGCAGCATCTTCTTCGCCTTCTTGGCCTTCTTCTGATAGTCAGCCGTGCCGTAGGCCACGGTGTAGCCCGCCTTCTCCATCGCCTTGTAGAGGTTCGGCTCGCCCGGATGGTTCTTCGGGTCGTCCGCCTGGTGGATGGACGCGCCACCGTAGAAGTCGAAGTCGGCGGCAATCATATCCTTCGCCACGTCATAGTAAGAGGAACGCTTGGGCTGGTGGGCATAGAACGCGCCCGGCGTGGCGTGGTTGACGACGACGCTGGAGGCCACGCCCACCTTCATGCCGGCCTCCTTGGCCCATACGGCGATGGAGGTGACGGGCGTCTTGAGGTCCGGCCTCAAGCCGAGGCATCCGTTCTGCGTCTTCACACCCGTGGCGAGTGCCGTTCCCGAGGCGGCAGAGTCCGTCACGCCGCTGTTGTTCGAGAAGGTGGACGACACGCCGATGACGGGGAACATCGTCATGCAGAACGCGTCGCGCCCGATGCGGTCCTGTGCGGCAGCCCGATACATCTCTGCGCCGAGCACGGTGTTCACGCCTGTGCCGTCGGTGATGAAGTAAAACACGTACTTTGCTTTCTTTTGCGCTGCGACGGTCATGACCATGGCCAGCATCACAGCTAAGGTGAGAATCTTTTTCATATTTCTTTTCTTCAAAAGTTGTTTTTCAGGCCGCGAAGTTACGAAGAAAAAAAGAAACGGCAAAGCGTACGCGTTTTTAATTTCCCTGCCCAGCGAAATATTTCTCTCTGCCCAGCGCGTTTTAGAAAATTAATTTGTACCTTTGCAGCCGCTAAGCAAAAACAAAAAAATTATAATATTATAAACGTTTATGAATTTTACTTTGTTAGTCACCGTCCTTGTGACGGCTATTACACTGGTAGTGGCGGCGTACGTCATGGCCAAACTCCTTGGCCCGCGTAGCTACAACAAGGTGAAAGGCGAGCCGTACGAGTGCGGCATTCCCACGCACGGCACCTCCTGGTTGCCCGTCAGCGTAGGCTTCTACCTGTTTGCCATCCTCTTCCTCATGTTCGATGTGGAGACGGTGTTCCTCTATCCGTGGGCAGTAGTAGTGAAGGAGTTGGGTGCTGCAGCCCTGCTGAGCATCGGTTTCTTCCTGGTTGTATTAGTGTTCGGGCTGGCATACGCCTGGCGGAAAGGAGCGTTGGAATGGAAATGAAACCAAAGATCAAGAGTATTCCCTACGGGGAGTTCAAGGACAACGCCACGCTGGAGAAGCTCGTCGACGAGCTGCACGAGGGCGGTGTCAACGTGGTGACGGGTACGCTCGACCAGCTGATCAACTGGGGACGTTCCAACTCCCTCTGGTCGCTGACCTTCGCCACCTCCTGCTGCGGCATCGAGTTCATGGCCTGCGGCTGCTCGCGCTACGACTTCGCGCGCTTCGGTTTCGAGGTGACGCGCAACTCCCCCCGTCAGGCCGACCTCATCATGTGTGCTGGAACGATTACCCACAAGATGGCTCCAGCCCTGAAGCGTCTGTACGACGAGATGGCCGAGCCGAAGTATGTGGTGGCCGTGGGCGGCTGCGCCATCAGCGGCGGTCCGTTCAAGTCGAGCTACCACGTGGTGAAGGGCATCGAGGAAATCGTGCCCGTGGACGTGTTCATCCCCGGCTGTCCGCCGCGCCCCGAAGCCATCATGTACGGCATGATGCAGCTGCAGCGCAAGGTGAAGATCGAGAAATTCTTCGGCGGTGCCAACCACAAGCAGACGAAGGCCGAGCGTGAGTTGGGCGTGTCCAACGAGGAACTCGTGGCACGCCACCTGGGCGACCACCGCCGCGAACCCATCGTGGTGACCGACGTGCCCCAGGAATTTGTAGAACAAATGAAACAAGAAAAGGAGGAGAACGCATGAAACTGGAACATTTAGTATTCGATTTCGACAAGTTCGCCTCAGAGATGCAGAACTTGAAGGACAAGAAACACTTCGACTATCTTGTCACCATCGTGGGCGAGGACTTCGGTGCAGAAGAAGGACTCGGCTGCATCTATATCCTTGAAAATACCGACAGCCACGAGCGTTGCAGCGTGAAGATGCTGGCTCGCGTGGTGGACGGCGAGAGCGTGATACCCACCGTGACAGGCATCTGGCACGTGGCCGACCTGTTGGAGCGCGAGGTCTACGACTTCTTCGGCATCCTCTTCCTCGGCCATCCCGATATGCGCCGCCTCTTCCTGCGCAACGACTTCAAGGGACACCCCTTCCGCAAGGACTGGACGTTCTGTGACGACTATGTGTTGGAGGACGACAAAGAGCCGGACTACGGCATGGAGTACTGGCTCGACAAGGACGGCCACCTCTGCTCCAAGCAGAACAAGCTGTTCACCGACGACGACTACGTCATCAACATCGGACCGCAGCACCCCTCCACCCACGGCGTGCTCCGCATGCAGACCGTGCTGGACGGTGAGGTCGTGAAGCGCGTGTATCCCCACTTGGGCTACATCCACCGCGGCATCGAGAAGATGTGCGAGAGCTACACCTATCCGCAGACCCTCGCCCTGACCGACCGCCTGAACTACCTCTCCGCCATGATGCACCGCCACGCACTGGTGGGCGTGATTGAAGAGGGCATGGGCGTGGAGCTGACCGACCGCATCCGATACATCCGCACCATCATGGACGAGTTGCAGCGTCTGGACTCCCACCTGCTGTACGTCGGCTGCTGCGCACAGGACATGGGCGCACTGACCGCCTTCCTCTATTCCATGCGCGACCGCGAACACGTGCTCAACTGCATGGAGGAGACCACCGGCGGACGACTCATCCAGAACTACTACCGCATCGGTGGCTTGCAGGCTGACATCGACCCGCACTTTTTGAAGAACGTGAGGAAGCTCGTCAAGTACCTCAAACCCATGATACAGGAGTACGTCGACGTGTTCGGCGACAACATCATCACCCACAAACGCTTCGAAAAGGTGGGACCGATGAGCCTCGACGACTGCATCAGCTACGCCGTGACGGGACCGGCAGGACGCGCCTCCGGCTGGAAGAACGACGTGCGCAAGAACCATCCCTACGCCATGTACGGCAAGGTGGAGTGGGAGCAGGTCATCATGACCGGCTGCGACACCATGGACCGCTACACCTGCCACATCCAGGAGATGTATCAGAGCCTGCGCATCATCGAACAGCTCATCGACAACATCCCCGCCGGCGACTTCTACGTGAAGCAGAAGCCCATCATCAAGGTGCCCGAAGGACAGTGGTACTTCTCGGTGGAGGGAGCCAGCGGCGAGTTCGGTGTCTACCTCGACTCGCGCGGCGACAAGAGTCCGTACCGCCTGAAGATGCGCCCGATGGGTCTGTCGCTCACCGGTGCGCTCGACGCGATGCTGCGCGGCCAGAAGATCGCCGACCTCGTGGCAACGGGTGCCGCCATCGACTTCGTGATTCCCGACATTGACCGTTAAACCACAAAAAGAACGTAGAATATCATGTTTGACTTTTCAATAATAACAAACTGGATAGACCAGCTGCTCCGCACCACCTTAGGACTGGGCAACTTCTGGTCGATACTGATAGAGTGCGTGCTGATCGGTGCGGGAATCCTGGTGGGATATGCGCTGATTGCCATCGCGCTGATTTTCATGGAACGTAAGGTGTGTGCCTACTTCCAGTGCCGTCTCGGCCCGATGCGCGTGGGCTACTGGGGCGTGCTGCAGGTGTTTGCCGACGTGCTGAAGATGCTCATCAAGGAGATCTTCTTCGTCGACAAGGCCGACAAGCTGCTCTATGCCATCGCTCCGCTGCTGGTCATCATCGGCTCGGTGGGCGCGTTCTCGTTCCTGCCGTGGAACAACGGTGCCACGGTGCTCGACTTCAACGTCGGCGTGTTCCTGCTGACCGCCGTGTCGTCCATCGGCGTGGTGGGCATCTTCCTCGCCGGATGGAGCTCCAACAACAAGTATTCGGTGGTGTCCGCCATGCGCGGTGCCGTGCAGATGATCTCCTATGAGATGTCGCTCTGCCTCTGTCTGATTACCGCCGTCGTGCTGACCGGCACCATGCAGTTGTCCGGCATCGTGGAGGCACAGACCGGACCCTGGCGCTGGCTCATCTTCCAGGGACACCTCCCGGCCATCATCGCCTTCTTAGTGTTCCTCGTGGCCGGCAACGCCGAGGCCAACCGCGGCCCGTTCGACATGGCCGAGGCCGAGAGCGAGCTGACCGCCGGTCACCACACGGAGTATTCGGGCATGGGCTTCGGCTTCTTCTATCTGGCCGAGTTCCTCAACCTGTTCATCATCGCCGGCATTGCCGCCACGGTATTCCTCGGCGGCTGGGCACCCGTCAACATCGGTGTGGAAGCCTTCGACCAGGTGATGAACTACATCCCCGGCATCGTGTGGTTCATGGGCAAGGCCTTTGCCCTCGTGTGGCTGCTGATGTGGGTCAAGTGGACGTTCCCACGCCTGCGCATCGACCAGATCCTGAAACTCGAATGGAAATATCTCATGCCGCTGGCCCTCATCAACCTCGTGCTGATGACCGTCGTCGTGGCACTCGGATGGTATATTAAATAAGGTGTAAGAAATGGAAAATAACCAATCATATTTCGGAGAACTCGGGCACGGAGTGAAGACGCTCCTGACGGGAATGAAGGTCACTTGGAAGGAATATTTCAAGGACTTCTTCACCAACAAGTCGACGGAGCAGTATCCCGAGAACCGCAAGACAACGCTCCACGTGGCCAAGCGCCACCGTGGCCGTCTCGTGTTCAAGCGTGGCGAAGACGGGGCATACAAGTGTACGGCCTGCACGCTGTGTGAGAAGACCTGTCCGAACGGCACCATCAAGATCACCTCCCACATGGAGGAGGATGCCGAGACGGGCAAGAAGAAAAAGGTGCTCGACGACTATCGGTACGACCTGGGCGACTGTATGTTCTGCCAGCTCTGCACCAATGCGTGCAACTTCGATGCCATCGAGTTTGTCAACGATTTCGAGAACGCCGTGTTCGACCGCAACAGCCTGGTGCTCCACCTCGACAAGGAGGTCTACCAGGGCGGTTCGCTGCCCCACCTGCTGAACGGCGGCGCGGAGATGACCATCGGTAAGTTTAACACTAAAACGAAGTAAGGACAATGGCTAATTTAGTAATGTTTTGCATCCTCGCTGTCGTCATCCTCGGCTCGGCCGTGATGTGCGTGACGACAAAGCGGATCATGAGGGCCGCAACGTTTATGTTGTTCGTGCTCTTCGGTGTGGCAGGTCTTTACTTCCTGCTCGACTACACCTTCTTGGGTGCCGCACAGGTCTCGGTCTATGCCGGCGGCGTGACGATGATCTACGTCTTCGCCATCCAGTTGGTCAACAAGCGCACCCTGGCGGGACTGGTGGAACGCATGAAGGGCAGCCGCGTCGTCATGGGCGCACTGCTGAGCGTCGTCGGACTGGCCACGGTGGTGCTGGTGTTCCTCAAGAACGATATGCTGCGCGGAATGTCGCGCTATGTCTGTGCGGTGTCTCCCGACCGGGAGGTGCCCATGCGTGAAATCGGTCATGCACTGGTCGGTGCTGGCAAGTATCAGTATGTGCTCCCCTTCGAGTTCATCTCACTGTTCCTGCTGGCCTGCATCATCGGTGCGTTGGTAGTATCAAGAAAGGAGGACTAAGACTATGGTACCTGTAGAACTATATTTCATACTGAGCGCACTGCTGTTCTTCATCGGCGTGTTCGGTTTCGTGACCCGTCGCAATCTGATTGCCATGCTCATCTCCATTGAGTTGGTGCTCAATGCGGTCGACATCAATTTCGCGGCCTTCAACCGCCTGCTCTATCCCGATAGTATGGAGGGCATGTTCATGACGCTCTTCTCCATCGGTGTGAGTGCTGCCGAGTCGGCTGTCGCGATTGCAATCATCATCAATGTCTATCGCCGCTTCAAGAGCGACAGCGTTGACAGTATTAAAAACATGAAATGGTAATTAGGAAGTGATGGATTACAGTTATACATTTTTGATTCTGCTTCTGCCCGCCCTCTCGTTCCTCGTACTGGGACTCTGCGGCATGAAGCTGTCCCACAAGGTTGCTGGCCTTGTTGGCACCACTTCGTTGGGACTCGTGACGGCACTGTCGTATCTGACGGCATTCAGCTATTTCTCTGCTCCCCGTCTGGCCGACGGCACGTTCGCCACGGTAGTGCCCTACAACTTCACCTGGCTGCCGCTGGGCAACCTGCATTTCGACATGGGCATCCTGCTGGACCCCATCTCGGTGATGATGCTCATCGTCATCTCGACGGTCAGCTTGATGGTGCATATCTACTCGTTCGGCTATATGCACGGCGAGAAGGGCTTCCAGCGTTACTACGCGTTCCTGAGCCTCTTCACCATGTCGATGCTCGGACTGGTGGTTGCCACGAACATCTTCCAGATGTACCTGTTCTGGGAGTTGGTGGGTGTGTCGTCCTATCTGCTGATTGGTTTCTACTATCCGCTGAAGCCAGCCATCGCCGCCTCCAAGAAGGCTTTCATCGTGACGCGCTTTGCCGACCTCTTCTTCCTCATCGGTATTCTGATCTTCGGCTACTACACCGAGTCGTTCAGCTTCTCGTTTGCCGGGACGATAGAGATGGGGGCTGGCACCACGCCGTTCATTGCTGGCAACACGGCGAAGGCAGTGGCTGCCGGAGCGTTCATCCTGCCCACGGCCCTCGTGCTGATGTTCATCGGTGGCGCGGGTAAGAGTGCGATGTTCCCGTTGCACATCTGGTTGCCCGATGCCATGGAAGGTCCGACACCGGTGTCGGCCTTGATCCATGCCGCCACGATGGTGGTGGCCGGTGTGTTCCAGGTGGCCCGTATGTTCCCGTTGTGGATGGAATATGCACAGCCGCAGCTGAGCATCGTGGTGTGGGTTGGTGTCTTCACCGCCTTCTACGCCGCCGCCGTGGCCTGTGCCCAGAGCGACATCAAGCGCGTGCTGGCCTTCTCCACCATCTCGCAGATTGCCTTCATGATGGTGGCACTCGGTGTCAGCCTGCCCGGCCATGAGGCCGTGCTCGACAACCACGCGCAGTTGGGCTACATGGCTTCCATGTTCCACCTGTTCACCCACGCCATGTTCAAGGCGTGTCTGTTCCTCGGTGCCGGTTGCATCATCCACGCCGTCCACTCCAACGAGATGGCGATGATGGGTGGACTGCGTAAGTATATGCCCATCACGCACATCACCTTCCTCATCAGCTGTCTGGCCATCGCCGGCATCCCCTTCTTCTCGGGATTCTCCTCGAAGGACGAGATCATCACGGCTTGCTTCGCCTACAGCCCCGTGGTGGGATGGATCATGACGGGCATTGCCGCCATGACGGCCTTCTATATGTTCCGCCTGTACTACGGCATCTTCTGGGGCACGGAGAATAAGGAGGCACACGCACACCACACGCCGCATGAGGCACCGCTCACGATGACCATTCCCTTGATCATCCTCTGCGTCATCACCGTGGGTGTCGGCATCTACACCACCATCGCAGGCTTCGCCGGATGGGGTGGCTCGTTCGGCTCGTTCGTCTCGGCCAGTGGTCAGGACTACACCATCCATTTCGATGTGCAGATTGCCCTGACCTCCACGGTCATCGCCATCCTGAGCATCGGTCTCGCCACCTATATATATAAAGGAGAGAGTCAGCCCATCGCCGACCGCCTGTATCGGCAGTTCCCGCGCCTGCACCGTGCGGCTTACAAGCGTTTCTACCAGGATGAGATCTGGCAGTATGTCACCCATCGCATCATCTTCCGCTGCATCTCCAAGCCCGTGGCCTGGTTCGACCGTCATGTGGTGGACGGCACGTTCAACTTCCTGGCATGGGGAGCCAACGAGGCCGGCGAGTCCATCCGTCCCTGGCAGAGCGGCGACGTGCGGCAGTATGCGGTATGGTTCCTCACCGGTACGGTGGCACTGACCCTCGTGCTGTTGGCCTGTGCACTCTGAACATTATGAATAAAGAAAAATCGAAACAATGAGTATATTGACATTATTCGTAGTAATCCCTGCCCTGATGCTCGTGGGACTCTGGCTGAGCAAGAGTCTCAATCAGGTGCGTGGTGTGATGGTGGCCGGCTCCTCGTGTCTGCTGGCGCTGTCCGTTTGGCTGACCGTCTATTTCGTGCAGCAGCGTGCCGCCGGCAATGCTGACGTGATGCTGCTCACGGCAAGTACGCCGTGGTTCAAGCCACTCAATATCGCCTATTCCGTGGGTGTCGATGGCATCTCGGTGGTGATGCTGTTGCTGTCGAGCATCATCGTCTTCACCGGTACGTTTGCCTCGTGGCGGCTGCAGCCGCTGACCAAGGAGTATTTCCTGTGGTTTACGCTGCTGTCCACGGGAGTCTACGGCTTCTTCATCTGCACCGACCTCTTCACCATGTTCATGTTCTACGAGGTGGCCCTCATCCCGATGTACCTGTTGATTGGTGTCTGGGGCAGTGGCAACAAGGAGTATGCGGCCATGAAGCTGACGCTGATGCTGATGGGTGGCTCCGCCCTGCTGATTATCGGCATCCTCGGCATCTACTATTTCAGTGGCCACACCACGATGAACGTGACGGCCATCGCTGCCCTGCACAACATCCCGGTGGAGATACAGAAGATATTCTTCCCCTTCATCTTCATCGGCTTCGGTGTGCTCGGTGCCATGTTCCCGTTCCACACGTGGTCGCCCGATGGTCATGCGTCGGCTCCGACGGCTGTCTCCATGCTCCACGCCGGTGTGCTGATGAAGTTGGGAGGCTACGGCTGCTTCCGCGTGGCTATGTACCTGCTGCCGGACGCTGCCAGTGAGCTGGCGTGGATATTCCTGATTCTGACCACCATCTCGGTGGTGTATGGTGCGTTCTCGGCGTGCGTACAGACCGACTTGAAATACATCAACGCCTATTCGTCGGTGTCGCACTGCGGCTTGGTGCTCTTCGCCCTGCTGATGATGACCAAGACATCCTGCACCGGTGCCATCCTGCAGATGCTGTCGCACGGCTTGATGACGGCGCTGTTCTTCGCCCTCATCGGTATGATATATGGCCGTACCCACACCCGTGACATCCGCTACCTGGACGGCTTGATGAAGATTATGCCGTTCCTCGCCGTGGGTTATGTCATTGCCGGTCTGGCCAACCTCGGTCTGCCGGGCTTCTCGGGCTTCATCGCTGAGATGACCATCTTCGTCGGCTCGTTCGAGAACGGCGATATGTTCCATCGGGTATGCACCATCATCGCCTGCACGAGTATCGTGGTCACCGCCGTCTACATCCTGCGCGTGGTGGGCAAAATCCTGTATGGCGAGGTAAAGAACCCGCACTTCCTGGAATTGACCGATGCGACGTGGGACGAGCGCGTGGCTGTCATCTGCCTCATTGCCTGTGTGGCCGGTCTCGGCCTGTTCCCCCTCTGGGCCAGCAATGTCATCGGCGATGCGGTAGGCCCCATCCTGGCTAACATTCTTTAATCCCTTAATAACAAGAAAAGAAAATGAATTACGGACAATTCTTACAGATGCTGCCGGAGGCTACCCTCGTGCTGGCTCTGATAATCGTGTTCTTTGCCGACTTGATCCTTGGCAAGGGAAAGAAGAAGGTACAGACGCTCGGTACGCTGATGACCGTGTTGCTCGTGGCACAGACGGTGGCGTGCGCGTTTTCTGCTCCTGCCGAGGCCTTCGGCGGACTCTACGTGGCCACGAAGGCCACACAGGTGATGAAGGTCATCTTGACCTTCGGCACACTGATCGTGACGCTCGTGGCGCAGTCGTGGCTGGAGCGCGAGGCAGAGAAACTCGTGGGCGAGTTCCACATGCTGGTGCTCTCCACGCTGTTGGGTATGTATGTCATGATGTCGAGCGGCAACTTCCTGCTGTTCTTCCTCGGACTGGAGATGGCCTCCGTGCCCATGGCCTGTCTCGTGGCTTTCGACAAGTATAAGAACCGCTCGGCGGAGGCTGCTGCTAAGTTTGTGCTCACCGCCGTCTTCTCCAGTGGCATCATGCTCTACGGCATCTCGCTGCTCTACGGCACGGTGGGAACGCTCTACTTCAATGACGTGGCAGAACGCTTCCAGACGCTCTTTGCCGATGGCCACAACGCATCGCTGCTGCTGGCCATCGTGGGCTTGGTGTTCTTCTTCAGCGGTCTGGCCTTTAAGTTGTCGCTGGTGCCCTTCCACTTCTGGACGGCCGACACCTATCAGGGTGCACCGGTGGCCGTGACGGGCTATCTCAGCGTGGTGTCGAAAGGCGCTGCTGCCTTCGCCCTGCTGATGGTGTTCTCGCGTGCCTTGGCTCCGCTGATGGAGTATTGGGAGTATCTGCTCGACATCACCATCGTGCTCAGCATCACCATCGCCAACCTCTTCGCCATCCGTCAGAAGGAACTCAAACGCTTCATGGCGTTCAGCTCCATCTCGCAGGCCGGCTACATCATGTTGGCACTGATTGGGGCTACGCAGATGGGTATGGCTTCGCTGATGTACTACGTGCTGGTCTATGTGGTGGCTAATATGGCGGTGTTCGCCGTCATCAACACGGTGGAACAGCGCGGCAACGGCACGACGATGATGGCGGCCTACAACGGACTGTATCAGACGAATCCGCGCCTGGCTTTCCTCATGACACTGGCCTTGTTCTCGCTGGCGGGCATCCCGCCGTTCGCCGGTATGTTCTCGAAGTTCTTCGTGTTCATGGCTGCCGCTGAACAGGGTTCGTTCCTGGCCTATTTCGTGGTGTTCATCGCCTTGGTCAACACGGTAGTGTCGCTCTACTACTACCTGCTCATCGTCAAGGCCATGTATATCAACAAGGCGGAGAACCCGCTGCCGTGCTTCCGTACGGACTGTGCCACGCGACTGGCCTTGGTGCTCACCGTGGCTGGCATCGTGCTCTTCGGTGTTTGCTCCTGCATCTTCGACGGACTCTTTGCCGCTGCGGCATAAGCGGTCTGTCCTGCTATAAAACAGTCGTGCCCCTTCTTGACCGTTTGGTCAGAAGGGGCACGATAGTTTTTGTGATGGCTTGACCGCTTGGTCAAGAAGGGTCACGACTTTCTTTTGTCCCGTTGGAAATCCTTATTCCAGTGCGTATTCCATGGTGTTCACCACGCGGATGCGCTTGATGTAGGGCGTGTTGCTGTCGCGGTCCTCGATGGAGAACTGGCCCTGCTGCGCACTGCGCACGTCACCCAACGTGCAGCCGGCATCGTCGGCAAACTTCTGTGCCGTGACACGCGCGTTCTTCGTGGCCTCCTCCACCATCTCGGGCTTGATGCGGTTCAGTCCCGTAAACGTGTAGGTGACGGCATTGTTGCCGTACTCCTCACTGACGATGGCAATGCCCTGCTTCATCAGCTCCGCCTGGCGGCGCATCAGCTGGCGCACCTGGTCGATTTTGCCGGATGTCACGGTGATGACGCTTTTCGCCTTGTAGCGGTAGTTCATGATCTCGTTGCCGAAGTTGTCGGCCTGGCGGTCGACAATCTCGGCGGGGTTGATGCTGATCTCGTCGTCCTTGATGCCCGCCGACTTGAGGAAGGCCACCACCTTGCGGTTCTTCTGCTCCAGCAGGTCATACATGGTCGACGGGTCGTTGCCAATCTCCTTGTAGGTCAGCGACCACGTCACCTTGTCGGCTTTCACCTCGCGTTCACACAATCCCTTGACGGCCACGGTGCGGTCGCGGTCCTTGAAGGTCACGATGCCGTTGCGGATGGCCAGTCCCATGGCCACCATGCCTATGGCGATGATGGCCGCTGCAGTCTGTTTGTCGTTGAATTTCATAGCACTTGTTGTTTTAATTTATACTAAAGACTGATGACACTCCACTCCAGTCGGTTCAGCCCGTCTTTCAGCGAGAAGTTCATGCCGACCTTCACCACGGGCTTGTCCTTCATCTTGAAGGCATCGGCATAGTGGCGGGTCTCTATCTGTGCGAGGGCTTCCTCCACACTGCCGTTGAGCTTCAGCTCCATCACGTAGATGGTGGTCTGCGTTTCGAGGGTGATATCAATGCGT
>CAVFBU010000063.1:0-4637 GCA_963620725.1 Vescimonas coprocola
GGTGTATAACGTCAGGTATTTGACTCCCAGCCGGACACACTCCGACGTGATGCGCCTCACGGCCTCCACACCGGCTTGATGGCCGTAGCTGCGCTCCTTGCCGCGCTGCTGCGCCCACCGCCCGTTGCCGTCCATGATGATGGCAATGTGTTCGGGAATGTGTGTCATGTCCAGTTGTCTATTCATCGTCTGTTTGTTATATGTCGTTGTTGCACGTTCTGCATTTCCGCCAGATGTCGTAGGTCAGCGAGAGCCGCAGGTGACTGTAGCCGTCGGTGTTTTTGAAGAGTCCGCGGCTCTTGATGCCATACGGGTCGGCCACACCGTCGAGCCTGTCGCTGCCCGTGAAGTGAGCCGTCCACTCCAGTGCGACATTCATGCGCTCTCCCATCTTGTATTTCACGCCGCCTCCAATGGGCATTTGGAAGGCCGTGACGGTCTGTCCCGCCCGGACGACTGCGACTCCTGCACCTATGTATATATAAGGTGTGAAGCGCCGCGCACCGCGATACTCCCGTCCTGTGCCGTAGGGCCAGAAGTGGTATTCGTACCGCACGTCCATGTCCACCACCGCGTGTTTGAAACGCGTCTGTTCCAAGTCCGGATAACTGGTGTGTGCTCCGTCCGACGACCCTTTCAACTGTCCCCAGCCCACCTGTGCGGCCACGGCCATGCGTGGGTTGAGGCGGTAGCGTGCCACGGCACTCACCATGGGTTGCTGGTGGCGCAGCGGACTGCCGTTGAAGTCGCCCTCATAGGCCACCAGCCCTATCCCCCCACCTATCTCCGCCCGATATTCGGGGGCTTCCTGTGCTGCGGCCTGTACGGCCAGTGCCAGGAGCAGCAGGGTCTGCGTTATCTTTTTCAAAGACCTCGTCTTTCGTTTCGTTTCACCAAGCCAGCCGGTTCAGCCGTCCGCGCCACACCTCACCGTTCTTACCACCGAAGAGCCAGATGTTCACGCCGTCGGAGGCGGCGGAGAAGCGTGTCACACTGGTGTCGAAGCCGTCCGGCAACTGGTAGGTCTTGTTCGTCTTCCACGTAATGCCGTTGTCGCGCGACTGGTACACGGTGGTGAAGTTGCCGTTCACCGTCCCGAAGGCCAGCACGCCGTCATCGTAGGGGGTCAGCACGAGGTTGTCGAGCTGCGGCAGCGCGTAGCGGTTGTTTGGCACCTCCATATAGGCCCACTGTCCCGGCTCACTATAGCTATCGTATTCTGCTATCTTCCGCCACACTACGGCCGCATCGGTCTTGGCAGCACTATTGCCCGCCATGATGACATAGTCGGTAGAGTCGGCCATGCTCATGGGGTAGCAGGCGGTGGCGACAGACGTTGACGGCAGCAGTGTCGCACTGTCATCAGTGACTTCCGTCTCCCATGCGTGTCCGCCATCGCGCGACACCATCAGTGCGCCGTCTGCGGCCATCCCGTAGAGTTCCTTCTTGCTCGCCCCGACAAGGCGTGTGACGGCCGTCGTCTGCCCTATCTCGTCCCACTGGCTACCATCCGCCGTGCGCAACAGCACGTTGCCGTTGAGCATATAGAGGCTGTCGCCGCTCACCACGGTCTGCCGGTACGCATCAGCCGCAAGGGGCATATTGACATTGGGGGTGAGCGTCGTCCATTCGCTGCCGTCGCCAGTGGAGAAGCCCACCGTGGTCTCGCCGTCGCTGCCAAACACGAACACGCGCCCACCGAGGGTCAGTGCCTTCATACCGGTGAGTGCGGCCAACGGACTGCTGTCCGGCATCCGCGTCCAGCCGAAGGCATCGCCGTCCTGCTGGTGGACATTCACCTTGATGGTGTACGCTTGGTACGACTGCCCATCGGTGGCGTAGACGCGCACCTCGCGTGGCTGCGAGAAGTCAAGACTGTCGGTAGAGGTATAGTATTTCAGCGTGTCGCTGTCCACGTTCTTGAACACCACCACGCCACTGTTCTTCGTGCTGATGGTACACACCACCTTGGTGGCATCCGTTCCCAGCGGCAGGGAGTCCGTGTTGAAGACGAGGCGGTTGGCCTGGTCGATACTGAAGGTATAGCTGGAACCCGTGACGGTTGTCGTATAGGTAGAGTCCTCGCCTGCGGTGGAAGTGGTGTGCATCGTGCGGTTCAGTGTGCCCAGCGAGAAGGCGGTGATGGCCGCATCGTTGTAGTAGACGGTATCGTCGTCGTCCGCCCCCAGACATGCTGTCAGTCCTGCCGTAGCCAGCAGTATGCAGGCGATATTTACGAGTGTTTTCATTGATGTGTGTTCAATTTTGGGTGCAAATTTACGCACAATTCTGCAAATAGCGGCATCTTTGCCCGATTTATTAAGTAAATTATATGATAATGCGACATATTTTAGATTTTCTTTATATTTGGATTTTGAGAGCGCAAACGATTGCAGAAAGGGGGAACAGTCGCTCACACAAACACGACACTCGGGAGGACGGGTTACCCGTCCCCCCGAGGAGCACAGCGAGTATCTCAAAAGTTATTTTACCTCCAAAGACACCTTGTCGTTCTGTTCTGACGATGGGCCTATGGCGACGGTAAAGGTGCCAGGCTCGCAGACCCACTCGTTGTCGGCATCATAGAACGAGAGCATCTCCTTGTCGATGGTGAAAGTAACCGTCTGTTTCTCGCCCGCTTTTAGGTGGATACGGCGGAAGCCGCGCAACTCCCTGACAGGCCGGGTCATGGTGGCGTAGTCGTCTGTAATGTAGAGTTGTACAATTTCGTTACCGTCACGCAGGCCGATGTTCTGCACGTCAACGCTGACGGTTGCCGTCTCGTCCTGGGACATGACAGACCTGTCCAGTCTCAAGTTGCTGTATTCATACGTCGTATAGCTCAGTCCATAGCCGAAAGGATGTAGGGGAGTGGTTTCAAACCCGAGATTGTAGCCCCTGCGTGAGGCATTCTTATAGTTATAGTACGCGGGAATATGCCCGGCACTCCTCGGGAACGAGATGGTGAGCTTGCCACTGGGGTTGATGTCGCCGAAGAGTGCATCGACCATAGCATAGCCACCTTCCTGTCCGAGATACCAGCATTGCATCACGGCAGGTACCTTGTTTTCCAGTTCGCCTATGGAGAGGGTTGTACCGCTGTTGATGAACGCGCAGACGGGTTTACCAAGGGCAACGATAGCATCTACCAGTTCCTTCTGTCCCGCCAAGAGGTCAAGCGTCGGCAGGTCACCCGGCACGTCCACCGCTACGGCCTCACGGCTCATCGTTTCGTTTTCACCGAGGAACAGCACCACCACGTCAGCCTTCTTCGCTATTTCTACCGCCTCAGCTATCCGTGCAGCATTTTCCTCGGGTGTATAGAGACGGATGGGGACGTGGTATTTGCTGTTGGTATCAGTCAGCCGCACACCCTCGGCATAGAGAATGTTCATCTGGTTGGCATATTTCTCACGCATGGCCCGCAGCGGACTGATGGTATCCTTCGGCACATCGGCATAGCCGCCCAGTATGCAGCGGTCGGCATTAGGCCCAATCAGGGCAATGGTCTTCACCTTGTCTTTGTCAAGGGGCAGAAAATTGTCGTCATTCTTCAGCAGCACCATCGACTCTGCAGCCGCCTTGTAGGCCAACTGCCGATGTGCCTCGCAAGCTACAATCCGGTCGGCTCTGGCAGGGTCAACGTAGGGATGTTCGAACAGACCGAGTCTGAACTTGTTCACCAGCACGCGGTACACGGCTCGGTCAATATCGTCCATTGACACCTTTCCCTGTTCCAGCAGGGGCTTCAAATACGGGTAACATTTCATGTCGGGAGCCTCAATGTCCACACCGGCCTTCAGCGCGCGGACAGCAGCTTCCTCCAGGGACGGCGATGAATGGTCGACCTCGTGTATATTGCTAATACCGCCGTAGTCAGAGATTACAGCTCCGTCAAAACCGAATTTCTCCCGCAGAATTTCCGTCACCAAGTGGTAGTTGGCATGGGCGGGCATCCCCCATAGTTCGTTATAGGTAACCATGGTATAGAGCGGCTTACACTCGCGGATGACATCGCGGAAAGGGATGAGGAACGACGATAGTGCTTCGTGTTCGTCTACATGACTTGGTGCAGTGTTCATACCACCCTCGCTGACACCATGTACGCCAAAATGTTTCAGTGTCACGCCTACGTGATTCTGTCCGATGATGTCTGACCCACCTTGCATCGCCTTGACGATGGCACGTCCGTAAACGGAAATCAGCCATGGGTCTTCACCCATGGTCTCCTCCGTGCGCCCCCATCTCGGGTCACGCACCATGTCCAACACCGGCCCTAACACCTTGCTACCTCCACGCGAACGAACCTCTTTGGCGATGGCAGAATAAATCTCCGTCATCAGTGCCGTGTCCCAACTGCAGGCCATTCCGATAGGTACAGGAAAGCTTGTGCCGTCCTTCGCCTGATGGCCGTGTAGGCACTCGTCGTGCCCTATCACGGGGATGCCCAAGCGGGTGTGCTCCACGAAATACCGCTGTTGACGATTGTACAACTCGGCCGCTGCCTTGGCGGGCAGTGACCGTCCGAACTCCTCACGCTTTGTGATACCCAAGTCTTCACCCGGTCGGGCAATTTCCCCCAGTCCGTCGGGCCACACTTCCTTAGCCTTTTGGAAGTCAAAGACGCCGTCCGTCAC
>CAVFBU010000063.1:4647-13252 GCA_963620725.1 Vescimonas coprocola
CCCTCACCTTGGCCGTCAGCCAGGAACATTCCAGTTGTGCTATCTTCTCGTCAAGTGTCATGCGCCCCATCAAGTCGGTCGCCCTTTCCTCCGGCGACAGTTTAGCATTCTTGTACGGCAACTGCGCTGCAGATTTCATCGTTGGCATAAGAAAAAACGAAAGCAATAATACCTGAAAATACTTCATATACATTTTGTTTTAAGTTGATGATTCTTTAGTGGAGAATTGACATTCACTCACTTTTCGGCTGCAAAGATACGGGGATTTCCCGTTGTCACTATTATCCAATCAGCCAAAATTTTTCTCTTTCGGTCGAAATCTCATTCATGTTATGAAAATAATTGCTATATTTGCAGACGAACAGCAAAATCAACGTACTATTCTTATGGCACACGTGTATTCTGACATGAGCCTTTTTGCGCTCTACGACCAACCCAAGGTGGCGGAACTGGACGGCGTACTGATACTGAATGACAATTTTGACTCCTCCATCCATCTGGATCCGGAAATCAATGACGTGTTCAAGGGCAACCCGAACAAGCTGGTATCCACCACCATCATCCTAATCTGTCTGGAAGGCACGATAGACCTGGCCAACAATATGAAGGACTACCGCCTAAAGAAGAACGATGCCATCATCAACCGCAGTGGCACGATGGGTGATTTCTACGGCATGAGCGACGACGCGAAATTCATCTTGATAGTCACCAGCAGCAATTTTTATTTTCCCCTTCTCACTTCGGGCGATTCGTCCGAGCTACAGAATATCACGGTTACCCATCCCGTGTGCCATCTACCAGAGTCCGTAGCAAAGAACGTACTGAGCCTGTACAATGTTCTGAAGGAGCAGCTCAATACTTCAGACGACATCATCTACATCGGCGAGGTGGCGAAAGGTGTCCTGCAGGCCTTGCATTTCAATGTGCTGTCGGTACTGGTGCAGGAAGCACGGGATGAACGGCACCAGCACAGGAAAGTCTCGCGAGGACAAGACATCTATGACCGCTTCATGCAGGCCGTAGAGGTGAACTATATGCATAAGCGCGACATCCAGTTCTATGCCGACAAGCTTTGCCTTACGCCGAAGTATCTCTCGCAGGTCATTTACAAGGAGAGCGGGAGTTATGCCGGTGAGCACATCAAACGTTTAGTCATTATGGAGGCCAAGGCACTTATCCGCAGCAAGCGTTACACGATTTCTCAAATCTGCGACATACTCCATTTCAGCAGTCAATCATTCTTCACCAAATATTTCCGCAACGCCACTGGTATGTCACCTACGGAGTACCAGAATACGTAGTTTTGGATATTATTCCCCCAAGAAGGAATCCCTGAGGCTTTGCTGCGGCCATGGGGATTCCTTTTTCTGTTATCATGGAGTAAAATACCATCCAATAGAGAAAGTATGTGGCGTATTGGATAACAAGCGTCTACCAAAAAGGCCCTAACTTTGCACTCGAAATAACTAATCAACAAGAGCCGTGCGAACATTCAGACTGAAAACAGCCACACGACTACGAGAGAGAACATCATGAATGGAAACAAAAATATTATAAACATCTAAATCAATTTATCTATGACAAAGAAAAAGACTGTTTACGCGCTCTTTATTGGAGCGTTAGCCATGGCTCCTCTGCTGACACAGGCCAGTGGGGAACAAACCGTACAGTATGTACAGCAGAATGGGAAAACCATAACCGGCACCGTACTTGACGAGCATGGTGAGCCGCTGATTGGGGTTACGGTGTCCGTTGGCAATACCGTAGGGGCTGTGACCGACTTTGACGGAAAGTTCATTTTAAAAGGGGTGGCGGAAAATGCCGTACTGAGTCTCTCTTACATCGGTTACCAGACACAGAAAGTATCCGTGACAGGTAAGACGACCTTGACCCTTTCGATGAAGCCCGAGGACACAACGCTTAATGATGTAGTGGTCATCGGCTATGGTGTACAGAAGAAAAGCAATGTGACGGGTGCCATAGGCAGCATCAAGAGCGATGACCTGAAGAACAAGGTGAGTGCCAACGCCGCCGAGGCCCTGCAAGGCAAGGTCTCCGGTGTGCAGGTGGTGAACAATTCGGGTGCTCCCGGTGCCTCACCAACTATCCGCGTACGAGGCTACTCGTCCAACGGCACGAGCGACCCCCTCTATGTGGTGGATGGTCTGAAGGTGTCGAGCATTGACTACCTGGAGCCAAGCAGCATTGAGAACATCGAAGTGCTGAAGGATGCTGCCTCAGCTGCCATCTATGGCGCAGAGGCCGGCAATGGTGTGGTGCTTATCACGACCAAGAACGGAGGGAAGGACGGTAACACGAAAATCACCTTTGACGCACAGTTGACCTATTCGAATCTGGCCAAGAAGATGAAGGTGATGAACGCGCAGCAGTTCATTGAGTACAACAAGGAGGCTGCTCCCGGTTCGTTTGAGACCATGCTCGCCCAGTACTACGACGGCACGACCGACACCGACTGGCAGGATGAGCTGTTCAAGACGGGTGTGATGCAGAAATATAACCTTGGCATAGCAGGCAACAACAAGAACGGCACATTCTACTTGGGTATGGGCTATATGCAGAACAATGGTATGTTGGTCGGCAAGAGCGACCTCTACAAACGTTTCACAGCACAAATCAATGCCACCTACAATGCCAATCCGTGGCTGGAGGTAGGCACGAACAATGCGCTGACCTATATTGATGCCGGCGTGATTTCAGAGGGCAGTGCCCAGTACGGCCAGATGGCCAAGGTGGCCAGGATGGATCCACTGACACCGGTCTATTACGAAGGAGCCGTTCCCAGTTACGTACAGGATGCCATTGATGCAGGTCTCCATCCGTACCAAAACAACGGCAAGTATTACGGTGTATCGTGGCAGGACGATACACAGACAAATCCCATCAAGAGTTTCGACCTGGATCAGAACGGCAATAAAGCCTACGGTATCAATGGTATGACCTACGCCAACCTGAAGCCACTGAAGGGTTTGGTCTTCACTACCCGCTTAGGATACCGCTTTATGAACTTGGTGGCCAACCGCTACCTACCATCGGGATGGGACACTTTCGGCAACTTGAACCTTGACGAACGTCCCTACTTGGAGAATTATCAGCACACGCAGCGCTACTACCAATGGGAGAACTTCGCCAACTATAACGTAGAGACCTCATTTGGCGACTGGAGTCTAATGGCCGGTATGTCGTACAGCGACTATGAGACCGACCGCACCTACGTCAACACCAACGCCTTGACCAACGAGGCTTCAAACTACCGGTATCTGGATTTTTCCACACCATCGGCTGATGATAATATCCAAGGCTATCGCGACACAAAGCGGCAGATAGCCTACTACGGACGTCTGTCGTGGAGCTTCTTGAACCGCTATAACGTGCAGTTCAACTTCCGTGCCGACTCGTATGACGCTGCCTACCTTGACTTGAATCACAACTGGGGTTACTTCCCCTCCGTGTCGGCAGGCTGGATATTCACCGAAGAGAACTTTATGAAAAATGGTATCGCCAGCGACAAAAGTCCGCTGACCTTTGGAAAGCTACGCATCAGCTATGGTAAGAACGGCTCTATCAGCAACTTGGCTTCCAATGGCGGATATATGTACCGAGCCACATTAGGCTCAGGTGCTACGGTGACTTCTTTCCCGATTTCGCCTGCCAATAATGCCTACTATATGAATGGCCAGCTGTATAGTGGCATATATCCCGGCTCACGCCTGGCCAACCCAACACTGCGTTGGGAAGAGTCGAAGCAGTTTGACCTCGGTCTTGACCTGCGTTTTTTCAACGGACGACTGAACTTCACCATGGACTACTACAATAAAAACACGGAAGGCTTGCTCGTGGAGTCGGTAGCTCCTCTGACGACTGGTTCTGACCGCGTATGGCAGAACTTAGGACGTGTGAACAACCACGGCTTTGAGTTCGAACTGGAATGGAAGGATCGAGTAGGCGACTTGGGGTATAGCGTAAAGGGCAACCTTGCCACCGTGAAGAACAAGGTGGCTGAGTATCGCGGTGAGGGCATCCGCATCAATGGTGCCACCATCCAGGGCGGACAAGGCTACGCCACATTCTTCGAAGAGGGCTATCCGCTGTGGTATATCCGTGGCTACAAGATTGACCATATCAATCAAGCAACAGGCGAAGCCGTCTATATGGACATGAACAATGACGGCGAGATTACTGATGCAGACCGCGTAAATTTGGGCAAGGGTATTCCCGACTTTACGTATGGCATCACCATCGCCCTTGATTACAAGAACTTTGACTTCTCGGTCTATGGCGCAGGTTCTTGCGGCTCACAGATTCTCTACGGCTTGGCAGGCCAGTCGCAACAGAAACCGCTGTTCCTTTATGAGGGACGCTGGACGGAGAGCAACACCAATGCCTCACTGCCAGGTGCGCTCTATCAGAAGGACACCAAGTTCTACAACTCGGATGCCTTCGTGTTCAGCGGTTCATTCTTCAAAATCAAGCAGATACAGTTGGGCTACACCCTGCCCAAACGTGCGCTGAAGCAGATTCGGCTGAGTTCTCTGCGTGCCTTTATCTCTCTCGACAACTTCTTTACCTTTACCGACTATCCCGGCAACGACCCGGAGGTGCGCCCGACTGACTCCAATGCGATGGCGTGTGATTTCGGTGGCTACCCGATTTCCAGGTCGTTCTCCTTCGGTATCAATGTAGGGTTCTAACACAGAAAAACGTTTTTAGATTACACAAGTACAACTCATAATAACATTCCAAAATGAAAAGGATATATCAATATATCATAGTGGCTGTGGCTGCGGTTATGCTGTCAGCCTGTTCCGAGGACAAACTGGACATTGCACAGCGCGGTGTGACGGGTACGGAGGTTTATACCACAGGCGGTGACAACGATGTCAACTCGCTTATGGCAGCTGTATACAGCAAGGTTCACGGCGATGCTTTCAACTGGCACTCCATGGGCGGTAAGATTTCCGACTGCGCCAATAGTATGCGCTACGAACTGGCACGGATGAGCGGTGAACTGGCCGAGTACTATAAGTTCAATGAGACCTCCGAGAGTACGACCTATTCTATGGTGTGGGCCTATTACTATAAGATTGCCTACTGGTGCAATATGATTATAGACAACGTGCCCAACAATCATGTGGCCAGCGAGACAGTGAAGAGCCGTGTGGTAGCTGAGGCTCGTGCTCTCCGTGCCATCGCAATGATGAATCTGGTGCAGTTGTTCGGCAATCCGCCCCTGGCCGACCACATCTTGACAGGCAGTGAAGGCAACACCCCTGCCGCCGAGAGTTGGGCTTTTATAGAAAAGGAGCTGCTGGCAGTGGCCAGCCAACTGCCCTCAAAAAGTAGTATCAACGGACAGGAGGCCATCGGTGGCCGCTTGACCCAAGAAGCCGTCTATGCCTATCTGGGCAAGGCTTATCTGTGGGAGAAGAAATACGCTGAAGCGGCCAAGACACTCTATACGAATGTCATTGCCACCAACAAATATGCCTTGGAGTCCGATTATAGTGCGCTCCGCAGCAGTTCGACCGACTTCTCTCCGGAATACATTTGGGAATTTGACTTCAACAACGAAGCCGGCAATGCCGCCTCTCAAGAGGGACGCTTTGACGTGGCTTGCTTTGGACTGGCTGCAGCCCAATTGAAACTTCCCAAAGATTGGAGTCAGAGCCAGTCATGGGGATTCGGAGGCGGTGTGTCGGCCGCGTTCGGAGCATTTATGGCTGTCCACGACGTGACGGCATCCGGCGAGAGGTCAAACCGCTACCGTGGCACCATCGCCAGCTATGAGGATCTGCTCAATGAAAATGTCTATACCTACAGCGGCGACAAAGGCGTGATGTCTCAGATAGACAACTGCCAGGGCTATTTCAATGTGAAGTTCCAGCCGATGCAAGCCGACATTGTCGGCGGTGGATACATCTACTTCCAGTTCTGCAAGAAGAACCTTGCCTATATGCGCTACTCGGAGGTGTTGCTGAACTATGCTGAGGCCGTGGCTCAAGGCGGCAGTGCCGGAGCGATGAGCGGTCTGGAGGCTCTGAATATAGTGCGCCGGCGTGCAGGTTTGGAGGATGCTCCTGCACTGGATATGAACAACGAGACTTATGGTGTGAAGGCCGAGCGCAGGGCTGAGTTGTTCTACGAAGGTGTTCGCTTCATTGACCTCGTTCGCTGGGGTGATGCGGCAACAGAACTGGCCAACAGCGGCAAATATGAGTATAAATTCTTGGGGTATAAGGATGGTACGACCACGATACAAAGCCCGTCCGAGTACAACATCTTGGAGACACCCGCAGTCGGTGTCGGTTTCAAGTCGGGAAAGAACGAGCTATTCCCTATCCCTGAGAGTGACCGCAACAACAACCCGAATCTCAAACAAAATCCAGGATGGTAATTCCCATGAAGCGAATCTCAATCCTAATAACGCTGTTGCTGATGGCAGTTTGTCTGATGGCAGAGAACATGCCACAGGCCGACTACCGCAACATTGCCCTGCTGCCTCAGCAGAATGAGTACCGCAACGTACTGGACTTGTCGGGTGTGTGGGACTTTAAGACCGAAGAAATGGCCACATCTGTTCCCATTGCCGTGCCTGGCAGTTGGAACGACCAAATAGAGGGCTTACACCACTATATGGGTAGGGTGTGGTATGAGCGTCAGACCTTTGTGCCGGCCTCCTGGAAAGCGGAACGGGTGTTCCTACGTGTGGGTAGTGCCAACTATCTGGCCAAGGTATGGGTGAACGGCCAGGCCGTGGGAATGCACGAAGGTGGGCATCTGCCTTTTGCCTTCGATGTCAGCGGCGTGCTGAGGTATGGACAGGAGAACCGCATCACCATCGAGGTGGAGAATGAGTTGCGAGCCGACCGTGTTCCCTTGGGGAATGTCAAGGCATCAATGCGTAATTTTCCGCATACCAACTACGATTTCTTCCCGTTTGGGGGCCTGCACCGAAAGGTGCTGCTCTATACCGTGCCGCAGAAGAGCAGCCTGCGGGATGTTACTGTCCGCACCGCACTGGATGGTACGATGACTGTAGAGGTGGAAAAAACGGGTACGGCACAGCGAGGCTGCGTCAGCCTTAAGGGGCAGGACGGAAAGGTGACCAGCAAGGCTTTCCGCTTCTCTGGCAATACCGCAACAGTAACGGTGAAGATTCCTCATGTGCAGCTTTGGTCGCCCGAAAGTCCGTATCTCTACGAAACAACGGTGGAACTGAAGGATGGCGGAAAGACGGTGGATGCCTATCGCTGTCAGACGGGCGTGAGGACGATTGCCGTTGAGGGCAACCAACTGTTGCTGAATGGTCGACCCATCAAACTGCGTGGTTTCGGCAAACACGAGGGGTTCCCGGTCTTCGGGCGCGCCTTCGCGCAGCCCGTTGCGGTAAAGGATTTCGAACTGATGCGGTGGACGGGGGCCAACTCGTTCCGCACGTCGCACTACCCCTACGATGAGAGTGTCTATGAGATGGCAGACCGTTTGGGATTTCTAATCATCGATGAGACACCTGCGGTGGGACTGTTCTTCTATGATGAGCAGGAGAACATTGACCGTCGGCGGATAGTGTGCGACCAGTATTTGAGAGAGATGATTACCCGCGACAAGAACCATCCGTCGGTGATTATCTGGAGCGTTGCCAACGAACCGAGTTATCAAGGTATGGGCGGTGCGAACTACGACGGCAAGGAACAACAGGGTAACGACCGCGAGAACGAGCAGGCCATCCGTTTCCTGGGAGGGCTGGTGAAGGCTGCCAGGGCGATGGACCCAACACGACCTGCCACGTTTGTGGGGGTGTCCGGAGGCCCAGCCAGTTGGCTGGCCTGCTGTGACCTCATCTGCATCAACCGCTACTACGGGTGGTACACCAATCCCGGTGATATGTCTACGGCCATCAAGGTGCTGGACGATGAACTGGAACGTCTCTATGGTCTCTATCACAAGCCCATCATGCTGACTGAGTTCGGAGCTGATGCCATCCCTGGGGAACACTCGGAGTATGCAGTCATGTTCTCGGAGGAATTTCAGTGTGACTTCATCACAGACTACTTGAACCTGGCCAATACGAAGGAGTATATGGTGGGGATGCACATCTGGAATCTGGCCGACTTCACCACGGGACAGGCTATGTTCCGTGTGGCGGCAAAGAATTTCAAGGGTGTGTTCACCCAAGACCGCAAACCGAAGATGGCAGCGCACCTGCTGCACGAACGCTGGACGAAAGAAAAGAACAAATTCTAAGGAATGATGAGAAAAATCATAGTGTTGTGTATGACTGTCCTGTCGGTGGTCAGTGTAACGGCCAAGAGCCTAAAGGGACAGAAATTCATGTTTGTCTGTCAAGACACGCAGTTCAAGAATCCTTTTGTGGATGTGGACAAAGTGATTGTCAAACCCGTCAGGTGTCGGTATATGCATGGTGGCTTCGACGATGGGACACGGTTCTCCTTTTATTTCCCCATTGACAAGAAAGATTTTAGGGGACGCTTCTTTCAGTATATCACCCCGTTCCCCGATAGTGAGACCTCCGCGCAGGCCTATCCCGACTCCATCAGTCCGATAGGGTTTAGCGTCTCTCATGGAG
>CAVFBU010000064.1:0-13195 GCA_963620725.1 Vescimonas coprocola
ATGGGTGAAGGGCTACGACTCCTCGTCGCAGGGCAACAGCTATACCGCCCCGAAGGCCGGCTTCGTGCTGCCTTCGGGCGTTTCCATGTACGGAGGTTTCAAGGGCGACGAGACTTCGGTAGACAGTCGCGTAACCGTCAAGCACAAGTACAACATGAAGTACCAGACGGTGCTCTTGGGCGACATCAGCTACAATGACGACGCCACGAGCTCCCTGCTCATCTACCCCGAGAACACCACGCGCAGCGACAACGCCACCCATATTCTCACCATGCAGGTGGGCGTGACCGACGACAACACCAACGACAACAACCAGCCCACCGTGCTCTCCGGCTTTGTCATCGCCGGCGGCCATGCCGCAGGAGAGAGTACCGAGAACGGCGGCAGGGGCGGCGGCGTGCTCGTCACCAACGTGTCGAGCCACAGCAGCGATGCCAACGCAGCCCAGCGGTCGTTCAAGATTACGCAGTGCTACTTCGTGAGCAACTACGCTGCTCGCGGCGGTGCCGTGTATGTGGACAAGAGCTGCACCAACGCCAAGTCGAGCATCAGCTACTGCAGCGTGTTCAACAACGTGGCAGGAGAGCGCGTGGGCAACGACAACGAGGGCGGCGGAATGTGGATAGACGGTGCCGCCACGGTGTACAACAGTTGCGTGAACAACAACACGGCGGGCGGCGTGCGCCTCTCTACCAATGCCAAGATGGTGAACTGCACCGTCATCGCCAACTCCGTGTCGGCGGTAGACCTCACCGTGAGCAACAGCGGTCTCTCTGCTTCCCGTGAGAACGGAGCGGTGTACAACACCGTGCTCTGGCACTCCACCACCCTGAGCAAGCAGGACACCAAACCCCTCTACAAATCGTGCGCCTACCCCGAGGTGGTGGTGACCGATGCAGACAACAACTGCGATGCCGACGGCAACGTGTACATCAGCGTGCAGAACCACTCGACCAGTCCGTCGGCATGGTTTGAGAAGACCACCGTCAATACGGGCTACGACCGTTCGTTCAACGCCCGCAGTTCCGTCAACGCCAGTTATTCATTTGCCTTCGAGGAAACCTCGGAGCTATACGGCAAGGCCAACCTCACCTACTACCAGAACTACGTGGCGACACTGGAGAGCAACAGTACCGACGTGCTGGGCAACCGACGCTTCGAGAGCGACGGCAAGACCCTCGACATCGGTGCCTACGAATACGTGCGCCTCACCTCGGGCCGCATCCGTTACGTAAAGGAAGGCGGCACGGGCAAGGGAACGTCCTGGGACGATGCCATGGGCGACATACAGGACGCCATCAACGCCCTCGCCGATGACAAGGGAACGAAGGGCGAGGTATGGGTGACTGGCGGTACCTACACCGTAAAGAAATACATCGACGCAACCAACCAGAGTTCGCCCATCGCCCTCCTCATGAAGGACGGCATCAGCGTGTACGGAGGTTTCAATCCGAATGCTCCAGAGTCTTCACGCAAGGAGCGCATGGTCAACAACAGCGGCAAGCCCTGGTACTGGGCGCACCCCACCATTCTGCAGGGCAGCAACTATACCGAGGCGAAATGGAACGCCACCAGCCAGACGTGGGAGGTGACGAGTGGGTCGTACCACGTGGTATGGTTTGCACCACTGCCAGGCAAGTCGGCATTCACCAGCACCGTGTACCTCGAAGGCATCACCATAGAGGGCGGAAAGTCGGAGTCGCAGACCAACGACTACCAGCCCGACTGCGGAGCCGGCGTATACATGGCCGATGCCAACGCCAATCTGCGCTACAGCATTGTGCGCTACTGCAACCTCGGTCTGAGCACCAGCGAGACCTTCACCCCACGTGGCGGCGGCGTATACTGCAAGGACGGACGCATCGAGGGCTGCCTCGTTTATAACAACACGGCAGCCAACGGCGGCGGCATCTATGTGGACGGCACGGGATTTGTGACGAGAAGCATGGTGACCAACAACTCGGGCCGCAACGGTGCGGGAGTGTATCTGAAGAAGGCTGACACCGACGGCCAGGACTACTACCAGATTCTCTCCACCTCCGTAGTAACCAACAACACGGCAACCCTCAACGGCAGCGTGTACCTCGACGGTTCGGGACTGGCCATCAACAATACCATCGCCAACAACTACGTGAACAATTCCACCGACGCCGCCAACAAGGAGTCGGCACAGACCGCCGGCATCTACATCACCGAGAACGGACTGGTGGAGAACAACATCCTCTGGAACAACTCGCTCCGCCAGACCAGTACCACGAAGACCTCCACCTCGCTGGCGCAGGTCTTTGCCCTCAACCCCACCCGTGAAACGGTGCGCTTCTACAGCAATGCCATCAGCGACGTGAACGCTGCCTCGTGGAACAACATCTACCAGAGCGGTACCACCTCGCTCTCTTCCGAATACCAAGGCAAGGGCTTTGTCCTGGGCGGAAGCGACACACCGTTCAGCACGGCAGACGACTTCAACGACAAGCGGGGTGTCATCAGCACGCTCACCGCCGTCAACTACTACTGGGAGAGCAAGCAGGGCTCCATTTTCCGCAACTCCGGCATGAGTTATCCGCTCCTGCCTTCCGCCGACATCTACCAGCCACAGCAAGACATCAACTCAAAGTCATTCAAGTCCACCCCTTCCACCGGTGCCTACATGCCCGACAACAACGACGTGGTGTTCGCCTACAATGCAGAGAAGCACAGTCTGCGCCTCTATTTCGACCGCACCACCGAGATTATCGACGGCAACGGTTCGTCGTGGGCGAAGGCATACAGCAGTTCATCTTCCGACGAGGTCTACGACTACCTCGCCACCATCAAGGACGGAGACGAGGTGAACGTCATCACCAGCGACGGCACTGCCACCACCCACAAGATAGACAAGACCAGCAGCGACTACTTCGAGATATGCGCCCGTTCGGGCACCTTCGCCCCACATGCCACCTACACCTTCGAGGAGAACGACCCGCTGTCGAAGTGCATCCGCATACAGCCCACCGTGCTGCCCCTCACCGTGATGGGCGGTTTCCCAACATACGCCCAGAACCCCGCCCCCACTGACGACGAGCGCAACCCCGTGACCTACCGCACCGAATTGCACGGCAACATCAACGGCAAGAACCTGAGCACGGGTCTCTACCACCTGCTGCGCATCGAGGCTGGTGCCAACGTCACCATCGACGGATACGCCTTCACCCACGCCTATGCTGCCGGTACCGCCCACCAGCCCTACGGCGGCGGTGTGCTGATAGGCAGTGTGGACAAGACCACCACACCTACCAAGGTGACCCTCCAGAACTGCATCTTCGAGGACAATACCGCCCTCTCGGGTGCTGCCGTATCTACCCTGCCCGATGCCGTGAACGTGACGCTGAGGATGGAGAACTGCGTGGTGAACAACAACACCTGCGGCGATGCCAATATAGTCTCCAACAGTCTTGCCTCTACATCGGGCGCAGAGCCTGTCATCTCCGTGCAGGGCACCAACAACACCCTCACGCTCGACCACGTCACCATCATCAACAACCAGGGCGCAGCACCTGCCAGCATCGGCACCACCTCGTATGCCACCGGCAACGTGGTAAAGGTAAGCGGCGCATGGACCAGCGACGGAGCCAACAACACCCTCGCCACCGACTTTGCCACATTGGGCGAGGCGGGAGCCGTCAACTTCTCCAACCCTACCAAGACGGTGGGTGCACAGATGAGCGGCAACGTGTACTACGGCGGCAAGGCGGAGTTCCGTCCGCTGACCAGCAGCAGTGCCAACAGTGTCATCATCAACCAGGCTACGGAACTTGCCGACAGCCAACTCCACCTCGACCTTCCCGGCAGGGAGCGCACCCTCGGCGGCGCACCAGACCTCGGAGCCTACGAGGCGATTCTGCCCAAGGCTGGAAAGGTAATCTACGTGCGGTCGTACAACACGACATGGGAGACCTTCGATGATGCCAACTACGACGACCAGGACGGTACGCCCGACTTTAATCTGCTGAAGACCACCACCACTGAGTACGATGGTACCTCGTGGGGCAAGGCCATCATCGGCAACGCCATGTGCGACGTGACGCAGGCGCGCTCCGGCAACGACTTCTACGTGAAGACGAGCGACAACACGCTGCTCAACACCACCATCGAGAACAGCGACTACGCCACCATCGGCGGAACCTACGGTACAGCCACCAACCAGAACTCGTACACCAACTTCTTCACCAACTCGGGCAACACCTGGGGTAGCAAAACGGTAAACGGAGCATCCGCCAACACCATCACCAACGACCGCTACGAGCGTTACCTCAGCGGTCTGCAGTATGCCGTAGAGAAGGCGGCGGAATACAACAAGAGTCTGCAGGCGGGCGAAGACAGCGTGGTAGTATGGGTAGGTGCCGGCATCTACACCGACTACAAGGGCTTTGTAGTCCGCAACGGCGTGAAGGTGTACGGCGGATTCCCCAAAGACGGCAATCCCGGCGAGAGCGACCGCCATCCGCTGCTCTCGCAGTATGTGCCAGCACGCAAGGGATACGAAGGCCTGACCAAGACCGACTACGAGACCATCCTGCAGATACGCAAGGAGTCGCCCGTGTACATGACCAAGGGCTCCAAGGAGCTGTGGTATCAGGAGAACAAGCCCTCCGACGGTTCGAAGTACAACTTTACCACCGAGCTGATCAATGACCAAAGCAACGTCATCCGCCGCTACGTATTGCGCCAACCCGACGTATGTATGCCAACCTATTCTGCCTCCGGCGACGGCACGAATCCAACACAAGGCAACTGCTCTCGTCTGCCGGGTGCCACCTATGCCGACCCAGCGTATCAGGAGTACAGCAACGTAAGGTGGGACGGTTTCTCTATCCGCCACGGCTACATCATCCGCTTGGCAACACACGGAGAGGAGGCGGGCAACCGCGACGGCGGTGGCGGCGTGCGCGTGTTCAGAGGCGTACAGCTGGAGAACCTCATCATCGTCAACAACTTCAACTACGGCCACCGTGTACGTGCCGGCGGACTGTACATGGACGGCACCAACTCCACCATCTCCAACAGCTTCTTGCTGAGAAACTTTGCCTATTCATACGCCAGCAAGGAAAGCTACGGCGGCGGTGCCTACATGATTCAAGGTACAGGCTACAACCTTGTCGTGGCAAACAACCGCGCCTTCAAGGGCACTAGCCGTGGAGGTGGTATCTTCCTGGAGAGTGCCAAGTTCTACAACAACACCATCGCCTACAACCAGTCTAACTGGGGAACAGGCATCTTCCACTGGCAGGACAGCAATACGGGTGTGGAGTCACAACTCACCCTCTACAACTGCATCCTGTACGACAACTTCACCGACGGCCGAGTTGTAACCAATCAGCTCAACTCATCATCCGTATGGCTGATGCAGCCGTCGCACAACTGCTATGCAAACCAGAATTTCGACTCCGATGTTCTCGTAAAGTTCCCTTCAGCCAACGGAAACTACACATCGGCAGACCTCGCCTACCCCTTCTCGGACCAGACCTACGCTTCAGGCGGAACGACTTTCCTCTACCGCAACGCACGCTTCACCAACGACTTCCGTCTCAACGAGGCGAGCGGATTGAGCGGCAACTACTGTCTGAACGGCGGAACCACCGACGTGGGCACAGGTGTCACCCTGCCATCCACCGACATGGACTACACCGACCGCATCAAGGACTGCGCCATCGACATCGGTGCCTACGAGGCGGACAACTCGACCAACATCACGCCGCAAGAGAAGACCAACGCATCGGGCATCACCGACTACGTGTACTACGTGACCCAGAACGGATGGGGCAACCGCAGTGGCGACAGTCCGGCGAACGCCGCCTGCGCCGACAAATTGCAGAGCGTGCTGACGGCAGCAGGAAAGAAGGCGGCGGAAGTGAACGACGGCATCACCGACACCGACAAGAAGCACAAGGTATACGTAAAGGTGGCCGGCTACAAGACCGATGAGAACGGCGAGCGTTTCGTCTACCACGCCAATACCCTCGCCGACAGTAATGACCCGCAGAGCTACACCTTCCTCGTGCCCGACGGCGTATGGCTGATGGGCGGTTACTACGAAGGAGAGTCGGAGAACGGAACGCCTACGGGCTACAACTGGGACGACGACCAGCGCGACTGCATCACGGAATACCAGACCGTACTGAGCGCCAAGACCGAGGTAAAAGAAGGATCGGCGGTGACACAGGAGGTGAACGGCTACCACACCATCACTTTCGGCAAATGGGCGACGGGCGAGATAGAAGACTACTATATGAGCGCCCTGGACTACCGTGCCGTAGTGGACGGCGTACACCTCATCGACGGCAAGGCCACCGACAACTCCGGTTTCAAGGGCATGGGCGGTGCTGCCGTGGTGCCCAACAAGGCACACATCCGCAACTGCATCATCAGCGACTGCGAGGCCCTGCAGGGCGGTGCGCTATGCATGCTCAAGGGCGGTATGGTGACGGGTACACTGATGCGCGACAACACGGCGCAGGAGGGCGGTGCCATCTATGCACCCACCTGCGGCGAAGAGAACTCCTTCCATGCCTATATCATCAACAACACCATCGCCGGCAACAGTGCCACCACGGGCGGCGGCATCTA
This sequence comes from Vescimonas coprocola, assembly GCA_963620725.1. Taxonomy (GTDB): domain Bacteria; phylum Bacteroidota; class Bacteroidia; order Bacteroidales; family Bacteroidaceae; genus Prevotella. The sequence continues at coordinate 6,604 of CAVFBU010000064.1, forward strand.
CCACGACGAGAAGACCGTGATGGTGGGCAACTGCGTGATCTGGGGCAACACCGCCACCACCGACAAGAACATCAGTGGTGCGGTAGACACCAAGGCAGCCGACTATGTGCAGGGCATGGGAGACACCTCGGTGGAATACTACCCCTACAACTACTGCTTCGTGGAAAAGATGGAGTTGCCCGCCAACATCCAAAACACGGAGATGACGAGCGACCTGACCACCTACTTCACCAACTCGGGCGAGTACTATCCCCGTGCCTACTCACCCCTCGTAGGCAACGGTGTGGAGAGTGCGTACGCCAAGGCGTGGAGCAACGTGGGCATCAGTCTCTACGACCTCAAGGGTGTGGCACGCAACCTGACCGGCAAACTCACGGGCGGCTGCTACGCCATGTCGCTGCCCGCCATCCAGGACGGCCGCCTGCTGCTGCGCCTCTTCGTGTCGAACGAAGGCGGCGAGGAGGTGAGCGACGCGGACAAGCAGGAGTATACCGGCCGTTCGTTCCTCACCCCGTTCAACAGTCTCGATGCCGCCCTCGCCTACATCAAGGAGGTGCGCAGCACTAAGCTAGACGACGACACCTATATGGCCACCGACAAAGACCACTTCGAGATACTGATGACGGGCGGAACCTACAAGCCCGGACAGATACGCGACGATGCCACCCTCGCCGAGGGAGAAATCAAAGACCGCCGCCTGCAGAGCTTCACCATCCCCGTGAACGTAGACATCTTCGGAAGTTTCGACTATAACGATGCCTACTCGTCAGACCCGGTAGACCCGACAGACCATACAAAGATAGCCGATGGTGTAACGAGCTTTACCGCATACAACGGCACCACGCTGACCCCGAACGGCAGCATCAAGGACATCCTGGCCGAGCGCAATAAGAACCACATGGGCGACAGCAACGGCAACGGACTGATAGAGCCATGGGAGTTCAACAACCCCACCATTTTCTCCGGCGACATCAAGTCGACCTCCAACGAGAAGAAGGTTCACCACGTGGTGTACAGCAAGATCAGTTCCACTGAAAGTTCCGCCGACCTCGCCAACGACGTGATGCTCGACGGCATCACCATCATGGACGGCCAGACGAGTGACGCCCTCAACACAGAGGAAGGTGTAGACGAGGAACTGGACGAGGTGGGCCGTGGCGGTGCCATCTATACCTGCCGCGTCAACTACACCTTGAACCGCTGCCGACTGCTGAAGAATACCGGTCTGCACGGCGGTGCCATCTATGCCAACGATGCCAGTCTCGACATCATAGGCAGTGCGCTCTGCGGCAACCAGGCCCACCAGGAAGACGACGAGTCTGTTGCCGGCAGCGACCCTGGCCAGGGCGGTGCCGTGTACCTCTACCTCACCAAGTCGACCAACGGCAACCTGCACGCCGTGAACTCCCTCTTCGCCAACAACGACGTAGAGAACTCGAACAGTTCCAGTGCCGGAGCATCGCAGGGCGGCGCCATCTTCATCCGCCATGCCGACGACACCTCTGGAACGACAGACAGCTACAACGAGGCCATCATCACCAACTGTCTCATCGTGAACAACAAGGCTGCGCAAAATGCGGGCATACACCTGGAGAATGCTTTGGATGAAGACAACCTGAAGCCCATACTGTACAATACCGTGCTATGGGGCAATGAGTCGTCCAACGCTCGTGTAAAACTGGACAGGAAATACATGTGGCACTGTGCCTCCGACGTGATGCCCGATGCCACAAGCAGCACGATCAGCGACGGCAACATCACGCTGTCTACCGACAACTTCGCCTCCAACGGCCCACGCTTCACCGCACCTACCACGAAGAAGGGTTCGGACGGCTACGACATGGCTGCCAAGTGGAACCCAACAGCCATCTCCATCCTGACGGATGCGGGTGACGGCGAGATAAACAGCAGCGACGTGGAGAGCGGAAAATACAAGGACTGGTGGGACAAGCACAGCGCACGCCTTACCGAGTTCGGTTATCCGTCGGAGTATATCCGCAGTGCCGGCAGTGCCTCGTATGCCCGCTATGTGGGTCCGCTCTCAGAGGACGGAACGGTGCAGGACAAGCCTATCGACATCGGACTCTACGAGTTCCAGTATGTGTTCAAGTTCTCCGACTTCGATGCCGTGTACATCGGCACAGAGGAGAAGGGAACAGGCGACGGCAGCAGCTGGGACAACCAGAGCACCGACCTACGCGGTGCCATCGTGGCGATGGCTAACCCGTCGGGCAACACCTCCGCCACCGAAGTGAAGACCGACCGCAAGGTGTATGTGCGCGACGGCGAATACTTCTCTACCGCCTACTCCAGCGACGATGCCTTCTCGCTCATCGTGAACAACGGCGACAAGCAGGAGTTTGTCACCTCACTGGAGATAGTGGGCAGTTGTACGGGCAGCACCGACACCAACGGCAAGGAGATACAGGACTTCAGCAAGCCTACCGTCCTCGTACCCAATCCATCGAAGGCGAAGACGCAGAACCTGCTCAACATCACCATGAACGGAAAGCCCGTCACCCTCTCGGGCATCACCTTCCGCAACGAGAGCACAGGCACCGACTGCGGTGTGGGCGTGAATGCCGACATCAACTCGCTGACAGTGGGAACGGAGAAAAAGACGGGCAAATTGACCATCCACCACTGTGCCTTCCGCCACAACCACAGCATGGCTCTCAACGTGAAGAACAACGAAGGCATCGGCCTTAATATATATAATGTGTTGTTTGCCGACGGCGATGCGGATGCCATGAAGGTGTATGCAGACGATAGCAAGACAGCATCGAAAGGTGTGAAGGGTGTGAACCTCACCTTCGTGAAGAACCAAGGCACTGCCCTCAGCGGCACGCAGAGCGTACACAACTGCCTTGCGTGGAAGAACAAGGACAACAGTCTGAAGACGGACAAGGACGGAACGACCAACTACTGCAACGTGGTCTTCGCCGACGATGCCGTGAACAGCGACATCATGACGGGACCAAACTTCGTAGACCCCGACAACGAGGACTACCGCATCCGCCCCAGCTACCTGCTGCTGAACAAAGGCGACAATGACGAGTACAGGGAAGTTGCCGGTGTTGCGAAAGTATATAAAGAGGACGGCACAACCATCGACTACACCAAGACCCTCGCCAACGAGAAAGACCTCTACAACCTGGCCCGTCTGATAGGCGACAAGGTAGACATCGGTGCCTACGAGTGCGACTCGAAGTTGCAGCCCATCATCTACGTGAAGGCGGGTAGCGCCACCAATGGTACGGGCGAGAGCTGGGACAGTCCGACGAACGACCTGCAGGGTGCCATCAACACGGCAGAGCTGTACGCCAACACCAACCAGGACAGCCCCTACGGCTATGTGTTCGTAGACCGCACCCAGCAGGCCAAGGACGTGGTCATCAACATGCCGGGCGTAAAGGTATACGGCGGCATGAACGGCGAGACACGTACCACGGAGCGCGACCTCGACTCGAAGGAGAACATCGAGGCAGAGGTAAGCGACCTGCTCGCCCAGCGAAAGGGCATCATCGAGCAGAACAGCCGCAGCCAGATAGCCGGGCTCACCATCAGCAACACCAGCACAGAGAAGTGGAGCGTGGTAGACGGTTTCCAGGTAACAGGCACTGCTTCGCTCACCGGCAAGAGCGCCATCGCCACCTCGGTGGTGGATGCCAATGTATCGGGCGACAGCGACGGTCTGCTCTACAACTCGCTGGCACAAGGAACCGTGGCAGACGTAAAGACCGTGAACGTGACCGCTACCGGCACACTGCCCAGTGTGACAGGCAGCGCAGCCAACCGCGCTTCGGCAGAGACCGTCAAGGCCAAGTACGTGACGGACGACTATTGGAAATACCAGTTGACCGAGACCTCTTCCGACATCAACGCCAACGCTACGAGCACCGAGACGGATGCCTGCATCGACATGGTGATGCACAGCAACGACCTCGCCGGCAACCACCGCAAGCGCGACAACGTGGACAACGGATGTTTCGAGACCTGGTATCTGACGGACGACTACACCGCCACCGGCACAGACTACCCACACGGCAAGTCGGTGGTGTATGTGGAGAAGGACAAGGAGCTGAAGCTCGACAACAGTTTCTATACCGAGACCAACGCCTTCTCGCCCGGCTTCCTGCTGTTGAAGTACCATGCCGGACTGCGGGGCAACAACAGTTATGTGAGCCTTACCAACTTCGCCGTGGAGCGCGACCTGACCGCCGGCAAGCCCGACCTCTTCGTATTGCCGTACAACGCTACAAGCTACGAATTCTCCGGTGAGGGGACGACAGCGACCGACCTCACCTCGAAATACTACGACGGAGCCAAGCGTGCCAACTACTCCTACAAGTATGAGGGTACAGGCGAAAGCCCCGCATGGGTGAACGGCAACAACCCGAGCCGCAACACCACCACGGGTCTGCGCATCGAGAGCGACAAGGCCATGACCGTGCGCTACTACGGCATGAGCTACGAGGAGAAGGACTGCCGCACCAACGGGGCGCTGAGGAGCACTGTCAGTCTGATACAGAACAACAACCAGCAGCCGTGGTCGGAGACCAGTAACGGCGGATTGAAGTTCACCCACAAGGAGAACATGGGCTGGAACCTCTTCGGATCGCCCTACCTCTGCGCCATGAACTACAGTGACATGGAGTACGGACGCGTCATCTACGCCTACGATGCGGAGAGCAGCAGCTACAAGACCATCAACACCGACGGCACAAGCGACAAAGGCGCCACCGACGGTTACATCCCGGCCATGGATGCCGTGTTCACCCAGACGGCTACCCTCGACAACTCGACCGGCGAACGATTTGCGGTAAGCCACAGCGAGGCTAAATCCAGCGAAGGTGCATACGCCCAGAGCAGAAGTGTGCTGAGCGTGGCACTGGAAGCTGCGGCAGAAACCAAGGCAGTGACAGTGGCAAGTACACGAGCCAATGACAGTTTGACAGAAGGCGAGGCTGTTCTGTCTCCTTCTTCCGACAACCTCCAGCTCAACGCCGTGCCAGCAAGCGAGGCAAAGAGCGACTTCGACATGGGAGCAGACGGTGTGAAATGGATGTCGGCAACGGCACCGCAGGTCTATGCCGTACGCAACGGAGGCCGCTACGCCCTACTCTCTGCCGTGAGCGAGGCGGGCAGCATAAATGTGGGCATCCGTGTTCCGGCAGAAGGCGAATACACCTTCGCCATTCCTACAGACTGCGATGCCAGCAAGTACGAGACCGTATGGCTGAAGGACGAAGAGACGGGCAAAGGCGTGAACCTGCTGGAAGGCAGCTACACGTTCACGGCCTCAGCAGCGGGCGAGGCCAACAACCGCTTCACCCTCTCCTTCAACCGCATGGAGGACGACGTGAAGAGCAGTATCGTCATTACCTCGCCAAGCCACGGCACCCTCCTCGTCCAAGGTGCACAACAGGGCGACCACATCCGCGTATACGGCACCTCCGGCATATTGGCTGCCGAGGCAGAGGTACAGGGCGACAGCGAGACACTCCGCACCGTACTGACAAGTACCGCCATCGTGGAAGTGACACGCAGCGGCAAGCAAGTGGCAGTAAAGAAGGTAGCAGTGAAATAAACAAGAATAATTGTTAATAAAGCGCAGAGATAGTGACATATTCGAAGAATTGGCATTATCTTTGCGCTTTATAATTATATCGACATAACAACGCTATTATAACAACATTATAACGATTAAAGAATACGACTATGACAGAAAAGGAAATGTACAATCTGATAAACAATCAGAACGGACAGCAAGGCACCGGCTTTGCCTACAACGAGAGAGAACGCGGTCTGAGCGGAGCCTTCTCCGCCCTGATGCGCAAGGTATATGTATGGATGACGCTGGCACTCGTCATTACGGGCGTGGCAGCCTACGGCGTGGCAAGCAGTCCGACACTGCTCGCTGCCATCTACACCAACAGTGCACTGATGTGGGGACTCATCATCGCTGAGGTGGCACTGGTATTCATCATCAGCGGAGCTATCAACCGCCTGTCGCTGTCTACCGCCACCCTCATCTTTATAGCATACTCCATCCTGAACGGTGTGATGCTGTCGTCCATCTTCGTCATCTACCAGCCGGTAGTCATCACCAAGGTATTCCTCATCACGGCAGGCACATTCGGAGCCATGGCGTTCTATGGCTACACCACGAAGAAAGACCTGACCTCCCTGGGCAAGATCCTGTTTATGGCACTCATCGGACTGGTTATCGCCACCGTGGTAAACATGTTCCTGAAGAGTCCGGGCTTTGACTATATCCTGAGTTACATCGGCGTAGCCATCTTCACCGGTCTCACCGCATGGGACACACAGAAGATCAAGCAGATGCTCCAGACGCAGTACGACATGAGCGAGGGTGCACAGAAGATAGCACTGCTCGGAGCCTTGACCCTGTATCTCGACTTCATCAACCTCTTCCTCTACCTGCTCCGCATCTTCGGAAGCAAGAACGACTAATTTAAGGGAAGAGTGAAGAACGAAGAGTGAAGAATTCACCACCAAACATTACTAAACTATACGACCTACTGCTTCGCCTAACTTATATTTAATTAAATACAGCTTAGGTTTAGCT
>CAVFBU010000065.1:0-9136 GCA_963620725.1 Vescimonas coprocola
AAGTGACGGCAATCACTCTTTTATATATATAAGAGGCACACCTATATATAATAAGAGGAGCACCGCCCGAACCCGGACGGTGCTCCCTTTTCTCTGACGGTCTGCTGTGAGGTCAGTCGGCCATCTTGGCCTTGACCATCTCGCGGTTCAGTCGTGCGATGTTGCTGATGGTCTCGTTTTTCGGACACACAGCCTCGCAGGCGCGGGTGTTGGTGCAGTTGCCGAAGCCTAACTCGTCCATCTTGGCAACCATGTTCTTCACGCGGCGTGCAGCCTCCACGCGTCCCTGGGGCAGGAGTGCGAACTGGCTGACCTTCGACGAGACGAAGAGCATGGCCGAGCCGTTCTTGCAGGCGGCCACGCAGGCTCCGCAGCCGATGCACGAGGCGCAGTCCATGGCCTCGTCAGCAGCCTCCTTGGGGATGAGGATGGCGTTGGCGTCCTGTGCCTGTCCGGTGCGCACGGTGGTGTAGCCACCGGCCTGCATAATCTTGTCAAAGGCGGTGCGGTCCACCATGCAGTCCTTGATGATGGGGAAGGCTGCCGAGCGCCACGGCTCCACGGTGATGACATCGCCATCGTGGAAGCGGCGCATATAGAGCTGGCAGGTGGTAGCTCCGCGTTCGGTCTTGCCGTGCGGTGTGCCGTTGATGTAGAGGGAGCACATACCGCAGATGCCTTCGCGGCAGTCGTGGTCGAAGACGAAGGGTTCCTTGCCCTCATTGATGAGTTCCTCGTTGAGGATGTCCAGCATCTCCAGGAACGAGGTGTCGTCGGGGATGTCGTGCATCTCGTGCGTATCGAAATGGCCTTGCTCTTTAGGGCCGTTCTGTCGCCAGAACTTGATGGTAAATGATATATTCATGATGCTTAGTTCTTGTAGTTACGTGTTTGTACCTTGATTGCCTCATACTCCAGCGGCTCCTTGATGAGTTCGGGTTCGTTGCCTTTGCCCTTGCACTCCCAGCAGCCCACGTAGAAGTAGTTCTCGTCGTCGCGCTTGGCTTCGCCTTCCTCGGTCTGGTATTCCTCGCGGAAGTGTCCGCCGCACGACTCGTTGCGGCTGAGGGCGTCGAAGGCCACGAGCTGTCCCATGGTGAAGAAGTCGCGCAGGTGGATGGCCTTGTCCAGTTCGACGTTGAGGCCCTCCTTCTTGCCGGGCACGAAGAGGTTGGTGTCGAACTCCTTCTCCAGTTCGTGCATCTTCTTCAGTCCTTCCTTCAGTCCTTCTGCGGTGCGTCCCATGCCCACATATTCCCACATGATGTGTCCCAGCTCCTTGTGGATGGAGTCTACGGAACGCTTGCCGTGGATGTTGAGCAGACGGTCGATTTCGGCGTTGACACCCTTCTCGGCCTCGTCGAACTCAGGACGGTCGGTGGGCACCTTAGCCCATACGGCCTGGTCGGCCAGGTAGTTCTGAATGGTGTAGGGCAGTACGAAGTAGCCGTCGGCCAAGCCCTGCATCAGTGCGGAGGCACCGAGACGGTTGGCACCGTGGTCGGAGAAGTTGCACTCGCCGATGGCGAACAGTCCGGGGATGGTGGTCTGCAGCTCGTAGTCCACCCAGATGCCGCCCATGGTGTAGTGGATGGCCGGGTAGATCATCATCGGCTTGTAGTACTTCATACCATTGATTTCGTTGGCCACGTCGCCGGGGAACACGTCGGTAATCTCCTCATACATCTCGAAGAGGTTGCCGTAGCGTTGCATGATGACATCGAGGCCGAGGCGGTTGATGGACTCCGAGAAGTCGAGGAACACGGCCAGTCCCGTGTTGTTCACACCGTAGCCCTTGTCGCAGCGTTCCTTGGCGGCACGCGAAGCCACGTCGCGCGGCACGAGGTTACCGAAGGCCGGGTAGCGGCGCTCCAGGTAGTAGTCGCGGTCTTCCTCGGGAATCTCCCATCCCTGCTTGGTGCCGGCCTGGAGGGCTTTAGCATCTTCCAGCTTCTTGGGCACCCAGATGCGTCCGTCGTTGCGCAGCGACTCGGACATCAGCGTCAGCTTCGACTGCTTGTCGCCGTGTACGGGTATGCAGGTGGGGTGGATCTGTACGTAGGAGGGGTTGGCGAAATAGGCACCCTTGCGGTAGCACTGCACAGCGGCGGTGCAGTTGCAGCCCATGGCGTTGGTGGAGAGGAAGTAGGTGTTGCCGTAACCGCCGGTGGCGATGACCACGGCGTTGGCGGAGAACCGCTCCAGCTCGCCCGTCACGAGGTTCTTGGCGATGACACCGCGTGCGCGTCCGTCCACGATGACCACGTCCTCCATCTCATAGCGCGTGTAGAGCTTCACCGTGCCGGCCTTCACCTGACTGGAGAGCGAGCTGTATGCACCGAGCAGGAGCTGCTGGCCGGTCTGTCCCTTGGCGTAGAAGGTACGCGAAACCTGTGCGCCACCAAACGAGCGGTTGGCGAGCATACCGCCGTATTCGCGTGCGAAGGGTACACCCTGTGCCACACACTGGTCGATGATGTTGTTCGACACCTCGGCCAGACGATACACGTTGGCCTCACGGGCACGGTAGTCGCCGCCCTTCACGGTGTCGTAGAACAGGCGATAGATGGAGTCGCCGTCGTTCTGATAGTTCTTGGCTGCATTGATGCCGCCCTGCGCTGCGATGGAGTGTGCGCGGCGCGGCGAGTCCTGGATGCAGAGGTTGATGACGTTGAAGCCCATCTCGCCCAGCGATGCTGCGGCGGAGGCTCCGGCCAGTCCGGTGCCCACCACGATGACGTCGAGCTTCAGTTTGTTCTTCGGGTTGACCAGGCGCTGGTGAGCCTTGTATTCTTTCCATTTGTCGGCCACTGGTCCGGCAGGGATTTTCGAATCTATTTGTTTTGCCATAATTCAATAGTGATTATATGAGGTTAGACGTCTATCCTGCGTAGCTGCAGAGGCTGGGGGCGAGTCCTGTGGCGAAGGCGGCCACCACGACCACGAAGGCCAGGACGAGCACGGTCACGTAGATGTTGCCAATCACGCGCCAGCGGTTGAACCATATCTTGCCGCTGATGCCGAGGGTCTGCATAGCGGACCAGAAGCCGTGGGTCAGGTGGAACCAAAGGGCTACCAGCCAGATGATGTAGAGCACGGCGAAGACGGGGTTCTGGAAGGTGTCGATGATGAAGGCGAAGCCGTCAGAGGGCAGGTGTCCCATAGAAGTGCCGAGCAGTTCGGCAAACATCATCTTGTACCAGAAATTAAACAGGTGGAGCAGCAGACCCACGATGACGATGAGTCCTAACACGAGCATGTTCTGCGAGGCCCACTCCACTTTGGCGGGCTTCTCCGTCACTGCGTAGCGCTCCGAGCCGCGTGCGGTGCGGTTCTGCGCCGTCAGGATGAAGGCGAAAACGATGTGAATGACGGCCAGCGCAGCCAGCCCCAGGGTGGCAACGACGGCGTACCAGTTGGCGCCGAGTGCCTCGCAGATCCAGTTGTATGCCTCGCCGGAGAACAGCGCGACTACGTTCATGCATCCGTGGAATGTCAGGAACAGAATCAGCGCAAGTCCCGTCACGGACATCACGACCTTTCTACCGATTGATGAATTGATTAACCACATAAAAAGTTGAAATTTAATTATTTGAATTTTTGAATCTTCGTTCTTCGCTCTTTGGCCGCAAAGTTACGAAAAATCGGCGAACTACGCAAACGTTTTCGTAAAAATCGTCAAACTCTATCGCGTGTTGTTCTGCGCATCATTCACCTGCAAAGTGAATAAAAATCCCATCGAACCCACCCGACTTTCGGATAAAAATCGTATCTTTGCATCGTGAACACAAAAAAGCAGTGCGTATGATGACAGCAACGAACGACAGGAGATTGCCGGTAGGTATTCAATCCTTCGAGAAGATAAGGGAGGAGAACTACCTATATGTTGACAAGACCGACACCGTTTGGAATCTTGCCAACAGCGGCAAAACGTACAATTACTTGAGCCGCCCCCGGCGGTTCGGCAAGTCCGTGCTCGTGGACACCCTTCAGGCTTATTTCGAGGGAAAGAAGGAGCTGTTCGAGGGACTGAAAATCATGGAACTGGAGAAGGACTGGGTGAAACGACCCGTCATCCGCCTCGACATGAGCCGTGGCGGATCCGATGTCGTGACCTTGCGCTCCTATCTCAACCTGCGTTTCAAGGAATATGAGGAGGCGTATGCCATCACTCCAGACCCGACCGCCCAACTGGCCGATCGTTTCGACGGCATCATCACCACAGCTTATAAGCAGACCGGCCTGCAGGTTGCCATTCTCATCGACGAGTACGACTCCCCCTTGCAGCACTCCTGGAAAACGCCGGAGCATGAGGGATGTACGGAGGTGTACCGCAGCGTCTTCGCCATCCTAAAAGCGGACGACCCCTACGAGAAGTTCGTCTTCATCACGGGCATCACCAAGTTCACGCAGATTTCCCTCTTCTCCGTGCTCAACAATCTCGTCAACATCAGCTTCCTTCCCCAGTACGCGGCCCTATGCGGCATCACCGAACGGGAGATGACCGACAACTTCATGCCAGAGATTGAAGCCATGGGCAGGAAGTACGGATGGACTGCCGAGGAAACCGTCATGCAGTTGAAAGCCAACTACGACGGCTATCATTTCAGTGCAGAGAACATGGTGGATGTATTCAACCCATTCAGCCTCATCAATGCCTTGGACGAGGCCGACTTGAAGAACTACTGGGCATCGTCGGGGGCGACTTCACTGCTACCTAAGTTCATAGACGACATGGAGATTCGCCTCAAGGACTTCGAGAACTGTCCGATAGACCGTGACACCATCGAGACCTCCGATGTCACTGGCGGCGGAGCGGAACTGTTTCTCTATCAGTCGGGCTACCTCACCATCAAGGGGTACGAGGAGGGACTCTACCTGTTGGGCATTCCCAACTATGAGGTGAGAAAAGCCCTCTACAAGATTGTGTTGCCTGCCTTGACGATGAAAAACGATGCCCAAGTAATCACCACCCAAAACGTCCTCAGGCTCAACCTTCAAAGGGGCAACCTCCCCGAGGCGAAGAAATGCCTGAAGGCGCTCATCGCCGACGTGCCGTACAGCAACAAGAAGCTCGCCAGCATGGACATGGAGGAACGCTACCGCCTCATCCTATGCACGATATTCAATGCCATCGGTTGCCGGGTGGAGGTGGAGCGCATGCTCGCCACAGGCAGGATTGATATGGTAGTGGAGGTCACCCATTACATCTACGTCTTGGAGCTGAAACTCTCCAACAACGGCGGTCTTGCCGCCGCCGAGCGGCAGATTATCGACAACCACTATGCCGAACCTTTCAAGGCCGGCAAGCGCAAGGTCGTCGCCCTCGCCGTGGAGCTGGACAGTGAGGGCAAGGGACTGGTCGACTGGAAAGCAGTGGAAGCGTAAACCGATTATTGGTCGCAAAGTTACGAAAAATCGGCGAACTACGCAAACGTTTTCGTAAAGATCGTTAAGATACCCGTTTCGCAGGCAAGGGGGCCTTGACAAAGCACTATCGCGCCAATCCTTCCGTCAGGAATTTCCTGAGATGAAGATGTGTTATGCCATTGTCGTCAGACTTGACTACTAATGGTGTTATGGAGATGACGTATTTCGGATAGTTGTCTTTGATGGCATGCAGATTGCCAAACTCACGCTCATAGGTGCTGTTGTCCGCAATAAGATAGGCGGCTTGCACATAAACTCGCTCGCCTGTCGGCTTGGTGCAGACGAAGTCTATCTCGCTCGCCTGGAGTTGGCCCACCATCACTTCATAGCCCAGACGGACAAGGTGGTTGTAGATGATGTTCTCTATCACCTTTTCAATGTCCCTCTCGCGTGAGCCGCCCGCGAGTGCATTGCGAATGCCATTGTCTTCGAAATAGAATTTATCGTTGCTCTCGAATATTCTCCTACCGTGGATGTCATATCGGTTGACCTTGTGGACTATGTATGCATCACAGAGATATTTGATGTAATTGATAATCGCCGTGGAGGTGATGCTTTCTCCCTGTGACCGCATATACTTGGCAATGCTGTTGGCAGAGATGATCTTCCCTGCATTGTCGGCGAGAAAGTGGACAAGGTTTTCGAGAAAGGAGATGTTGCGGATGTTGTTCCGGCGGACAACGTCCTTGAGAAGAACGGTGTTGTAGACATCCATTTGATACTCCCGTGCGTCTTGCTCGTCAAACCCCATCTTCGTCAAGCCTGGCAGTCCGCCAAATTGAATGTACTTGGCTAATGTATCATCACCGTCGGACAAGCCGTGAAACTCCATAAACTCTTCATAGCTCAACGCCTGGACGTAGATTTTCTTGTAGCGGCCTCCGATTTTGTTGGCCAAGTCACTGCTGAGCATATTGGAGTTTGAACCCGTCACAATGATTTCCATATCGGGTTCTTCGTAGTAACTGCGTATACTGTTTTCAAAGCCTTCGATGTCTTGAACTTCGTCAATCAGGACATAGTTGGTTTTTGTCTTGTCCCGTCTTTCATCGATGTACGTATTCAAATCTTGGTCGGTCTGAATATCGTGAAACTCATGTTTCTCCTTGTCGATGAAAATTATGTTGGCTTGGGCGTCCTTTGCTACTTTATCCCTAAAGAGACGCAGCGTATAGCTCTTGCCTACACGCCGTTGGCCGACAATGATAATGATGGTGTCCTTTCCAAGGTATTTCTCTATCTTGTCCAGATAACTTTGCCTGACGATTGCTTTCATGTCCTCTATAAATGAATTTTGCTGCAAAGATAGTAATTTTATCTTTTATAAAAGACAAAACACGCAAAATTCTGACTTTTGTCTTGTATGTTCGCTGGAGGAGTGCTTGGCTCAATTCAAGCACTTGCGGGAACAACGGCTTGCAAGGGAGTATTCACCAAATTACGCTCCAAAGTCATTTCCCCATGAAGGTTAGCACCATTTGAGGACGTATGGGCTGGTCAGTTGGAGAGATCCCCTCGTGTCCAGCCTGAGGGGAGAATTGTGGCATCGTTTAAATCTTTTAATGTTGTGTAGAAGGCCTCCGTGCAATGGATAGTGCCCGAAGAAGCCACTCCGTAAAGCCACCAGTCTAAAGCTTTACTAATGGTAACCCCCTCTGCGGCTTTTTCTGCTTTTATGGTCACCTCTTTGAGATTTTTGCAGTTCCAAAACATACTGTTGTAGCAACTCGCCACAAGTGTAGTTGCCGGCAGTTCCGGGGCTTTCTCAAGCGCAGTGCAGCCGTAGAACATACTGTTGTAGCAGCTATTCGCAAGTGTCGTTGCCGGAAGTTCCTCCGGGGCTGTTTTGAGGTTAGTGCAGCCGTAGAACATATAGAGGTAGCAGGCCTCTGCAAGTTTCGTTGCATTCAGTTCAGGGGCAGAGGTCAGCGCTGTGCAGTTTTGAAACAGGCATCTAAAGCGCGCACTCCCCGTAATATTCTCGGTATCGTAGTTCTTATAGTTGACCAGTGTCCGAATGTCTCCAGATGCGGCTACGGGAACGTCGTCATTTGTGAATGAAATGGTACAATAATCCGTATTTAGACTTGTTCCGAGAGAAGAAATCCCGCGAAGCCTCAGCGTCCCGTTGTCGCCGCCAAACGTCACTTCTGCCCCGGAGGTGACGGTCTTCCATTCGCCGTTGTTTACGGAATATTCGAATGTGCCGTCTGGGGGGGAACCGGTTTTCGTCATCTTGAAGCCCTGTTCTTTATCAGCCGTGAAGGTGAGGTACGGAGGGCACTTCAAGGCGAAGATATAGTTGTAGCTCTTGCCCGTATAGAAGGTTGCCTTCTCTGGGGCAGTGGCCTTGTAGGTTTTTCCGCTGGCGGTAATGGTGAGGAAGTCCTGCCCGTAGCTGACCGACTTCTGCGGAGCGACGAGGAGGGAGTAGTAGCCGTTGCCGTCTTCGTGGGCGGTGTATGTTTGGTCGTCGATGGTGACTGTGACCGTAGCCCCGGTAACGGGAGCGTTGTCGCTATCCGAGTCGGGGAGATAGAACCCGAGCCGTGCCGCCTTGTGACTGAATTGGAGGGTGGCGGTCTGTCCGTTGACTTTGCCTTCGGCCTTCATCAGGTTGCAGCTCTCCTGCGCCTCCGTGGTGCTTTGGTCGGTGACGATGGTGGGGGTGGTTGGCTCTTCATCGCTGTACGGATACCACGCCGTGTAGGCGATGTCGCTCGTGCTCGTGCGGCAGAACGGGGTGGTGTTGCCATCGGGGGTCAGTGCGCCGGATTCATCCACAATGTACTTCTTCACCACACCATTGATTTGGATGGCCACCTGTTCCCCACCCTCCCACGTGCCGTTAATGGCGGCACGGGTGAATGTCGTTTCCCCCTCCAGCTGTACAGCGGAGAATACGATTGGTTGCGAATCGGCGAGCGTGTCGCCGAGGTCGGCAGCGCATGCGGCGCAGAGCGCCAGCATGGCTGCTGCGAACCCGTGAAGGAACAGATGGTGCTTCATGTCTCTCGGATTTTAGTTAGTCCATCGTGGCGTTACCCGTTGCGGTAGTGCCGTTGCTCCAATCGCCGATGGACGCTGTCACGTCGAGTTTCGTCAGGTTCACCGTGATGGTGTATTTGTATGCCTTGCCCGATTCGAGCACTACGCTTGAAAGCGAGCTTTCGCCGCTGGTCAGTGTGTTCGAGGTGAGCACACCGCCGTCTTTGAGTGTCACCTTGATGAAGCTCGTGGCGAGGGTCTGTGGAACGACGATGGCACTGCCCGACAAGCTGCTGCTTGTGGCCTTCATTACTTTGATGGCTTTTGTATCGCCGCTGGCTTCACTGATGGAACCGCTGGAGTTGGTGGCTGTCAGCGTGGTGGTGGGCTTCACGTTCTGCAGCTCCACCGTTGCTCCGTCCAGGCTCGGACTGCCTGCGCCGGACTTCAACTCTACGGTGACCTTGGAGAGCAGATGCTTGAAATTGATGCTTACCGCGGCCTTTTGGCGGCTCACGGTGGCGTTCTCCGACGGCGCACCATACATCAAGTCGCTGGCCTTGTAGTTCGCATTGTCGCTTTGGTCGGTCTTGATGGTGAAGGAACCGCTTCCGCTTGTAAGGCTTGTCCCCTTGGGATAGACGGCAAAGATGTTCACACCGTTGCCGCTGGAGGGGTAGTAGGGCTGTTTGTCAGTGGGAGGGGTCATTGCTCCATT
>CAVFBU010000065.1:9258-13099 GCA_963620725.1 Vescimonas coprocola
TTGTCCCTGCACGGGTGGTTTGCTGCACGTCCAGTCCACTGCGCAACCGGATTTCGCCGTTCCAGTTGTCTGTCTCATCGTTGCCGCACGCTGCGAACGCCAGTGCTGCGGCTGCCAAAAGCAAATAATTCCTCGTCATAGTTGTTGCTGTTTTTGTTATGGTTATTCTTTTTTTTATGTCTTATTCCGCGCTGCCCTCGTCGCCCGTGGCGTTGCCCGGTGTCCAGTCCGTGATGGTGGCCGACACGGAGAGCGCGGTCTTGTTCACCGTGATGGTGTAGTGGTATTTCTTGCCGGCCTCGAAGCTTTGCGCATTGGTCGAGGACGTGAGCGACCAGGTGTAGTCGCCGGCGGAAGCGGTGTGGAACACGAGCGACATTCCCGTGTAGTCCGCACTGGGGAAGACGATACCCTTCGCACTCTTACCGTCCGCTGTCGTCTGCAGCTCGATGGTGGTGGGACTCCCGGTGCTCGGTGTTGCGTAGGTGTCCGTCAGCACGTTGAACGTCCCCGTGACGGGTTGTCCGCTGATGCTCACCTTGAGTCCTTCGAGGTCTGCCTCCGTGAGTCCGGCTCCCGGCTTGATGTCCATCGTGATTTTCGAGAGCCTGTGGCTGAAGACGAATGGTGCGGTGTGGTCCGTGCGACTCTTCCCCGTCAACTTCTCCGCCACCATGAGGTCAATGGCCGGGAGGTTGCTCTGGTCGGACAGGTCGATGGCGTAGACAGGTTGCTCGGCGGTCAGTCCGCGCTGGTAGGGATAGTAGGCGATGAAATCGCGCGTTGTGCCGTCAACGGGCAGGTAGATGGTCTCCTTCTCGTCGGCTGCGGCGAAGGAGCCACTGGCGGCATTGGCCTGCGTGGTGTATTCCACATTGCAGTAGGTGTCCGGGGTGCTGCCGTTGAGCATGAAGATGCCGATAGCGTCGCCCACCTGCCACGTGTTGTCTACGGCACGTGTCGTGATTCCGCTCGTCACGTGCAGGGCTACGCGCTCGCTGCCGTCAGCCTGCATGGTCTCGTCACTGCCGCAGGCGGCGGTCAGGAGTCCGGTGGCCATCAGTACTAAGGTGCGCAGTGTCGTTGCTGCTGTTGTTGCCGTTGTTCTCTGTTTCATAGTCTTCTGTATATTATGTGGTTTTGTTTTCGTTTCCTGTCATTTCACGTCCACGTCCTCACCCGTGCCGTTGCCCCATTGCCAGTCGGTGATGGTGACCTCCGTTGTCTCGCCCTTCACCGGCAGTTGCAGGTCGCCGATTAGCACCTGGATGTTCGGACTGACGGAGCCGATGTCGGGGGTGGTGTCGGGATGGTCTGGGTCGATGGGCTGCACGGGCACTTCGGTGCTGACGCTCTGTGTGTCGCCGTTGTCGAACACAAAGTCAACGATGAGTGTCGGTGTGCCCAGGTCTGCTGTACGCAACAGGCGGAAGCTCGTCGCGAAGGTATTGTCCGTCCGCGTGAAGGGGCGCGTCGTCAGTGCCGTGTCGCCCACCATTTTGCTCGTGGTGAAGTCCACGGCACGTGCCACCCCCGTCAGCGTCGCCGTGGCCGACACCACCCGGCTGTAGTCGCCCTCTGTGGCCGTCAACTTGATGTCGAGCTGCCGCACATATTGTATCATCGGGAGCGTGACGTGCAGCGTGTCGTCCGCCGCCACACTGATGCGGCTGTAGGCTGCAAAGAGGTAGCCTGCATCGGGCGCGATGTATCCGTCGGTAGCTGTGGACTCCACCGTGGCTGTGTTGCCGCTGAGACCTATCTTTATAGGCTTGCTGAACGCAGTCAGGTCGTAGTCGCCCGGCGCGAGCAGTGTCCCAAACACGTTGGTCGTTCCGCCCACGACGTGTTCCGTGTTGCCGATGCGCAGCGTGTAGACGGGCGGAGCCTCCGACTCACTACTCTTCCCACTCCAGTCCGTGACCACCCTCACCGCCCCCATGTCCGGGTGCGACGTGCGGTACGGATAGTCCTTGGCGCAGGCCGTCAGCATCAGCGATGCGGTGGCAGCGAGGAGGGGAAATATCTTCTTCATTACGTGACGTTGTTTCAGATTTCTGCTGCAAAGATACAGAAACCTCCGACAGACAGCAAGAAAATACCGCATCACGTTGCAACATCCTGTCAAAAGGTTGCAACATCCTGTCAAAAAGCATCAGTTTTCCGGTCGAAAAGCATCAGTTTTCCGGTCGAAAAGCATCAGTTTTCCGGTCGAAAAGCATCATTTTCCTGTCCCAAAGACCGCCATATCCTGTCCAGAAGGCCGTTTGAACCTACCTGTTCACCCCCCCCCCCCTATGCTTCACATATTCCGTTGGAGTCATTCCGTAGGTTTGTCGGAAGATGCGGTTGAAGGTGGCGGTGTTCCTCATGCCGCAAGCCTCAGCCACGGAGCGCATGGTCCATTCGGGGTGTTCGTGCAGGAGTCTGATGGCGTGTTGGATGCGCTTGCGGTTGATGTAGACCTGTGAGTTGGCAGCACCGCTGTATTGCTGGAGGATGTAGCCAAGCGTGTTCCTGTCGACACCGATGAGGTTGCAGAGGTCGTTGCGGTTGAGGTCGGGGTTGAGGTAGAGGCGGTCGGTCTCCAGGCTGCGGTCAAGGGCAAGAAACAGGGATGCGCCCTCGTCGCGGTTCTCCGTCGGCGTGACGGGGACGCTGTCTGTGGCCGTTTCTGTGGCCGTTTCCCCGATGGAATGGTCGTTTTCTGCAGTTTCGTAGAGCATCTGCTGTCGGGTCAGTTCGTCCAGCGTCTGCGCCATGAAGCGGTTCTTCTGCCGCATCCTGCGGACGTATAGCAGCGTGGCCACGATGAGCACCACCAGCACGGCAGCGCAGCCACACAGTCCCACAATCCACATCTCGCGCACGTGCAGCTGCTGCTCCTTCTCCTGCGCCTCGTAGAGCGCGGCCAACTCCTGAGCGTTGCTGTGCGCCTGTCGCGCCTGCAGCGTGTCGTTGATTTCCAGCACCTCCGTATAGAGGTTGGCGGCGCGGTGGTCGTCGCCCGTCTTCTGGCAGACCTCGGCCAGTCCCCATTTCGCGAACAGCATCATGTTGCCCAGCGTGTCCGACTGCGTGCGCAGCTTCGCCACCAGTCCGTCGTAGATGGTAGCCGCCTCGGCGTAGCGTCCCCGTTCGCGCAGGTAGTCCACGATGAAGTAGTCGCGAGGGTTGCTGCCCGTGAGCGGCACGGCCTTCCACGCCTCGTAGGCCGAGTCGGCGCGTTCCGTCTGTCCGGCCTGCACCAGGTGAACGGCCAGTTTGGCCAGTGCCGTGCGGCGGTTGCGCAGCTGCTGTCCCGGGTTCTTGCCCCATCGCGTCCCCTCGTGGGTCAGTCGCACGTTGCGCTCATCAGTCGCCACAGCCCCGTTGAAATCGCGCTTTTTCGCCAGTATGTTGCTGAGCACGTTCATCTGTCCGTGTGCCAGGTGGTCGGCATTAGGACGGTCTGTGTGCTCCATGAGGTCGATGGCCTCGCGGATGTAGCCGATGCCCTGCCGGCTGTCGCCCTCCCGACACACGTGCTTGCCCATCAGCATCAGTCCCTGCGACAGGTAGTAGTCATCGTGGCAGGTGCGCGCCAGGTCAAGCAACTGCTGAAGCCACTGCATCTGGTCGTTCTTCTGACTGGCCAGTTCGCTGACGTCGCTGAGGCTGGCCAGCACCTCCAATCGTTTCGCGTTGTCCTGCCGCACGTCCGGGCGGTCCAGCAGTTGCCGATAGCGCGCATAGGCATCGTTGAACGCCATACTGTTGTACACCGAGTCGGCCTCGTGGACGGCTGTAGCGAAATCGGAGGGGGCGGTCTGTCCGCCTCCCGTGCAGCCTGCCAGTGCCA
>CAVFBU010000066.1:0-12697 GCA_963620725.1 Vescimonas coprocola
ACACAGAACAACGGCACGGGGCAAACCGCCATGGCCTGTCCCACGGCCGTGGACAGCGAACCCTCAATGCCGTTGACGCCACGGTTGCACCACAATGCACCAGTGGCGAAGCTGTTGCCCAGACGGATGGCCGTGGAGTTGGCATAGTGGCGGAAGACGATCGGCAGTGCTGACAGCCGTTCTTCCAATAGCTTGACGGCACGCATCTGCGAGTAGGGCGGTGCAAAGGCGGCGGACGTGCTGCAGGCTCGCTCCGCCAGTGCCTGCCATCGCTGCACGAACGGGTGCGGCTGCTGCTCCATCTGGAAGTGGAGGTAGTCGGTCACGATGTCGGGGTCTCCCACGATGACCTTCGTCAGGTTCTGCAGGGGGTCGCAGACCTCCCCCGTGCGGTTGACCAGCCACGTCTCCCCGGAGCGTCGCAAGAAACGTCGCACGCGTTTGCTGACGATGGGTAGTCCCGTGTACACCACCAAGTCGGGCACATAGTCCTCGTCCTGCTCCACCATCGTCACCATCTCGTCCAGACAGCGGTTTAGGGGTTGTCCGCTGATGAGCATGGGACGCTTGGATAGCATGAACATACGGCCGATGTGGCTCAACACGTGGTTGGGCATCTCCGCCTCGATGCGCTCGATGCGGCGGACGGCAGGCAGCGACGGACAGGAGAAGTCGAACAGCGGTTCGCTGATGGGGACGTTGATGTGTACAGGGGTGTGACGTTCCAGCAACGCCTCGTTGACCAGTCGCTGACAGTACCACCGTGCCTCGTCATCGGCAGGCTCGGGAAGGCTGACCGCCTTGGCGACAAAGCGGCCAAGGGCATCGGGCTGGGGCAGGGTCTGTCCGTCCAACTGATCGATCCACTGCGGTGGACGGTCGGCGGAGATGACCACCAACGGACGCTGCCGGTAGTAAGCCTCGGCCACGGCTGGCAACAGGTTGAGCAAGGCTGAGCCACTGGTGACACACACGGCGACAGGCTGGCCGAGGGCATCGCAGAGGCCGAGGGCGCAGAAGCCTGCCGACCGTTCGTCGGTGACAGGATGGCACGCGATGTCGGGACACGCCTTCAGGTTGTGGGCAATGGGGGCATTGCGGCTGCCCGGACACACCACGGCATGGCGGATGCCGTGAGCCACAAGGAGGGCGGTGAGGATATTGACGTTTTCTTTTTCGGAATACATATTGTTATGGTCTGGATTCAGAATCGTGACACTGCTGCTGGCCGATGGAGCAGGTTGCGCATCGTGTCGAGTTTCGTTTCGGTTTCCTGCCACTCCGATGGTTCGCTGCTGTCGGGCAGCAGACCACTGCCGGCATAAAGGCGGCAATGGTTTTTGAAGAGTTGCATACAGCGCAGGGTGACATAGAGACCGGTTGCGCCGCCGAGCATCAATGGTCCCAGGAATCCGCTGTAATAGCTGCGGCCATGTCGTTCGTTGGAGCAGATGAACCGAAGGGCCTCGTCCTTGGGCAAGCCACACACCGCCGGCGTGGGATGCAACGCCTGGAGGAGTTCGCCCAACCGCGCCGTGTCTGACAGGCGGAAGCGGAAGTCGCTGCGCAGATGTGCCAGATGGGCGGCACGCACCGTACGGGGTCCTTCCTCGGCGAAGTCCGTGGAGAAATGCTCCAGCACCTCGGTCACGTAGGTGGCCACGTGACGCTGCTCTTGTATGTTCTTGTCGTCCCACTGCACCGCATCGCCATAGGGCATGGTGCCAGCGAGTGCCATCGTCTGCCAGTCGTGGCCGCTGCCGGCCAGCAGGGTCTCGGGTGTGGCGGCCAGCCACGTGCCTGTCTGCGGCGTGGAAACCAGTGCCACCATCACGCGGGGATAGCACCGACAGGCTTCGGCGAAGAGTGAGCGTGCCGTCACATCGTCCGGGCGCGGTACATCAACGCTGCGCGAGAGCACGAGTTTGCGGAAGTCGCCATTGACCAGGTGTTCATGGAAATTGGCAAAGTCTATCCGATAGTCCTCGTGGCTACCAGGCCGGAAAGGTCCTGGTTTCTGTTCGTCCTCCCCGGCGAGGCGGTCTAAAGCATCCACATCGTCCACATCGTCCACGCTGGGAAACGTTCGCACCCGGTCGGGGCGTAGCAACAACACAGGCTGGTCGGGGGAATGGATGAAGGGTGCCATCACAAAGCCTTCGCATCCGCACAGCTCCGCACACGACGGCAGCGCACGGGGCAGACCACCCATCTGCTCCACCAGCACGCACTGTTGCTGGAAGGGTAACCGAAAGAGGGCGAAGGCCGTCACGTCAGCCATGGTGTTTGATGACATAGTTGGTGACGCGCACGGTGGAGATGAGGTCGCCGGACGTGTCGCGAAGCTCCACATTCCAGACATGGAGGGTCTTGCCGCGATGCTGCAGCCGCGCCGTGGCCGTCACGGTGTCGCCCTCTGTCACGGCCTTGACATGGCTACCGCTGACCTCGATGCCCACACAGGCGCATCCGGGACAGAGTGCCGTGGAACCCACGCCGGCCACATTCTCTGCCAACGCCAGCGAAGCACCTCCACTGAGAAAGCCAAACGGCTGACGTGTACGCTCGTCCACCGCCATGCGTCCCACACAGACATCCTCTTCGGGCGTGGAGAGGAACTCCATGCCGAGGACGGTACTGAGATTGGGACGCGCCGAGATAATCTGTTTGATTGGTTCGATGTCCATTCCTTTTTTCGTTTGTTTGGTCGGCAAAAATACTATTTTTCCCCAAAACAGCCAAAGGGAATGTACAAAAATAGGGGAAAACAGCACGATAATCAGATAAAATCAGTACCTTTGCACACACAAACAACAGAAGAAAAGCCAAATATGAACGTTTTAGAGCTTAGTGAACAAGAGATTGGCAGACGCGAGAGTCTGCAAGAACTGCGCCGGATGGGCATCAATCCCTACCCGGCAGAAGCATATCCCACCAATGCCTTTTCCACCGACATCCGCGACAGCTTTCGCGATGAAGACGAGCCGCGACAGGTGTGCATCGCAGGTCGCATGATGAGCCGCCGCGTGATGGGCAAAGCCAGCTTTGCGGAGATACAGGACAGCAAGGGACGCATCCAGGTGTATATTTCCCGCGACGACCTCTGTCCCGGCGAAGACAAAGACCTCTACAACACCGTGTTCAAGAAACTCCTTGACATCGGCGACTTCATCGGGGTGAAGGGCTTCGTGTTCCGCACGCAGACGGGCGAGATTTCGGTGCACGCCCAGGAACTGACCCTGCTGTCGAAGAGCCTCAAGCCGCTGCCCATCGTGAAATACAAGGACGGCGTGGCCTACGATAAGTTCGACGACCCGGAGCTGCGCTACCGCCAACGCTACGTGGACCTCATCGTGAACGATGGCGTGAAGGACACCTTCCTGCAGCGTGCCACGGTCATCCGCACCCTGCGCCGCGTGCTTGATGAGGCTGGATACACGGAGGTGGAGACACCCACCCTGCAAAGCATCGCAGGTGGCGCATCAGCCCGTCCGTTCATCACCCATTTCAACGCGCTCGACCAGGATATGTATATGCGCATCGCCACCGAGCTGTACCTGAAACGCCTCATCGTGGGCGGCTTCGAGGGGGTCTACGAAATCGGTAAGAATTTCCGCAACGAGGGTATGGACCGCAACCACAATCCCGAGTTCACCTGCATGGAGCTTTACGTGCAATATAAGGACTACAACTGGATGATGTCGTTCACCGAGAAGCTGCTGGAGACCATCTGCATCGCCGTCAACGGCAAGCCGGAACGCGAAATCGACGGCAACATCGTGAGCTTCAAGGCACCCTATCGCCGTCTGCCCATCCTTGATGCCATCAAGGAGAAGACGGGCTTCGACTGCAACGGCAAGACCGAGGAGGAGATTCGCGCCTTCTGCAAGGAGAAGGGCATGGAGGTGGACGAGACCATGGGCAAGGGCAAGCTCATCGACGAGTTGTTCGGCGAGTTCTGCGAGGGCACCTTCATCCAGCCTACCTTCATCACGGACTACCCCGTGGAGATGTCGCCGCTCACCAAGATGCACCGTTCGAAGCCGGGACTGACCGAGCGTTTCGAACTGATGGTCAACGGCAAGGAGCTGGCCAATGCCTACTCCGAGCTGAACGACCCGCTCGACCAGGAGGAGCGTTTCATCGACCAGATGAAGCTGGCCGACAAGGGCGACGACGAGGCGATGATTATCGACCAGGACTTCCTGCGCGCCCTGCAGTATGGTATGCCACCAACCTCAGGTATCGGCATTGGCATCGACCGCCTCGTCATGCTCATGACGGGCAAGACGTATATCCAGGAGGTGCTGTTCTTCCCCCAGATGAAACCCGAGAAGAAGGTGCCCCAAAGCACTGCTGCCGAATGGGAGGCCATTGGTGTCGGCGAGGAGTGGATTCCCGTGCTGCGCAAGGCGGGCTTCAACCTCGTGCAGAACATCCGGGAGGAGAAGGCCCAGGGCTTGCAACAGAAGATTGGCGACATTGTCAAGAAATACAAGTTGGAGATGACCAAGCCCTCCGTTGCCGATATCCAATCTTGGATAGACCATAGTAATGAGTAATGTTTGATTGCGGAAAGATAGCCATCATTGGCGGCGGCAGTTGGGCAACAGCCATAGCCAAGATTGTGGTGGGACACACCCACCACATCGGATGGTATATGCGCCGCGACGACCGCATCGAGGACTTTATCCGACTGGGACACAACCCGGCCTACCTGATGAGTGTGCGCTTCAACACCGACGAGATCTTCTTCTCGTCGGACATCAACAAGATGGTGCAGCAATACGACACGCTCGTGTTTGTCACACCATCGCCCTACCTGAAGAGCCACCTCAAGAAACTCAAGACACGCATCCGCGACAAGTTCATCGTCACGGCCATCAAGGGCATCGTGCCCGACGAGAACCTCGTCTGCTCGGAGTATTTCCACCAGGTGTATGACGTGCCCTACGACAACCTGGCCTGCATCGGTGGACCATCGCACGCCGAGGAGGTGGCACTTGACCGCCTGTCGTACCTCACCATCGGGTGTGCCGACCGCGAGAAGGCACAGGCCTTTGCCGACGTGATGGCCAGTCAGGTCATCAAGACCAAGACCTCAACGGATGTCATCGGCATCGAATATTCATCGGTGCTGAAGAACGTGTACGCCATCGCCGCCGGCATCTGCAACGGACTGAAGTTTGGCGACAACTTCCAGGCGGTGCTGATGGCCAATGCCGTACAGGAGATGCAACGCTTCCTGCAGGTGGTACATCCCATTGAGCGCAATGTTGTTGACTCGGCCTACCTCGGCGACCTGCTGGTGACGGGCTATAGCAACTTCTCGCGCAACCGCACCTTCGGCACGATGATCGGCAAGGGCTATTCGGTCAAGTCGGCACAGATTGAGATGGAGATGATAGCGGAGGGATATTTCGGCACCAAGTGCATGAAGGAAATCAACCGCCACTGCCACGTCAACATGCCCATCCTCGATGCCGTATATAATATATTGTATGAGCGCATCAGCCCACAGATTGAAATCAAACTGCTGACGGACTCCTTCCGATGAGTCTCGGCTATTCCACCACGGCAAGCAATGACAACAAAACTATAATTCGCAACAATCATGAGCAACATCAAACTTGACATCACGAAAGCCGCCTCGTTTCTGGAGGCCGGCGCAGTGAAAGCCTTCGAACCGAAGGTAAAGGCAGCGCAGGACGCGCTGGAGAACGGCACCTGTCCGGGCAACGATTTCCTGGGATGGCTCCACCTGCCCAGCAGCATCACGGAGGCTTTCCTGGATGAGGTGCAGGCTACGGCCAACACGCTCCGCGAGAAATGCGACGTGGTAGTAGTGGCCGGCATCGGCGGCAGCTACCTCGGTGCACGCGCCGTCATCGAGGCTTTGGGCAACTCCTTCAGCTGGCTCATCCAGGACGGGAAGAACCCCACCATCCTCTTTGCAGGCAACAACATCGGCGAGGACTACCTGGCCGAGATGACCGACTACTTGAAGGGTAAGAAGTTCGGGGTCATCAACATCTCCAAGTCGGGAACCACCACCGAGACCGCGCTGACCTTCCGCCTGCTGAAGAAGCAGTGTGAGGCGCAGATGGGCAAGGACGTGGCCAAAGACGTGATTGTGGCGGTGACGGATGCCAAGCGCGGTGCCGCACGCACCTGTGCCGACAAGGAGGGCTACAAGAGCTTCGTCATCCCCGACAACGTGGGTGGCCGCTTCTCGGTGCTCACACCAGTGGGTCTGCTGCCCATCGCCTGCGCCGGCTTCGACATCAAGCAACTCGTCAAGGGTGCCGCCGACATGGAGAAGGCCTGTGGCAAGGACGTGCCCTTCGAGGAGAACATCGCCGCACAATATGCCGCCGTGCGCAACGGCCTGTATGGTGCCGGCAAGAAGATAGAAATCATGGTCAACTACCAGCCCAAGCTCCATTTCATCTCCGAGTGGTGGAAACAGCTCTACGGAGAGTCGGAGGGTAAGGACAAGAAGGGTATCTTCCCTGCCAGCTGCGACTTCACCACCGACCTCCACTCCATGGGACAGTGGATTCAGGATGGCGAGCGCACCATCTTCGAGACGGTCATCAGCATCGAGGAACCCAACCGCACCATGCTGTTCCCCAGCGACGAGGAGAACCTCGATGGTCTGAACTTCCTGGCCGGCAAGCGCGTTGACGAGGTGAACAAGATGGCAGAGCTGGGCACCCGGTTGGCCCACGTGGACGGCGGTGTTCCGAACATCCGCATCTCCATGCCGAAGCTCAACGAATACTACATCGGACAGCTCATCTACTTCTTCGAAATCGGCTGCGGCATCAGCGGCAACGTGCTTGGCGTGAACCCCTTCAACCAGCCCGGCGTGGAAGCCTACAAGAAGAATATGTTCGCCCTGCTCGACAAGCCCGGCTACGAGGCCGACTCGAAAGCCATCAAGGAGCGGTTGGCTAAGGAACAGTAAACATTCAGATAGATGAAAGAAATCATTTCACAATACATCAAAAAGCACGGCTTCAGGCAGTTCTGCCCGAAAGCCGTGCTTTTCGATATGGACGGGGTCATCTATGACTCTATGCCTGCCCACGCCTACTCTTGGTGCAAGTCCATGGAGTCCTTCGGCCTCCACATGCCGCCCGAAGCGACCTACCGCTACGAGGGGATGCGCGGCGTGGAGACCATCCAGATGCTGGCACGCCAGCAGTGGCAGCGCGAACTCTCCAACGAGGAAGCCCAACGGATGTACGATGTGAAGTCCGGCATCTTTGCCCAACAGCCACAGGCCGAGATGATTCCCGGCATCCGCGAACTGATGGAACAAATCAAGAGTGATGGGGTGAAGATTGGTGTGGTGACAGGCAGCGGCCAACATTCACTGCTTGACAAACTCGAAAGCGACCTGCCCGGCCTCGTCTGCCGCGACCTCGTGGTGACGAGCTTTGATGTCACGCGCGGCAAGCCCGACCCACAGCCTTATCTGATGGGGATGAAGAAAGCGGGCGTACAGCCCTGGGAGACCATCGTGGTGGAGAACGCACCACTCGGCGTGCGTGCCGCTGTGGCCGCGCAATGCTTCGCCGTGGCGGTGAATACGGGTCCGCTGCCCGACCAGGCACTGGCCAACGAAGGGGCTGACCTTGTTCTCCCGGATATGAAAGCCTTGCTCGCCTTGTGGCCTGAGCTATCCGCCGGGGCGGACGGGTTCACTGGGGCGGACGGGGCTGTCCGTTAGTCGGCGACCTCGTCCATCCCGTCGTCTTCATTGCCCTCCACGTCACGCTTGAAGGTGACATTTCCTGAGGGTGAGAGGATGACGCGCACGGGGATATACTCGTCGGTCTGCGGATGGCTGACGCTGCCGGCAAACTCCAAGTGGCTGCCGTTGGTTTTGTCGTACACCAGTCCGTCGAGGATGCCGGTGTGGCGATAGTCGTTGTCCAGACACGCATCAAAGCTGGCCTTGGTGAACGCGTGCGAGAAGAACACCGTACCATCGGCTCTTCTCACCGTCACCTCCACCTCGTTGTCCACAAACTTCTGTCCGATTTCGTCGGTCACCATGGGTAGCGAGTCGTTGGGCTGGCGATGGACCTCCACCTTGTAGCTCTTGCCCATCCACTGCACCTCGTGCGTCTTGTCATAGCTGTCCTGACGGATGGGGGCTTCCACCTGTGGGTGTTCCACCTGCTCGGTGACGATGTCGGTATGCTGTTTCTTTTCGCCGCAGGAGGCCAGTTGCGTTGTCACGCAGGCCGCAAACAGTGCGGTTACACTGGCCGTAGCCAGCAAAATCTTTCGGTTTACCATCGTTATGTCATTTTGTTGGGTTATCGTTAGCTTTCACGGCTTCCGGTGTCCAGTTCTTGAAGAACCGCAGCACCTTGTCTTCATCATAGCCCTCACCCTGCTCCAGGAAACTGGAGTCCTGGATGTGGAGCACGCGCCCCTCGTCGTCCAGCACCACAAACACCGGGAAGCCGAAGCGTTGCGGATGATTCAGCCGCGCCATCAGTTGTTGAGCTTGCTGTTGCACCGCTGCCCCTGCAGACTTGCGTGGGTTGTAGTTCACGTGGATATACTCGAAATGCGCGTCTACCACCGTCTTTACTGCTGAATGTTTCTCCACGAAGTCGGCAAAGCGCAGACACCAGGGACACCAGTTACCGCCCACTTGACACACGACATACTTACCCTCAGCCCGAGCCTTGACGAGGGCCTCGTCAATCTGCGCCATCGGGTCAATGCTTTCGTTATATACACGCTTCAGTGCCTCTTGGGCGTTCGCCGTCAGCAGGACAAAGGCCAGCATACAGGCGAAGGAAACCATTCTCTTCATTTGCTGAAATTTTCTGCAAAGATACGAATTTAATCGCTCATAGCCGACAAAACATACTATTTTCTTCCGCCAACACCGCAGTTTTAGTACGAATTGGTAGACTGACAATGTGTCAGCATCAAGGCAAATGGCATACTTTTGGCAAGAAGGGCGTTGAAGTAAATTCAAAAAACTCAAAACTCAAAAAGAAAACAACTATGATGAACATTAAACCATTAGGTGACCGCGTGCTGGTATTGCCTGCACCGGCAGAAGAGAAAATCGGTGGAATTATCATTCCTGATACAGCCAAAGAAAAACCACTCCACGGCAAAGTGGTGGCCGCAGGACAGGGCACCAAGGACGAAGAGATGGTGCTGAAGGCCGGCGACGAGGTGCTCTACGGCAAGTATAGTGGCACGGAACTCGAATACGAGGGCGAGAAGTACTTGATGATGCGCCAGAGCGATGTGCTCGCCATCATCGGAAAATAAACAACGACGAAACAGATAGAACATATATTATATAAGGAGAAAAACATTATGGCAAAAGAGATTAAATTCGATATCGAAGCACGCGACCTGTTGAAGAATGGTGTCGACCAGTTGGCTAACGCAGTGAAGGTAACCCTCGGCCCGAAGGGTCGCAATGTGGTGATCGAGAAGAAGTTCGGTGCTCCGCAGATTACCAAGGACGGTGTCACCGTGGCCAAGGAAATCGAGCTGGAGGACAAGTTTGAGAACACCGGCGCTCAGTTGGTGAAGAGCGTGGCCTCGAAGACGGGCGACGATGCCGGCGACGGCACGACCACAGCCACCATCTTGACGCAGGCCATCGTGACCGAGGGACTGAAGAACGTCACTGCCGGTGCGAACCCCATGGAGCTGAAGCGCGGTATTGACAAGGCTGTCAAGGCCGTGGTGGAACACATCAAGGAGAGTGCCGAGCAGGTGGGCGACAACTACGACAAGATTGAGCAGGTGGCTACCGTGAGTGCCAACAACGACGAGGAAATCGGCAAGCTGTTGGCCGATGCCATGCGCAAGGTGTCGAAGGATGGTGTCATCACCATCGAGGAGTCGAAGAGCCGCGACACGCACATCGGCGTGGTAGAGGGTATGCAGTTCGACCGCGGCTACCTGTCCGGCTATTTCGTGACGGACTCCGAGAAGATGGAGTGTGTGATGGAGAACCCCTATATCCTCATCTACGACAAGAAAATCAGTAACATCAAGGACTTCCTCCCCATCCTGCAGCCTGCCGCCGAGAGCGGACGCCCACTGCTCGTCATCGCTGAGGACGTGGACTCCGAGGCACTGACCACACTGGTGGTGAACCGTCTGCGTGGCGGCTTGAAAATCTGTGCCGTCAAGGCTCCAGGCTTCGGCGACCGCCGCAAGGCCATGCTGGAGGACATCGCCATCCTGACCGGTGGTGTCGTAATCAGCGAGGAGAAGGGTCTGAAGCTGGAGCAGGCCACACTGGATATGCTCGGAACCTGTGACAAGGTGACCGTGTCGAAGGACAATACCACCATCGTCAATGGTGCCGGCAAGAAGGAGAACATCCAGGACCGCATCGCACAGATCAAGAAGGAAATCGAGCTGACCACGAGCAGCTACGACAAGGAGAAGCTGCAGGAGCGTCTGGCCAAGCTGTCCGGCGGTGTTGCCGTGCTCTACGTCGGTGCCAACAGCGAGGTGGAGATGAAGGAGAAGAAGGATCGCGTGGACGACGCCCTCTGCGCCACACGCGCTGCCATTGAGGAAGGCATCGTGGCCGGCGGCGGCACGACCTACATCCGCGCACTTGACGTGCTGAAGAATGTGAAGGGTGTCAACGCCGACGAGCAGACGGGTATCAACATCGTGGAGCGCGCCATTGAGGAACCGCTCCGTCAGATTGTACACAACGCTGGCGGCGAGGGTGCCGTAGTCGTGCAGAAGGTGCGCGAGGGCAAGGGTGACTTCGGTTACAACGCTCGCACCGAGCAGTACGAAGACCTGCGTGCAGCCGGAATCGTCGACCCGGCCAAGGTGGCCCGTGTGGCCCTGGAGAATGCCGCTTCCATTGCTGGTATGTTCCTGACCACCGAGTGTCTCATCGTAGACAAACCCGAGGAGCACGCTGCCATGCCGATGGGTGGCAACGCTGGAATGGGCGGTATGATGTAATTCTGCAAAACAGAGATAACAAAAACCGGGAGATGGGGTGCAAATCCTCGTCTCCCGGTTTGATTTACATCAACTTTGTATCATTTTCTATGGAAATTATTTGCATCGTATGCATAAAACGACTATCTTTGCAGCGTTGAAAGTTAAAAATCAACGCAAAATGGTATAGAATCACTTATAAAAGAGATATTTTTTTGATTTGTTTTAGTAGATTAGTTTTTAAGTAGTTTGTTTTGAAACCGGCTGTCGGGACGACAGCCGGTTTTTTGATGTACGCTCGGAATGAGGATGAAATAATAATCTCCCTGTAGCCTTACTTTCAGATAAAAATCGTATCTTTGCAGCGTGAAATCCTAAAAGGTAAGGAATATGATGGCAGAAACGAACGACAGGAGATTGCCGGTAGGTATTCAATCCTTCGAGAAGATAAGGGAGGAGAACTACCTATATGTTGACAAGACCGACTTGATTTGGCATCTTGCCAATAGTGGAAAGACGTATAATTACCTGAGCCGCCCACGTCGGTTCGGCAAGTCTGTACTCGTGGATACCCTCCAGTGTTATTTCGAGGGACGGAAAGAACTCTTCGAGGGACTAAAGATTAGGGAATTGGAGAAGGAATGGAAGAGCTATCCCGTCATACGCCTTGACATGAGTCGTGGCGGAGCTACGGCGGCGGACATCAGAGCCTATCTTGACCGGATTTTTGAGCAATATGAAAAGACATACCATATTTCTATCAAACCTACCGATTCTTTAGGAAACCGCTTTCATAGCATCATCACCGCAGCTTACGAGCAGACAGGCTTGCAAGTTGCCATCCTCATCGACGAGTACGACTCCCCCTTGCAGCACTCCTGGGAAACGCCGGAACATGAGGGGTGTACGGAGGTGTACCGCAGTGTCTTCGCCATTCTGAAGGCAGACGACCCCTACGAGAAGTTCGTCTTCATCACGGGTATTACCAAGTTCACGCAGATTTCTTTGTTCTCTGTACTCAATAACCTTACAAACATTAGTTTTCATCCTCAATATGCCGCATTGTGTGGTATCACTAAGCAAGAAATCACCGACAACTTCATGCCGGAGATAGAGGCAATGGGAAGGAAAAACGGATGGACTACGGAAGAGACCATAGAACAACTGAAAGCCAACTATGACGGCTATCACTTCAGTGCGGAGAATATGGTGGATGTGTTCAATCCGTTCAGTCTCATCAATGCCTTGGACGAAAATAAGCTAAGAAACTACTGGGCTTCATCTGGTGCTACCTCACTGCTGCCTAAGTTTGTTGACGACATAGAAATACGACTAAAAGATTTTGATAATTGTGCATTGCTGGATACAGTCATCGAAACATCCGATGTCACAGGCGGTGGAGCAGAGTTGTTCCTTTACCAGACAGGGTATCTTACCATCAAAGGATATTCTGACGGTATCTATCTATTAGGCATCCCAAACCACGAGGTAAGACAGGCACTTTACGAAATGGTGCTGCCTGCCTTGGCTATGCGCAACAACGGCGACATCCAGTCAACCCAAGCCTTCCTCAAACTGCACCTCATAACAGGCAATTTGGCAGAGGCGAAGAAATGCCTGAAGGCTCTCATCGCCGACGTTCCCTACAGCAACAAGAAGCTCGCATCCATGGACATGGAGGAACGTTACCGCCTCATCATGAGCACGATATTCAATGCCATCG
>CAVFBU010000067.1:0-12416 GCA_963620725.1 Vescimonas coprocola
CCATTGTACAGGCCACTGGCCTGACGGCAGAGGAAATTCAGTCGCTCACAGCTAAGAGAATCACATATTTTAGTTCGACTTTGTGTGATTCTCCACACTTTTAAGGACGACTTTTTGTGGTTTTATACATTTTTAAGGACGACTTTTGCGGTGTTTAAAACGAAAAAGAGTAACTTTGCGGCATAAAACATACAAATAGTCAGACTATTATGAAGCGAGATGCTATCAAGGAACTATATTCAAGGGAGCCTTGACGGAACAATATGTCTTGCAGCATATGAAGACGCTTCCCTCCCTGTCCATTTACTATTGGTCGGCCGAAAATTCCCGTGGAGAGATTGATTTCCTGCTGCAACAGGAGGAGAAGATTCTCCCGATAGAAGTGAAGGCAGAGGAAAACCTCCAGGCCAAGAGCCTCCGCGCCTTCGTGGACCGCAACCCCGGCTTGCAAGGCATCCGCCTGTCCATGTCGCCATACCGCGAGCAAGACTGGCTCACCAACTACCCGCTCTATTCCGTGTTGGCAATGTTCGGATAGACAATACAATAGATGTGGACGCAAACGCCTGTGGTCTCAACACAAGAACCCCCAAAACGCTAAGGACAAGCACGCCAACCGCTTTCCATCGCTCTTGTTATAATAGCAAAACGGAGGGCGTGACCGCCCTCCGTTTTTGTATTCATAGATGCATCTGTTTTTACTTGATGTTCGGCTCTTCCAGGCCGAGTCCTTTCTTCTTGTCGACCGCCTTCAGCAGGAAGCCGAGGAAGAGGGCGGCTACGCCCAGACAGGCCAGCATGATGAGTGGGGCGGTGTAGTCGAACTTCGTGGGGTCGGTGACACCGGGGTTCGACTGATCCAGTACCTTGCCGATGAGCAGGGGGAACAGCCACAGGCCGATGTTCTGAATCCAGAAGATGAGGGCGTAGGCAGAGCCGATGACCTTGGCGTCGACGAGCTTGGGCACGCTGGGCCACAGCGAGGCGGGCACGAGCGAGAAAGAGCTGCCGAGCACGAGGATGGTGGTATAGGCGACGATGATGCCACCCACGTCGTTGCCCTTGAACAGGGGCAGGATGAAGGCGAAGGTCAAGTGGCAGGCGATGAGCAGCAACGAGCCGAGTATCAGCATCGAGGCGGCCTTGCCCTTGTAGTCGACATAGTTGCCGAGGATGGGGGTGATGAGCACGGCCAGCAGGGGGAACACGGCGAAGATGCTCTCGGCAGACTGGCGCATATAGCCCATGTAGCAGTAGGTGACGAGGGCAAGGATGGACACGCCGAGCAGCAGGTACTGCCGCTGCTTGACCTTCTGGAAGTTGCTTGCGAAGCCTGCAGCGGCCACGATGAGCATGATGACATACTGTACAATCGTCACGGACGAGCTGGCCCAGAACGAGTCGGCTGCCGGTTCGTGGAGCGTCAGGTTACACTGCAGCATGTTGACGGCGTACTTCTGGAAGGGGAAGATGGCCGAATAGTAGAGCACACACAGCAGGGCCACGAGCCAGAAACCACTGGAGGTGAGAATCTGTCCGAGGTCGCTGATCTTGAAGGGGTCATCCTTCTCTTCTGCCTCGCCCGTCTGGCTGTCCAGCTTGCGATCCATGAAGAAATAGACGATGCACATGATGAGGGCGATGCAGAGCAGCACCACGCCGAAGGCCACGCTACGGCTGACGCTGACCTCGCCGCCGAGCTTGGCGAAGAAGGGTGAGAAGATCATACAGGTGGCCACGCCCAAGCGCGCCAGTGCCATCTCGGAACCCATGGCCAGTGCCATCTCGCGTCCCTTGAACCACTTCACGATGCCTCGGCTTACGGTGATGCCGGCCATCTCGCAGCCGCACCCGAAAATCATGAAGCCGCAGGCGGCAAACTTGGCCGAGGCAGGCATACCCTCATAGAAGGGCGACACGCCCAGTTCGTCGAACACGGGGATGTAGTTGAGGTGGTTGTTGAACCAGGTCTCCAGACCACTGCCGGCAAAGGCATCGGTCACGGCGTACCACTTGACCACGGCACCCGCCAGCATGACGGCGGCGGAGAGGACGGCGGTGAAGCGCACACCCATCTTGTCGAGGATGATGCCGGCGAAGATGAGGAAGAATACGAATACGTTGAGGAATACCTCCGAGCCTTGCATGGTGCCGAAGGCGGTGGAGTCCCAGCCTCGGTACTCCTGCATGAGGTCCTTGATGGGTGAGAGGATGTCCATGAAGATATAGCTGCAGAACATGGCGAGAGCCAGCAACAGGAGTGCTGTCCAGCGCATGGCGGCAGAGTCTCTCAGTGTCTTTTGAATTACTTGTGTCATTGTTGTATTATAGCATATTTGTCGGTTCGTAAAAGGATGTGCTTTATTTCTTCAGCCAGCGGTCGAGCCAGCCGAAGAAGGTGCGCTGCCAGAGGATGCCGTTCTGGGGCTTCAGCACCCAGTGGTTCTCATCGGGGAAGATGAGTAGCTCGGCAGGAATACCGCGCAGACGGGCGGCGTTGAAGGCTCCCATACCTTGATTGTAGACGATGCGGTAGTCCTTCTCACCATGGATGCAGAGGATGGGGGTGTCCCACTGTTCCACAAAGCGGTGGGGCGAGTTTTCGTAGGTCTTGGCGGCGCGTGCCGTGCGGTCTTTGCGCCAGTAGGCATCGTCATACTCCCAGTTACTGAAGAACACCTCTTCGGTGTCGGTGTACATGGATTCGAGGTTGAAGGCACCATCGTGGGAGATGAAGGCCTTGAAACGTTTGTTGTGGTGGCCAGCCAAATAGTAGACGCTAAAGCCGCCGAACGAAGCACCGACGCAGCCCAGCCGATCCTTGTCGACAAAGGGCAGGTTGCTGGCCGCATCGTCAATGGCCGACAGGTAGTCATCCATACACTGTCCCGTCCAGTCGCCGGAAATCTGCTCCTTCCACTCCTGTCCGAAGCCGGGCAGTCCGTGGCGGTTGGGAGCGACGACCACGTAGCCGTTGGCGGCCATAATCTGGAAGTTCCAACGGTAGCTCCAGAACTGCGAGACGGGACTCTGCGGTCCGCCTTCGCAGAAGAGTAGGGTGGGGTATTTCTTGCCCTCTTCATAGTTGGCAGGCAACATGATCCATACGAGCATCTCCTTGCCGTCGGTGGTCTTCACCCAGCGCTGCTGCATCTTACCGAAGGTCAGTTGATCGAGGATGTGCTTGTTCTCCTGACTGATCTGCTCTATTTGTGTCTTTTCGATGTTCTTGCCGGGGGTGACCCGATAGATGTCGGTGGGTGCGGAGAGGCTCTGGCGCGTGGCGAGGATGTGTTTGCCGTCGTTGGCCAGCTGCAGCGAGGTCCAGTCGGCCCAGTCTTCTGTCAACTGGCTCACCAGACCCTTGCGGTCTACGCGGTACATATTGCAGCAGCCGTGCCATACGCTGAGGAAATAGAATCTTGCCGTCTTGTCCTTGACCGGTGCCCAACAGAAGGCATCCACGTCTGAGGGGTGGTTGATATACTGTTTCGTGCCGTTCTCCAGCGAATAGACGCAGAGGCGGTTGAGGTCGGCCTCGTAGCCATCGCGTGACATCGACTGCCAGGCGATGTATTTGCCATCGGGCGAGAACTGCGGGTTCTGGTCGTAGCCCGTGTTGGCCTGTGGGTCGGCGTTGACAGCCTGGTCGGCGCAGGTGTGTGTCTTGTCGGTGGTGGGTTGCTGCCAGCCGTCTGGTTTGCAGAGGTTGCGCGTCTGCCGTGTGCCGAGGTCATAGAGGAAGATGTCCGAGTCGGTGGAGATGGCATAGTCTGCCCCCGTCTTCTTGCGACAGGTGTAGGCGATGGTTTTCGAGTCGGGACTCCACGCCAACTGTTCAATGCCGCCGAACGGCTCCATAGGACACTCGAAAGGCTCGCCCTCCAAGATGTCCGTGCCGCCTCCGATACCCTCGGCAGTCACCTCGGCCACGAAGGGATGCTGGATGCTTTCCACATAATGATCCCAGTGACGGTACATCAAGTCGGTGACGCGTCGGCCAGTAGCCAACGGCAGGTCGTCGGGATTCTTCTTGATGACCTCGTGGAAGGGCATGGACTGGATGAGGATGACCTTCGTGCCATCGGGCGAGAACTTGAAGCCCTCCACCTTTCCGCCCGTGTTGGACAGCTGGCGGCGGTCACTGCCGTCAGCTTTCATTGTCCATATCTCTCCACTGCAGTTGAAGGCGATGGTCTCGGCATTGAGCCATGTCGGGTCGGTCTCGTTCTTGCTGCTCTTGGTGAGCTGCCGCTGCTGGCTGCCGTCAGCGTTCATGATGCAGAGCACCTGGTGGCTCTTGTTGTGCTTCACGCTGTAGTAGCCTACCTGATAGACCACCTGCCGGCCGTCGGGCGATGCGGCCACTGTGCCGATGCGTCCCATGGCCCAGAGGGCTTCGGGGGTCATCATGCGGCTGTTGAGCTTGATATGGTTTTTCCCGATGTTCACGTTGTCCTGTGCTGTTGCCGTCCCTCCGCCCGTTGCGAGCAGGATGGCGGCGATGAGTATAGTCAGTTTGTTCATAGTCTCATGGATGGGTTCATTTCTTGTGGAGGTTGTTGCGCTGTCGCTGCAGCTCCTCCTGCTGTTTCTGAAGGGCTTCCAGGCGCGCGGCCAGTCCGCTCTGCTTCTTTGGGTTGTTCTTGTTGGCCTGATAGTTGGCCTCAAGGATGGCGAGGAGCTTCTTGTCGTCCGTAGTCTTGCGGAGCAGCCACATGATGCTGGCCGAGAAGAACAGCGAGATGAAGTAGTAGAAGTTCAGTCCGCTGGAGTAGTCATTGAAGATGAAGAAGAACATGACGGGCATGAGGTACATCATCCACTGCATCATCTTCATCTGTTCAGCCTGCTGGCCGACCATCTGGTCGCGTTGCTGGCGCATGGAAATCCAGGTGTAGACAATCTGTGCCACGCAGAAGAGGATGCAGGTGAGCGAGAGGTGGTCACCGATGCCCCAGATGTGGGTGCCCCATTCCACGATGGGGTCGTAGGTGGAGAGGTCGTCCATCCACAGGAAGCTTTGTCCGCGCAGCTGTATGGCGTTGGGCACAAACCAGAACATGGCAATCCAGATGGGCATCTGGATCAGCATGGGCAGACAACCGCCCATCGGACTCACACCATATTTGGAGTAGAGCGACATCATCTCCTGCTGTTTCTTCATTTGGTCTTCCGGCTTGTCGTACTGTTTGGTGGCCTCTTCGAGTTTCGGTTTCAGCACACGCATCTTGGCCGACGACATATAGCTCTTCTTCACCATCGGGTAGGTGATGACCTTCAGGATGATGGTGATGAGGATGAGCACAATGCCCATGCTGAAGCCCATGCTGGCCAGGAAGTCGAACACGTAGAGCGTGAACCAGCGGTTGATCCAGCGGAACAGCAGCCAGCCGAGGTTGACGAGCTGTTCGAGGTCGAGATCCTTGCCAAACTGGCTCTGTGTCTCCACGTCCTGTATGAGGCGGAAATGGTTGGGACCAATGTACATCTCGAACTCCGAGGCTTTCGCACCCGTGGGGTCGAAGGCTGTCTTGAGCCGAGCATCAAACTGCTTCAGATAGCCCGTGCCCTTCTCCTGCGGGATGCTGGAGAACGAGGCGTTGGCCGAGAAATTATCCTTGGAGATGAGGGCTACGCTGAAGAACTGGTTGCGGAAGGCCACCCAGTCGAGTTCCTTGTCAACGGTCTCCGACTGTTCGCCCGACTCGGAGAGGTTGTCTGTGCCGC
The DNA here is from genome assembly GCA_963620725.1 of Vescimonas coprocola. Classification (GTDB taxonomy): domain Bacteria; phylum Bacteroidota; class Bacteroidia; order Bacteroidales; family Bacteroidaceae; genus Prevotella. The sequence goes on from CAVFBU010000067.1 coordinate 5,731, forward strand.
CGTTGCTCTCCTTATAGAATATAGAGGTGTAGCGGTTTTCGAAGGAGTGTCCCCTCTCGTGCTGGCGGCAGTGGTCCGTCCATTCCATCTCCATCTCGCGGTAGGAGGGCGAGAAGGCTTTCGCCAGTCCCTGTGCCTGCAGCGAGAAATGAAGCATATAGTCGTTGCCGAGGCGGTACCGCATGATGAGCTGGCCACCGTTGACGGCTGTTGCCGTCAGCGTCACCGTAGAGTCGGTCTGTTCGGAGGGCGTGAAATAGAGGTCTGCCGTTACGATGTTGTCTTCCTTGCCGGAAAACAGGAAGTTGAGGTTCTGGTCCTTGCCGTCGAAGAGCGTTAGGTTCTGTGCGCCGTCAAGATCCTTGAAGCCGAGGATGCGTGCCTTACGCACCACGCCGCCCTTGGTGTCGAGCGTCAGTTCCAGTTTATTGTTCTTCAGCGTCACCTGTTGCGAGGTGCCCTGCAGGGCAGGATAGAAGAGGGCTGTGGTGTCGGCTGCTGCTGCAGTGGCCTCCTGTCGTTTCCTGTCGTTAGCTTCCTGTGCGGCAGCCTTTTTCGCTTGCTCCTGCAGTGCGGCAGCGATGGAGTCTTGCCGTTGTGCGGCTTCTATCTGTTCCTGTGAGGGACTGTTGTACCAGCTGAACCCAATCAGCACGAGGGCGATGAGGATGAAACCGAGAATGGAGTTCTTGTTCATGATCTTGTCTTTTGTGTTTGTTCGGGTTATTTCTTGTTCGCTATCGCGGTCTTTATGAAGTCAAGGAAGAGCGGATGGGGGTGGAGCACGGTAGACTGGTATTCCGGGTGGAACTGCGTTCCGATGTACCATTTGAGACCCGGTATCTCGACAATCTCCACCAGGTCGCTCTCGGGGTTGCGTCCAACGCACTGCATACCGTTGCGTTCAAACTCCTTGATGTAGTCGTTGTTGAACTCGTAGCGGTGGCGGTGGCGTTCCTGGATGTGCTCCTTCTTATAGATGTCGAAGGCGCGGGAACCCTGTCGCAGCTGGCAGTCGAAGGCTCCGAGGCGCATCGTACCGCCCATGTTGGTGATGTCCTTCTGTTCTTCCATGATGTCGATGACGTTGTGGGTGGTCTTCTCGTCCATCTCGCGGCTGTTGGCATCGGCGTAGCCCAGCACGTTGCGAGCAAACTCAATGACCATCATCTGCATACCGAGGCAGATGCCGAACGTGGGGATGTCGTGGATGCGCGCATGATGTGCAGCGATAATCTTGCCCTCGATGCCGCGCTGTCCGAAGCCTGGGCAGACGATGATGCCGTCCTGTCCAGCCAGTTTCTCGGCCACGTTGTCTTCCGTGATATTCTCCGAGTTGATGAAGGTCAGCACGGTCTTGTGGTCGTTGTACACGCCGGCCTGCAGCAAGCTTTCGCGGATGCTTTTGTAGGCATCCTGCAGGTCGTATTTTCCCACCAGTCCGATGTGTACCTCATCGGTGGCCTTGCTGCGGCGGTCGAGGAAGCTGCGCCACGGTCCCAGCTCCGGTGTCGGTCCCACCTCCATGTCCATCTTGCGGAGGATGGCGGTGTCGATGCCTTGGTTCTGCATGTTGACGGGTACCTCGTAGATGCTCGGCAGATCCTCGCTCTGGATGACGCAGTCGTAGTCGACGTTGCAGAAGGCGGCCACCTTGCGGCGCACGTCGTCGCTGAGGTGCTTCTCGGTGCGGAGCACGAGGATGTCGGGCTGGATGCCGACGCTCTGCAGTTCCTTGACGGAGTGTTGCGTTGGCTTGGTCTTCAACTCACCGGCGGCGCGCAGGTAGGGCACGTAGGTCAGGTGTACGTTGATGGCGTTCTTTCCCAGCTCCCACCGCATTTGGCGGATGGCCTCCATGAATGGTGCACTCTCAATGTCACCGATGGTGCCACCAATCTCGGTGATGACGAAGTCGTAGTGGTATTTCTCTCCCAGGAGCTTGACGTTGCGCTTGATTTCATCGGTGATGTGCGGCACCACCTGGATGGTCTTGCCCAGATAGTCGCCGTGGCGTTCCTTGTCAATGACGGCCTTGTAGATGCGTCCCGTAGTCAGCGAGTTGGCCTTGGTGGTCTGGATGCCAGTAAACCGCTCGTAGTGTCCGAGGTCGAGGTCGGTCTCCATGCCGTCCACGGTGACGTAACATTCCCCGTGCTCATAGGGGTTGAGCGTGCCTGGGTCGATGTTGATGTAGGGGTCAAATTTCTGGATGGTGATGTTGTAGCCGCGAGCCTGCAAGAGCTTTCCGATGGAGGAAGAGATGATGCCCTTGCCCAGTGACGAAACCACGCCACCTGTGACAAAGATGTATTTTGTGTGTGCCATATAAAATAGGTATATATTGCTAATAAGGTGCAAAGGTACGATTAAGTGAGAAGAATACAAAAGAAAAATTCATTTTTCTTTTTATTCTCGAACGAAAGTACCTTCGACCGAAGGTCAGAGGTACGATTAAGCGAACGAAAGTACCTTCGGTCGAAGGCTAAGCGTTCTTCTGACACTTATACGCGGAGGGTGTGATGCCGAACTCTTTCTTGAACACGAGACGGAAATTGTTTTGGTCGTTGAACCCCGTCATCGTTGCGGCCTCGGTGACATTGTAGTCGCCGCTTTGGAGTAGTTTGGCACAGTGGTACAGGCGGCGTTTCAGAATGTATTCCTTGGCCGTCATACCCGTGAGCGCTTTCACCTTGCGGTAGAAGGTGGAGTAGCTCATGGCCATCTTGTCCGACATGAAGTCCATGTTGAGGTCCTCGGTGGTGATATGGTTCTCGATGACCTGGTTCATCTTGTCAAGGAACTCGCGGTCGAGGCGGTTCAGTGCCGGCTCGTTGCCCTCGGTCGGCGGCACCTCCTGTGTTCCTGCCTGGCGGAAGGCGGTCAGCTCGGCCAGTCGTCGGCGGCTGGAGAGCAGGTTTTGGATGCGACTCTGCAGCAGCCGTGCGCTGAAGGGCTTGGTCAGGTAGGAGTCCGCACCGCAGTCGTAGCCCTCTTCCTTGTCCTCCACGGAGTCCTTGGCAGTGAGCAGGATGACGGGGATGTGGCAGGTGCGGATGTCCTCCTTTACGCGCCGGGTCAGTTCGATGCTTTCCGTTTCCGTCAGCCCCTCTTCCGGCCTGCCATCGCCGCGTCCTGTGTCCTCCTGTGTCTTGTCCTCCTTGTGCAGCGCACCGGGATAGGAGTTGTGCTTCATAGACGATGTATTGTTGTTTTCTATGGCAAATGTACGAAGACAAATCCATATCCCCAATGTATTTCCCGTCTTTTTGTCACTTTGAAAGAAAAACCACTGTTGTTTGACAGATTTTCATAGTATGGATACGGACGAAAAGCCGTACCTTTGCACCCGAACTTAAAACGAATCGAAAGAATAACAATGAAAAAACATGTAATCCTCGCACTCCTGTTGCTGCTCGGCATCAGCGTCAGTGCCAAGAAAAAAGCTTCCATGCCGCAGTTGTTCCCCGACGGCACACCTGTTGGCAGTTGGTTCTCCGACACGGTGAAAATAGATGTGGCCGCGCTGCTGACAGCACCACTCTGCGTCCATGCGCAGCAGGCCGCATCGCTGGCCGAACATATCAAGACGATTGAAATCAAGTTGAATGATCCTAATGCCGAGCGTGTCTGGCAGTACAGACCGGACGGGCAGGACTTCGTGTGTGTGAATGGAAACAACAAGTACACGCGCGCCCTCTACGGCAGTCACGATGAAGATCGCGTGGAGACCAGCGACCGTCCCGTATTCGTGACGTACAAGATGAGGGACAGCCGCAATGTCAGTTTTCTGTTGACTCTGAACGGAACGACCACCGTCAATTTGGTGGATGCCGACTACTGTGAGGCCCGTTATACCGCCGGCCGCCGCAGCTATGTGTTGACCGACCGCCGCTGGGGACAGGGGAAAGTTATCATGTCCGTGCTGGCCTATCCCGACCGTCAGGGTGGCATCTGGCAGATTACTACCGAGGGCTTTTCTGGGAAGGTGGAGATGACCTGCCGCGTCTGTGAGATACAGATTCAGAACCTGAAACGCTGGGGCGACATGGGTGCCGAGGTGCCCGGTTCGCTGGATGCTCCGACTGCCCCGAAACAGTTGCAGACCAAGACATGGAACGCCACGAACAACACAACCTATGCCACCGTGGAAAACCAAATGCTGGCCGTGTCAACTCCAGCCGACACGCAGGCACAGGCCAAGAACAAGGCAGACTATGAACAGGCCGAGGCCCATCGCGAGGCACTCGCCTCGTGGGTGGTGTTCAAAACGCCAGACCCTTATTTCAACACCTTGGGCGGTGTGCTGGCCACCTCCGGCGACGGCTGTTGGGACGGCGACACGTTCCTGCACGGAGCGGTGGTGTGGCGCGTACCGCTGGCAGGCTGGCGCGGGGCTTACATGGGCGACTTCCTCGGTTGGCCCGACCGTGCCGTCCACCATTTTGACGCCTATGCCGAGAGTCAGGTGAGGGACGTGCCCTGTACCCGTCCCCATGCCACGCCCGACACGCTGAATAACCTCTGCCGGGGTGTCCACGAGTGGGGCACACCGATGTACTCGAATGGCTACATCTGCCGCTTGCCCCACCGCAACGACTTGATGCACCACTACGATATGAACCTAAACTATATCGACGAACTGCTATGGCATTTCCAGTTTGATGCCGACCCGGCTTATCTGCGGAAGATGTGGCCAGTGCTGAAAAGCCACCTCGCCTGGGAGAAGATGAACTGGGATCCCAATGACGATGGTCTCTACGATGCCTACTGCTGCATCTGGGCCAGTGACGGACTGTATTACAACAGCGGTGGCGTGGCCCACTCTTCGGCCTATAACTACCGTGGTAACCTGCTGGCAGCGCGTATTGCGGAGATTCTCGGAGAGGATGCTGCACCTTACCGCCGCGAGGCCGAAAAAATCCTGAAAGCCATGAACGAACGTCTGTGGATGAAGGACAAAGGCTGCTGGGCGGAATACCAAGACTTGATGGGGCTGCAACGCCGCCACGAGAGTGCCGCCCTTTGGACCGTCTACACACCGATTGACAGCTATGCGTGTACGCCCGAACAGGCTTATGCCGCCACGAAATGGGTGGACAACCATACCCCACACATTCCTATCCGCATCGCAGGAGAGCAGCCGAAATACTATACGCTAAGCACAACAAACTGGATGCCCTACGACTGGAGCATCAACAATGTGGCTCCTGCCGAGGAGATGCATACGGCTTTGGCCTTCTTCCATGCCGGGCGCACCGATGAGGCGTTCCGGCTGATGAAAGGCGTGCTGCTCGACGAGATGTATCTCGGTGCTTCGCCCGGCAATATGGGGCAGGTGAGCTACTACGACGCAGCGCGTGGCGAGACCTATCGCGACTTTGCCGACAACATTGCCGTCACGGCCAAAGCGGCCATCGAAGGTCTCTACGGCATTAGTCCGCAGGCACTGGACGGCAAACTGATTATCCGTCCGGGATTCCCCACGGTGTGGGACAGCGCATCGGTACATACCTCCTACATCGATTTTAGTTTCCGGCGTGAGAACGGCAAGGAAATCTACGACATCACGCAGCGTTTCGCCCGTCCGCTACAGCTGGTCATCCGACAGAATACGGGTTATGGAACCTATAAGGAAACGGTCTTCACCAGCGACCAGACGCAGCACATCGAGCTTCCTGCCGTCAACAATCCGCAGGAGTCGGAGGTGGATATGCAGGCCTGGACACGGAGCGGAAACACCGACAAGGACATGGGCAATGCGTTTGACGACATCAACGAGAAACAGCTCGTCATGGTCAATATCGACAAGCAGCTGAATGCCAAGGTGACCGACATCTTCCGAAACGAATACGTGTCGCCGGCCTCGCCCTACACCACGCTCCGCATCCCGAAGAACGGCTTCGGTGAGTGGTGTCACCCGACGTTCACGGCCAGCTCCAACGACTCCGTGTTCCGCACATTGGTGAAGAAGGGTACCTATACCGCGCAGCTGAAGGACATCGGCAAGCAGATTCCCTTCCGTTCGAAAGCCGTGGGACGGAATATCGTCTATACCAGTCTGTGGGACAACTATCCGGACAGTGTGACCATCCCCTTGAAGGGCAAGGCCAGTCATGCCTACCTGCTGATGGCCGGTACGACGAACCACATGCAGAGCCGCATTGAAAACGGACGCATCACCATCACCTATACCGACGGAACACAACAGACGATGGACCTCGTGAATCCCGACAACTGGTGTCCCATTGAGCAGGACTACTACTACGACCAGTACGCTTTCCGTGTGGAGGGAAAGCATCCCTACCGTGTCCACCTGATGTCAGATATCGTGAGCCGCAACCTGGGCAAGGAGCTGAACCTTGAGGGCATCTATGGTCGGCTGATTGACGGCGGTGCCGGACAGCTGCTCGACCTGCGCCTCAATCCGAAGAAACAACTCAAGAGCCTCACGCTGACTACCCTCAGCAACGACGTGGTAATTGGCCTGATGGGCATCACCCTACAGAGGACAGAACTACCGAAAACAGGTTACTTGTTTGCCTATTTCTCTGGTAACAAGACCGATGGGCAACAGCTGCGGTTCGCACTGAGCCGGAACGGTGTGGACTACGAGCCGCTGAACGGCGGGCAGCCGGTGATGAAAGCCGATACGTTTGCCGTGATGAAGGCCATCCGCGACCCGC
>CAVFBU010000068.1:0-12123 GCA_963620725.1 Vescimonas coprocola
TGGACAAGATGTTGCAACAAGTGGTGATTTTTTGGCTGTAATGTTGAAAAAAGGTCGTACCTTTGCGGCAGAAACAACTAAAAGACACATCGGACATGAAGCATCCTCTGTTTGGGACGGAGGAGAAGCGGTGGCCATCAAGATTGGTAATGTGGTGAAGAAGTACATTGTGGATGCCTCCGGCGCACTGATACCCGACGGCAGCACCACCCCGTTCTGCCGCACGGACAAAACCCCGATTGAGTACACGGCGTGGTATCCGTACAGCGACAAGGAACCTACCGAACTCACCATCACCGACGACCAAAGCACCAAGGAGAAGCGAGAGCAGCGCAACCTGATGAAGGCCAGCGGCACAGCGGTCAACGGACAGACCGCCATCCAACTCCAATTCAGCCACGAGGCGGCACGCATTCAGCTCTGCCTCACTGATACAGCAATATGTTCTACGGCTGCACCGCACTCACGAAAGCCCCAGAACTTCCGGCAACGACACTAAAAATGGGCTGCTACAGCCAAATGTTCAAAGGTTGCTCTAATCTAAAAGAGGTGACCATAAAAGCTGACGCTAATAAAGAATTCGCGTCCGCGTCTTTAGACTGGTGGCTTGATGGAGTGGCTTCTAAGGGCATTTTCCGTTGCAAGAAGGACTTCTACGACGAAATATCAAGTACTAAATACGACCACTGCCCCCCCCTCAGGCTGGACAAAAGACTACATCACCAACTGAGCATCCTGCGTTTACAGGTCAGCCAGTAACATGGAGAAAATGGTCGCCAACTTATTCGTAGCGCATGGAGCGGGCAGGATGGATGTGGGCTACGAGCAGGGTGGGCAGCACAAGCACTGCTATGGTGACCAGCAGCGTGGCGGCATTGAGTGCCAGTATCAGAGGGATGTTCAGCTCCATCGGCACCTCACTGACGTAGTAGTTGGTGGGGTCGAGGGTGATGAAGCCCGTTTGCCGTTGCAGCACGATGAGGCCGAGCCCTAAGATGTTTCCCCAAAGCAGTCCCCGTCCCACGATGAAGACAGCAAACCAAAGGAAGGTGTGGCGGATAGTGGCCGTGCGCGCTCCGAGGGCCTTCAGCAGTCCGATGGTCTGCGTACGCTCCAGGATAATGATGAGCAGTCCGCTGACCATGGTGAAGCACGCCACGCACACCATTAGTATCAGGATGATCCACACGTTCATGTCCAGCAGCGACAGCCAGGAGAATATCTGTGGGTAGGTTTCGTAGACGGTGCGTGAGGTGAGGGTCTCGTCATAGTGGTCGGTGTGTCGGTTGATGCGTGCGGCGAGGCGTGCGGCCGTCTCGTCGAGGCGGCTGAAATCGCTGACCTGCAGCTCTGCGCCGCTGCAGCGGTCGCTCTCCCAGTTGTTGAGGCGCACGGCCGTGGGCAGGTCAGAGAAGCAGATGGCCTCGTCGAACTGGCTCATGTCGGAAGCGTAGATGGCCGCCACGGTGAACTTCCTGGCGCGTACGTTGTCGTAGCTGATGAAATAGGCCATGATGCGGTCGCCCACTTGCAGGCGCAATCGGTCTGCTATCAGTCGCGAGATGACCAGTTGATAGCTGCTCTCCGTGCTGGAAAACGAAGGGAGCTTGCCGGCCACAATACAACTATTGAGGAAGGTGGTGTCATAGTCGCTGCCCACCCCTTTCAGCATCACACCCGTGAAGTCCGAGTCGGTTTTCAGTATCCCCTGTGCGAGTGCGTAGCGTTGCACGTGGTGTATGCCTGGTACGGCCTTGACCACCCGTGTCAGCGAGTCGTCGATACAGATGGGTTCAGGCACAGGCGAATCCAAAGAACGTACATTCTCCACCAGAATATGGCAGCCGAAGCCCACCACCTTGTCGCGGATGGTGTGCTTGAAACCGAGCACGACCGACACCGTGACAATCATCACGGCGAGTCCGATGGCGATGCCGGCCATGGCGATGCGAATGGCTGGGCGGCTCACCTTGTGGCGGTCGCCTTGGTCGCTGTAGATGCGTCGTGCGATGAAAAGGGGAAAGTCCATATTTGCGTTGCTTGGTTCCTTACGCTTCCGTGCGCCCGGGGTAAGCCTCCAGTGCCTTGCGCAGCACCAGGAGTGCGCGCTCCAAGTCCTCCTTCTTCAGCACATAGGCGATGCGCACCTGGTCGACACCAGCCCCGGGGGTCGTATAGAAACCGGCGGCCGGAGCCATCATCACCGTGTCGCCCTCATAGTTGAACTCCGCCAGACACCAGCGGCAGAACTCCTCCGCGTTGTCAACAGGCAGTTTCGCCACCGTATAGAACGCACCCATGGGAATGGGAGAATAGACACCGGGGATGCGGTTCAGTCCGTCTATCAGGCACTTGCGCCGCTCCACATACTCGTCGTAGACATCGCGGTAGTACTCCTCCGGAGCATCCAGCGAAGCCTCCGCCACAATCTGTCCGATGAGGGGTGGGGAGAGACGCGCTTGGCAGAACTTCATGACCGCCTTGCGCACCTCAGCATTCTTCGTGATGAGTGCCCCGATGCGGATGCCGCACTCGGAGTAGCGTTTCGACACGGAGTCGATGAGGATGACATTCTGTTCGATGCCCTCCAGATGGCAGGCGGAGATGTAAGGTGACCCCGTGTAGATGTATTCGCGGTACACCTCGTCGGAGAAGAGGTACAGGTCGTATTTCTTCACCAAGTCGCGTATCTGTTGCATCTCGCGCCGCGTATAGAGATAGCCCGTCGGGTTGTTCGGGTTGCAGATCATGATGGCCCGTGTGCGGTCGTTGATGAGTTCCTCGAATTTCTCCACCTTAGGCAGCGAGAAGCCCTCCTCGATGGTGGTGGCTATCGTGCGAATCTTCGCTCCGGCAGAGATGGCGAAGGCCATGTAGTTGGCGTAAGCTGGTTCGGGCACGATGATTTCATCGCCCGGATTGAGGCACGACAGGAAGGCGAAGAGCACCGCCTCGGAACCGCCCGAGGTGATGATGATGTCGTCGGCCGACACGTTGATGTTGTACTTGGCATAGTACCCCACCAGTTTCTCCCGGTAGCTGAGGTAGCCTTGGGAGGGGGAGTATTCGAGAATCGTCCTGTCAATCTTCTTCAGTGCGTCCAGTCCCACCTGCGGTGTGGGCAGGTCAGGCTGTCCGATGTTGAGGTGGAAGACCCTCGTGCCCCGTTTCTTTGCTGCTGCGGCGAGTGGAGCGAGTTTCCGAATGGGCGACTCGGGCATCTCCAGTCCGCGGACGGATATTTCTGGCATGATATTTCTTAGTCCTTTCTTTTTTTTCGTTCTTCGTTTCGTCTTTTCTGTCCGTTTTCGGGGCGTTCCGGTGTTATCTCCCCGTCTCCAGGCTGCTTCGCTTGTCGCGGTGGAAGGAGCGGTAGTCGTCCAGCGGTATCTCCACGTCGGGTTCGGCGAGCGCACCCTCCAAAGGCAGGCGGAACTTCATGTATCGGATGTTGAGTCCCCGTGCCATCCACTGCGCCTCGTAGAAGGTCTGGATGCCGAGGATGCTGCGCGTCTCTGTATCGATGCCCTCCGTGTGGTAGAGGTCGTCGGTGTGGAGCAGCAGCGGCAGATGGTTGTGCTCCACCATCAGTGTGGTATAGGTGAAGAGGAAATTGGAGTCGGTCTTCAGGTGTACCAGTCCCCCGTCCACGAGGAAGTGGCGGTAGCGTTCCATGAACCATGTGCTGGTGAGTCGCTTGCGCGGGTTCTTCATCTGTGGGTCGCTGAAGGTAAGCCAGATTTCCTGCACCTCGTCCGGCGCAAAGAAGCGGTCGATAATCTCGATGTTGGTGCGCAGGAAGGCCACGTTCTTCAGTCCTTCCGTGAGGGCCTCCTTCGCTCCCTTGTGCATCCGTGCACCCTTGATGTCCACCCCAATGAAGTTGACCTCGGGAAAGAGGCGCGCCAGTCCCACGGTGTATTCCCCCTTGCCGCAGCCCAGTTCGAGCACGATGGGGTTGTCGTTGTGGAAATAGCGGTCGCGCCAACAGCCCTTCATCTCGAACGGTGCATCACCGATGACGGAATACGGATACTGGAAGACGTTGCTGAACGTCTCCATCTCCGCGAATTTCTGTAGCTTTCCCTTGCCCATCCGAATTATATCGTGGTGGTCTCCGTCTCTTCAACGGCTGTTACCACTTCCTCGCCCTGGTCAGCAGCCAGCAGGTCGGCATAGAAATGGGCGCGAGCCACATGCATATACGGTACCAGGAAGAGGAAACCGATGCCCATTGTCAGCAGGCAGAGCAGTGCCCAACCGATGAAACTCAAGTCGAGCACGAACAGCCGCCACTTGTTGCCCTGCATCAGTCGCATCGACTCCTCAATGGCTTGATTGTACGACAGGTCTTTGCGGTCGGCCAGCACGTACTCCGTCATGGCGTAGGAATAGTTCTTGATGATGCCCGGAACGATGAGCAACAGTGTCCACAGCATGACGTAGACGGTTTTGAGCAGCAGCGTCGTGAAGATGCGCACGAAGTCCTTATAGCCTTCAAAGAGATTGCCGTAGTTCACCTTTATGCCGCGCGATAGTTCCAAGAACGTCACTGCCACGCCCCAAGCCATGGGTATGAGCAGCAAGGAGACGATATTGCTCAAGATAGGAGGAGGCAGCAGCAGACTGGTGCCTCCAGCCAACACGGAGGTAATGACGAAATAGAGTAAATAGAAAATGGCGCAGCTGCCCCAGTTGCCTGTCAGGCTGTCAATGGCGCGCTCCTTACAATTGACGATGTATCCCATGATGATGTTTCGTTTTTAGGGTTGATGAATGGTTTGTTTCTATTCGATAACAACGGTAGTCCAGCCGTGCTTGTCCTCCTCAATGCCATACTGGATGTTGCGCAGGTGGTTGAAGAGCTTCTCCGACCAGGGTCCCGGCTTATCGCCGAACGAGTAGACCTTCCCCGTGTCGAGGTCGTCGATGTGGCTGATGGGACTGATGACGGCAGCCGTTCCGCAGGCACCGGCCTCCTCGAAGGTCTCCAGTTCCTCCTCCGCGATCTGGCGGCGCTCCACCTTCATACCCAAGTCCTCGGCCAGTTGCATGAGTGAGCGGTTGGTGATGGAGGGCAGGATGGAGGTCGACTTCGGCGTGACGTAGGTGTTGTCCTTGATGCCGAAGAAGTTGGCGGCACCGCACTCGTCGATGTATTTCTTCTCCTTCGCGTCGAGATAGAACTCACAGGCGTAGCCCTTCTCGTGAGCCAGGTTGTTGGCGAAGAGCGATGCGGCATAGTTGCCGCCCACCTTATACTTACCCGTGCCCAGCGGTGCCGAGCGGTCGTAGTCGCGGATGATGACGTAGGGGTTGGCTGAGAAGCCACCCTTGAAGTAAGGGCCTACGGGTGTGACGAAGATGAGGAAGCAGTATTCCGTGGCGGGATGCACCCCCACCTGTGCACTGGTACCGATGAGCAGTGGGCGGATGTACAGCGTCGCCCCGCTCTCGTAGGTAGGAATCCATTCCTGGTTGAGGCGCACCACCTTCTCCACCATCTCCGTGAAGCGTTCCGTGGGCAGCTCGGGCATGAGGATGCCCCGGCAGGTGCTCTGGAGGCGTTCAGCGTTGTCCTTCATGCGGAATACGCGCACCTTCCCGTCCGGGCAGCGGTATGCCTTCAGGCCTTCGAAAGCCTCTTGTCCGTAGTGCAGACAAGTGGCAGCCATGTGCAGGTTGAGATACTCATCGGAGCAAATCTCTGTTTCGCCCCATTTGCCGTCACGGTAGTAACAGCGCACGTTGTAGTCGGTTTTGATGTAGCCGAAGGGCAGGTTGGCCCAGTCCAGTTGTTTCATAAAAATAGCTATTTTGACAGTTTTGCTTGCAAAATTACGCAATTCTGTCCACTTTTGCAACGTTTTCCACCCTTTTTGTTGCTTCGGATGGGAAAGTTTTTGGCTTTTACGCCTCCGCAGCGGTGAGTTTGGCGATTTCCTGTTCCGTCTCGACCAACCGTTCCTTGCAGCATTTGATGAGTTGCTGCGCCTCTTTCATGTAAGCCGTAATCTGGTCGATGTCCATTTGTCCACCTTCCATCTTCCGCACGATTTCCTGTAGGCGGGCGAAGGCTTTTTCGTAGGGCTGTGGTTCGTTCATTGTGTTGATGGGTTTTTATTGTACGATGGATTTGATGACTCCTTCCTTGAGCCGCGTTTCTATCTCGTCGCCAGCCTTCAGCTGCGCGGTGCTCTTGACCACCTGTCCCCGGTGCAGCGTGATGCTGTAGCCGCGCTGCAACAGCAGTTCGGGGTCGAAGCCTTCCAGTTTCAGCTGGATGCGCTCCAGGTTGTGGCGTGCCTCCGCCATGAGTCGTTGGGCCAGATGGGGTAGGAGGGTGGTGGCGTGCTCCAGTGATAGCTGCTGCCGTTGCAGTTGTTCCCGGGCATAACGAGCAATGAGTGTCTCGGCCTCCGTGACCCGTCGTAGGGTCTCCAGCAGCGCGTCTATGAGAAAGGCAGCGGCTGCCGTTGGGGTCTTCACGCGTGTGTGGCTCACCATGTCCAGCACACATTCGTCGCGGTCGTGGCCGATGCCCGTGATGATGGGCAAGGGGAAGTTGGCCACATTCTCGGCCAGTGGCAGGGTGTCAAAGCCACTCATGTCGCCTGTCGCTCCACCGCCACGGATGATGACGACCGCATCAAACTCATCGATGCGGCTGTTGATGCGATCCAGTGCCCCGATGACACTTTGCTCCACGCGCTCCCCCTGCATCACGGCGGCGAAAAGCTCCACCTGGAAGCGCAGTCCATAACCATTGTCCGTCAACTGCCGGCAGAAGTCCCCATAGCCAGCAGCCGTCTCTGCCGAGACGACGGCGATGCGCTGGGTGAAAGGTGAGAGTGGCAGTTCGCGCTGGAGGTCGAAGACCCCCTGTTCCTTCAGTGCCCGGATGATTTCCTGGCGGCGGCGAGCCAAGTCGCCGAGGGTGAACGTCGCGTCGATGTCCGTCACAATCCACGAAAACCCGTACGCCTCGTGGAACTGCGGATAGACGCGCAGCAACACCTTCATGCCGGCACGCAGGGGCTGTCCCGTGGCGCGTTGGAAGGCTGGATGGAGCAGTGCCCAGGTCTGTCGCCAGCACTTGGCTGCTGCCGTGGCAACGGGCACATTGGAGCGCGGGTCTTTCTCCACCAGTTGCATGTAGCAATGTCCGCCGCGTTCGCGACACTCGCTCAGCTCGGCCTCCACCCAGTATTCGTCGGGCAAGGCCTCGCTGACGGCCTCGCGCACCAAGGCGTTGAGGGTCAGTAGTGAGAAGTGCTGTTGGGTGTTCCTGTTCATTCCTGTTCCTGTGGGTTTTGTTCGTTGAGCCATACGCGCCCTGTCATGTAGGCACGCCAGAAATTGGGAATGCCGTAGCCCGTGATGTTGTCGGGATGGGCGTGGTTACGACTGGTCTGTCGGATGAGTTGCAGCATCTGCTGGACGGTGAGACTGGGCAGTGCTTGCCAGAGACAGGCCGTCATGCCGCAGACGAGTGGCGCGGCAAACGAGGTTCCCATGGCCTGTATGACCGTGCCGCGCCCCGTGACCACTGTGGCCGGACTGCCGAAGGCCACCACGTCGGGCTTGATGCGCCCGTCTTGCGTGGGTCCCACGGCACTGAACGGTGCGTTGGTCTCCTCTTCCGTGACAGCACCGACGGTGAGACAGTTGTCGGCATCGGCCGGAAACGTAATCTTCTTCCACGCCCCCATCCCCGTGTTGCCCGACGAGGAAACCAGTACCATCCCTTTGTCGGCCACCATCGAGGCCGTGCGGCTGATGAGTGTGGAGTGGCCGTCGAGTTGCCAGAGCTGGTGGGAGCCGATGCCGTGGTCGTAGTGATAGTAGCCAAGCGATGAGTTGATGAGGTCGCAGCCTACGGAGTCTGCAAACTCCACCGCCATGGCCCAGTAGTCTTCCTCCACCTCCTGTTCCGACTGCGGGTCTTCACAGCGCAACAGCCAGTAGGAGGCCTTCGGGGCTGCCCCTATATAATAATAAGGTGTATTGACGGCCATGGTGGAGAGCACCCTGGTGCCGTGGTCAATCTCGTAGAACACCGACGGCGAAGCCGGGAAGACGAAGTCGCGTGTGCCCCGGATGTCCACCTGCGCGAAGGCCGGGATGCGGTCGACATTCTTGAAACCGCCGTCGAGCACCGCAATCATCATACCCTCGCCACGGCAACCGATGGCGTGCAGCCGATGGCCAGCCATGGCCTTCACCTGTGCATCGGCGCGCCCGTAGACGCTGTCGGGGATGCTGTCAGAGGGCAGGAACGCATCGTGGTAGCGCGTCTTGATGGCGGTAGGCTCAATGGAGTCGGGGGCTTCCCACACCTTGCGGCAGTGGCCGACGAAGGGCAACTGTCGGATGCGCTGCATCTCACTGGTGTCGCGCAGCTCAACGAGCACGGTGTTGTTCCAACGGCTCTGTCCAATCACCGTCGCCTTGCGGTTCTCGATTTCCCGAATGTAGTGCGGACAGACGGGCAGGTCCGTGGAGTCAATGGCCAGTCCCTGCCGCTTGCGCCGTTCGATGGAGCGGCGAGAGAGAAAGCGCGAGGGGCGGTCGATGGAGTAGGGCGACTCCTTCTTGTCGGTCAGCGTGACGCGATAGATAAACGCCGGGCACACCTTGTTCCTGACCCGATTGGCCTGTTGGGTCGTTTTCGCCGACGCCATCGCGCAGCAGATGGCTATGGACAGGAGGAACAGAAATCTTCGCATTTTCTCGGGTTGTTCTTTTCGGGGCGCGAAGGTACGAAGAAAAGCGCAAACGGCCAAAGAATATAGAAAGATTAAGACAGCAGGATTTGGATTTTTGGCAGATTGTTGCTAACTTTGCAGAAAATATCGGAAATGGACAATAAACAAGCGACCCTTGAACTTGGAACAAAACCCGTAGGAAAGCTACTGACGCAGTATGCGCTGCCGGCCATCGTGGCCATGACGGCCTCCAGCCTTTATAATATGGTGGACTCCATCTTCATCGGACAAGGTGTGGGAGCCATGGCCATCTCAGGACTGGCCGTCACCTTCCCCTTCATGAACCTGACAGGAGCCGTCGGCGCGGCCATCGGTGTGGGAGCCTCCACATACCTGTCAGTAAAACTCGGACAGAAAGACTATAAGACGGCGAGCCTGCTCTTGGGCAATGCCGTCATGCTGAAAATCATCACCGGCTTGCTCCTCGGTGTGGTCTGCCTGCTGTTTCTCGACCCCATCCTGTATTTCTTCGGGGCAACGGAAAACACGATAGGCTACGCGCGTGAGTATATGCAGATTATCCTGTTGGGCAACGTGTTCACGCATCTCTACTTCGGACTCAACGCACTGCTCCGCGCGGTGTCGAAGCCCCGGCAGGCCATGTACGCCACGATATTCACGGTCGTCATCAACACCATCCTCGACCCCATCTTCATCTGGGGATTTGACATGGGCATCCGGGGCGCGGCCGTGGCCACCATCCTGGCGCAGGTGATGGCCCTGTGCTGGCAACTCTCCATCTTCTCCCGTTCGTCGGAGCTGATCCATTTCAAGCGCGGCATCTACCGCCTGCGCTCGGACATCGTGAAGAACATCCTGGCCATCGGTATGTCGCCCTTCGCCATGAACGCCTGCGCCTGCGTGGTGGTCATCATCATCAACACGGCACTGGTGCGCTACGGCGGCGACCTGGCGGTGGGAGCCTACGGCATTGCCAACCGCATCGCCTTCATCTTCCTGATGGTGGTGATGGGTATCAACCAAGGACTGCAGCCCATTGCCGGCTACAACTACGGTGCACAGCTCCACGAACGCCTCATCAGTGTGGTCAGACTCGCGATGCTGGCCGCCACGGCGGTGGTCACCGTGGGATGGATTTTAGGTGAGACACTGCCGTACTACTGCGCACGCATCTTCACCTCCGACCAGACGCTCATCAGCCAGTCCGTCAAGGCCATAAAGATCAACATGCTGCTGTTCCCGTTGATAGGCTACCAGATGGTGGTCACCAGTTTCTTCCAGTCCATCGGGAAGGCCAAGGTCAGCATGCTGCTCTCGCTCTCGCGACAGATGCTCTTCCTCGTGCCGCTGTTGCTTGTCCTGCCGCCCCTCTTCAAA
The DNA here is from genome assembly GCA_963620725.1 of Vescimonas coprocola. GTDB lineage: Bacteria > Bacteroidota > Bacteroidia > Bacteroidales > Bacteroidaceae > Prevotella. Next base: position 10,107 of record CAVFBU010000068.1, read on the forward strand.
ATTGACGGGGTGTGGGCGGCGCTGCCGGCCAGCGACGGCATTGCCTTCATCGTGACGTGGTTTATCATGGAATCCTATAAGAAAAAACTCAAAGCCAATGTGCAATAACAACATCATCATCAACGTAGGCCGTCAGCTCGGCAGTGGCGGACGCGACATCGCACGTATGCTCGCCGAGGACTTTCAAGCAAAATGCTACGACCGCGAACTGCTCAACCTGGCCGCCAAGGAGAGTGGATTCTCCGAGCGGTTCTTCGAACAGAACGATGAGCAGCGCGGCTTCCTCCGTTCGCTGTTCCACCTCCACGTGCCGCATATGTCCGACAACAGCATGTACGGCAACGGCTTCTCGCAGGAAAACCTGTTTAAGTTCCAGAGCGATGCCATCCGAAAGGCTGCCGAAGCCTCGTCGTGCGTCTTCGTGGGACGCTGTGCCGACTATGTGTTGCGCGACTTCCCACGCGTGGTCAACGTGTTTGTGACCGCCAACATCGATGCGCGCATCCGCACGGTGATGGAACGTCAACAGCTCAGCGAAGAGGCCGCCCGGAAATACATCGAGCACGGCGAGTCAACACGCGCCGCCTACTACAACTACTACACGGGAAAGAAATGGGGACACGCTGCCTCTTACGACCTCTGCATCGACTCCTCGAAGCTGGGACTGCAGCCCACGGCACGCCTCATTGCCGACTTCGTCCGCCAGTATCTTCACCTCGACTGAACCGCCACACCGCCATGAAGAGGATCGGAATCATCAGCGACACCCACGCCTATTGGGACGACAAGTACCTGACTTATTTCGAGGAGTGCGACGAGATATGGCACGCTGGCGACATCGGCTCGACAGAGGTGGCCGAGCGGTTGGCGGCGTTCCGTCCCCTGCAGGCCGTCTGCGGCAACTGCGACGGTGGTGACCTCCGACTGATGTACCCCGAGGTGCTGCGCTGGAGATGTGAGGATGTCGAGGTGCTCATGAAGCATATCGGGGGCTACCCCGGCAACTACGATGCGAGCATCCGGGGACAGATCTACGCCTCGCCGCCACAGCTCTTCATCAGTGGCCATTCCCACATCCTCAAGGTCAAGTATGACAAGACCCTTGGTCTGCTGCACATCAACCCCGGTGCAGCCGGACTGCAGGGATGGCACAAGGAGCGCACCCTGGTGCGGCTGACCATCGACGGACGGACGTTCAAGGACTGCGAGGTCATCACGCTCGGCACTCCACACTAAACATTCAACACTAAACATTCAACACTCAACACTCAACATTCAACAATCATGAAGACCATCGTCATTACCGGAGGTGCCGGATTCATCGGCTCCCACGTCGTTCGCCTGTTCGTGAACAAGTATCCCGACTACCGCATCATCAACCTCGACAAGCTGACCTACGCTGGCAACCTGGCCAACCTCAAGGACATCGAGGACAAACCCAACTACGAGTTTGTCAAGATGGACATCTGCGACTTCGATGGCTTCCTGCACCTCATGCAGGAGAAGGCCGTGGACGGCATCATCCATCTGGCCGCCGAGAGCCACGTAGACCGCTCCATCAAAGACCCCTTCACTTTTGCGCAGACCAACGTCATGGGGACGCTCTCCCTGCTGCAGGCCGCCAAATGCTACTGGGAGTCGCTGCCCGAGGGGTATGAGGGGAAACGCTTCTATCATATCTCCACCGATGAGGTGTATGGGGCACTGGAGCTGACGCACCCCGACGGCATCCAGCCACCATTCACCACCAAGGCCAGCTCCGGCAAGCACCATCTGGCCTACGGCGACCGCTTCTTCCTGGAGACAACCAAGTACAACCCCCACTCGCCCTATTCCGCCTCGAAGGCCGGCAGCGACCATTTCGTCCGCGCCTTCCACGACACCTACGGGATGCCCACCATCGTGACCAACTGCTCCAACAACTACGGCCCGTACCAGTTCCCGGAGAAGCTCATCCCCCTCTTCATCAACAACATCCGCCACCGCAAGCCCCTGCCCGTCTACGGCAAGGGCGAGA
>CAVFBU010000069.1:0-4275 GCA_963620725.1 Vescimonas coprocola
CCAAGTACAACATCCCCAACGAGTACGACAAGCTCATGTCGAGCATCGGCAGCGAGGGCACCAACGCCTACACCTCGAACGACGTGACGTGCTACGTGGAGAACATCCCATGCAACGAAATCGAGAACTGGGCCAAGGTGCAGAGCGACCGCTTCCAGAACATGGTCATCCGCGGCTTCCACACCGAGCTGGAGGCCGTGTACGAGGAGAAGAACATCTCCATGGCCAGCGACGGCACCAAGGAGTTGGCTGCCCTCTGGAAGCTCCTCACCCCCACCCACCCCTACGGCACACAGACCACCATCGGTGAGCAGGACCACCTGAAGAACCCCAGCATCATCAACATCCAGAACTACTTCCGCCGCTACTACGTGCCCAACAACGTGGCCATCGTCATGGCTGGCGACTTCGACCCAGACACGACTATCGCCCTCATCGACAAGTATTTCGGTAGCTGGAAGCGCAACGACAACCTGTCGCGCCCCGAGTTCGGACAGCAGCCGGAAATCACCGCCGTGAAGGACTCCACCGTGGTGGGCAAGGAGGCCGAGAACGTGATACTGGCCTGGCGCTTCAAGGGTGCCAACGACCTGCAGAACGACACCATCGATGTTATCGCCGAGATGTTGGCCAACGGCAAGGCCGGACTCTTCGAGGTGAACCTGGAGCAGAAGATGAAGCTCGCCGCAGGTGCTGCCTTCCCCTACGCCCTGCACGACTACACCGCCTTCCTCATCGAAGGAATGCCCAACAAGGGACAGCAGTTGGAGGAGACACGGGCACTCCTGCTTGGAGAGATGGAGAACCTCAGACGCGGCAACTTCTCTGACGACCTGCTGCCCTCTGTCATCGCCAACAAGAAGCTCAACTACTACAAGAATCTGGACGACAACCGCAACCGCGCCAGCCTCATGGTGGATGCCTTCGTCAACGACCAGAATTGGGCCGACGTGGCTGGACAGCTCGACCGCCAGAGCAAGCTGACCAAGCAGGACATCGTCGACTTCGCCAACAAACACCTCCGCGCAGACAACTTCGTCTGTGTCTACAAGCGCACTGGTGTGGACTCCACGCTGAAGAAGATAGAGAAGCCCATCATCACCCCCATCCCCGCCAACCGCGAGTATGAGAGTGACTTCGTCAAGGAAATCAAGAACACGGAGGTGGCTCCCATCCAGCCGCAGTTCCTCGACTTCAAGAAGGACCTCACCGTGACCAAGACCAGCAAGAAGCTGCCGCTCATCTACAAGAAGAACACCGACGACGGACTCTTCAACCTCGTGTTCCGCTACGACTTCGGCGACGAGGACGACATCCGCTACAGCTACGCCGCCAGCTACCTGGACTACATCGGCACGGCCAGCAAGAGTGTGTCGGACATCAAGCAGGCCTTCTACAAGCTCGCCTGCAACTACAGCGTGTCGCAGGGCAGCAAGACCATGGAGATTAGCCTCAACGGACTGAACGAGAACCTGCCCGCCGCACTCCACCTGCTGGAAGACCTGCTGCACAATGCCAAGGCTGACCAGACCACCTGGAACCAGTATGTGGACTTGCTGGACAAGAGCAACGCCGACGCCAAGACCAAACAGAGCACCAACTTCAGCTACCTGTGGGCTTACGGTATCTACGGACCCTACAACCCCAACCGCAACAGCATCAAGACGGACGAGCTGCGCAAGACCGACCCGCAGGAGATGGTCAACCTGCTGGGCGGACTGAACAACATGGAGCACACCGTGCTGTACTATGGTCCCTACAGCGAGAAGGAACTCAGTGCCCTGCTGGCCAAAGAGCACAAGACCGCCAAGAAACTGGCCGCCGTGCCCGAGGGCAAGGAGTACAAGATGGTGGAGCCGAAGAGCAACGAGATTCTCATCGCTCCCTACGAGGCCAAGAACATCTATCTGCGCAAATACCAAAACGAAGGCAAGACCTTCAACGCCGAGAACGGTGCACTCGTGGGACTCTTCAACGAGTACTTCGGCGGTAGCATGAACGCCATCGTCTTCCAGGAGCTCCGCGAGACCCGCGGTCTGGCCTACAACGCTGGTGCACTCTACGCACGCCCGGGACGCAAGGACGGCACGGAATATTTCTTCACCCACATCATCTCGCAGAACGATAAGATGATGGACTGCGTCAACGTGTTCGACGACATCATCAACAACCTGCCGCAGAACGAGGCCGCCTTCAACCTGGCCAAGCAGGGACTCACCAAGAGCCTGCAGAGCCAGCGCACCACCAAGGCCAACGTGCTCTGGGCCTACATCAACGCCAAGAACAAGGGACTGGACTACGATCCCAACAAGAAATTGTATGAGACGCTGCCCACCATCACCCTGCAGGACATCACCAACTTCGAGAAGCAGAACATCGTGGGCAAGCCCTACCGCCTGATTATCCTCGGCGACGAGAAGAACCTCGATATGCAGGCTTTGGAGAAGATTGCACCCGTAAAACGCCTCACGCAGGAGGAAATCTTCGGTTTCTAAAATTATAAATTATAAATTGAATATGAATCCCGAATTCAAATACGCTCCTATGTTCCAGACGGGCAAGGACGACACCGAATACAGACTGCTCTCGAAGGAGGGCATCAGCACCAGCGAGTTCGAGGGCAAGGAAATCGTCAAAGTGTCGAAAGAGGCACTGACGCTGCTGGCTCAGCAGGCCTTCCACGACGTGGAGTTCATGCTGCGCCGCTCCCACAACGAGCAGGTGGCCGCCATCCTGAACGACCCCGAATCGTCAGAGAACGACAAGTATGTGGCCCTGCAGTTCCTGCGCAACGCGGAAACCGCCGTCAAGGGCATCCTGCCCTTCTGCCAGGACACCGGCACGGCCATCATCCACGGTGAGAAAGGCCAGCAGATATGGACGGGCTTCGAGGACGAGGAAGCCCTCAGCCGGGGTGTCTACAACACCTTTACGCAGGACAACCTGCGCTACTCGCAGAACGCGCCGCTTAACATGTATGACGAGGTGAACACACGCTGTAACCTGCCCGCACAGATTGACATTGAGGCCACGGAAGGGGCAGAATACCGCTTCGTTATGGTTGCCAAGGGCGGTGGCTCGGCCAACAAGACCTACTTCTACCCCATGACCAAGGCCACCATCCAGAACGAGGGCACACTGCTGCCCTTCCTCGTGGAGAAGATGAAGAGCCTCGGCACGGCGGCCTGTCCGCCCTACCACATCGCCTTCGTCATCGGCGGCACGTCGGCAGAGAAGAACCTGCTGACCGTGAAACTGGCCTCCATCAAGTACTACGACAACCTGCCCACCACGGGCGACGAGACAGGACGCGCCTTCCGCGACACCGACCTGGAGGCGAAGCTGCTTGACGAAGCCCACAAGATTGGGCTGGGCGCACAGTTCGGTGGCAAGGCACTGGCTCACGACATCCGCGTCATCCGCTTGCCGCGCCATGGTGCTTCGTGCCCCATCGGCATGGGTGTGAGCTGCTCGGCTGACCGCAACATCAAGGCGAAGATCAACCGCGACGGCATCTGGCTGGAGAAGATGGACGAGAACCCCACGGAGCTGATTCCCGAGGAGTTGAGAAAGCCCGGCGAGGGTGCCAAGGGCATTGAGATTGACCTCGACAAGGGCATTGATGCCGTACGCGCCGAATTGTCGAAATATCCCGTGTCAACACGCGTCAACCTCAAGGGCACCATCATCGTAGCTCGCGATATCGCACACGCCAAGCTCAAGGCACGCCTTGACGCAGGGGAAGACCTGCCGCAGTATTTCAAGGACTACCCCGTGCTCTACGCCGGACCGGCCAAAACCCCAGAGGGCTATCCTTGCGGTTCGATGGGTCCCACCACGGCCAACCGCATGGACCCCTACGTGGACGAGTTCCAGGAGCGTGGTGGTTCACTGGTGATGATTGCCAAGGGCAACCGCTCGCAGGTGGTCACGGATGCCTGCCAGAAACACGGTGGCTTCTACCTCGGCACCATCGGTGGCGTGGCTGCCGTGCTCTCGCAGTCGAGCATCAAGAGCATTGAGTGTGTGGAATATCCTGAACTGGGTATGGAGGCCATCTGGAAGATTACCGTAGAGGACTTCCCGGCCTTCATCCTCGTCGACGACAAGGGCAACGACTTCTTCAAACAACTGAAGCCCTGGACACCCTGCAAAGCCTAACGGCTGACAGATACTGCATAGAAAACGCTCCTCCCGGCAAGGGAAGGAGCGTTTTTCGTTGTTGCAGGGAAGTAGCGTCTTCTGTGTTACAGGGAAGAGCGTCTTCTGTGTTAC
>CAVFBU010000069.1:4295-12121 GCA_963620725.1 Vescimonas coprocola
GCAGTGGGTTCGTCTGTCGTTTACTTCTTGAACAGATGTGGGACAAACTGGCGGAGGCAACGCCGCCAGGTGAGCCATTCGTGGGCAGTGCCCTTCGACTCGTAGTAGGTGACGTTGATTCCCAAAGCTTTCAAGTCGTTGACCATACGCGCCGTGCCGAAGTTCTCCTCCGTGCCGCAGCCCATGAACAGATACCTCATCTGCTTGTTGAACTTGGCTGCATCGGCAAAGACCCCGTTGTGGCAGGTCTTCACATCCACGCCGAAGATAGCACCGCTGAACGTGCCCAGATAGGCAAAGCGGTCGAGGTGGGACAGTACGGTGTTGAAGCTCTGGAAGCCACCCCACGAGAGACCGGCCATGGCGCGGTGTTCGCGGTCGGTCTTGGTGCGGAACGTTTGGTCCACCATCGGAATCAGGTCGTCCAGAAGTACCTGATAGAACGACGAGCCGTAGGCATTGCGCACGGCATTGGGATCTTCGCCGCGCTTGGGCGCAAAGGGAGCCTTCACGTCGCCACTCTCCATGACCACAATCATCGGTACACACTCGCCGCTGGCAATCAGGTTGTCGAGGATGTGGTTCATCCGTCCCTGATGGCTCCAGCCCGTCTCGTCCTCACCCATGCCGTGCTGGAGGTAGAGCACCGGGTAGCGTTTGCTCTTGTTGGCTTCGTATTCCGCGGGCGTATAGACCATGGCGCGGCGGAACTGACCCTGCGAAGCGGCAAAGTAGGTGCAGGAGCGCACCTGTCCCTTGGCCACGCCCTGCTGCGGATGGTAATAGTTGCCCTCGTCGCCCTCGGGCACATCAAGACCGCTCATCTGTCGGTGGCAGCCGAAATAGGTGTCTGTGGCCGGGTCGGTCACCGACACTCCGTCCACGACAAAGGCGTAGTAATGGAAGCCCTCCACCAGCGGAGCCGTCACGCCGTACCACTCGCCGTTGGAGTCGCGGAGCATGGGATATTTCTTTCCGCAGATGTCCACCTGCACATCGCGAGCCTGGGGAGCACGCAGGCGGAAGAAGGCGCGCCGCTGGGTGTCAATGCGTGGGAAGTCGTTGCCAACAATAACATTCTCGGCCAGACGGCCCTGCCAGGCTTCGGCGTGCATCTGCTGGGGAACGCCCAGCAACTGGAGCATCACGTCAGCATAACGCTTGCCGAGGATGCGGTAGCCCTCGGCGGTGAAGTGCAGACCGTCACCGCGCTGCGGACAGTCCCTCGACGATACGACGTGAGCCGTCGGGATGGTCTTGGCGATGCTGTCAATGATGGCATTGTGTGCACCGCAGACACCACCCTGGTCGGTCTGCACCACCTCACCCATCAGCAGGGGCACGTCAGCCGCCTGCAGGCCGAGGTCGGCAAGGAGGTTTTCATAGACGGTCTTCACGCGTGCCGGCCAGGTGGGGTCTGCCGTATTCGTCTCTCCTTGATGGAAGAGGATACCCTTCACCACGCCCTGCTTCATCGCCTCCCGTGCGGCAGCAATCAGACTGGCGTAGGGATTGCCGTCATAACGGCTGGCAATATGCTTCATCCAGTCGGGCTGCGTCTTCAGGTAGTCGTTGTAGAGACGCTTGTCGAACAGGTCGATGCTGGCTCCGCCAACGGCAGCCATCACCACACCCACCCGGACGTTTTCCGGAAGGAAATCCACCATACGGCGACCGAAATAGTCGGCAGGAGTCAGTCCCGTTGTCGGAGCCACCAGGGGCGGCACAGCCGTGCGCCACTGGAATTTCTGCCATCCGGCCTTCTTGCCACTTTTGCGGTATTTCCTGCGGAAGAGGTCTTCGGCCTATTCCTGCTGTTTGTTGCTGTCGTCAATAGCCTTGATCTTCTCGCGCACCAGCTGCACCTGGTCTTTGAGCTTCTGCACCTTGCGGTTCATCTCGTCCACCAGCGAGTTGCCCTTCTTGGAGGAGGCGTTGAGGAAGCCGAGGTTGTTCTCGTAGGTCTGCACCTCGCTCTTCAACTGTTCATACTGGCGCATCAGGCGAGCACGCTCGTTGTCGAGGGCATTCTCGCCCCGTTCTGCCATCTGCCGCAGGTTGTCCTTGAAGTTGTCGAGGCGGCGCTTGGCCATGCTGATATTCAGCGTCTTGAAGAGTGGGTCGACCACAGCGCGGAACTCGTCATAGACCTTATCCTTCTCCCTGTAGGGCACATGACCCACGGCCTGGAACTCAGCCACCAGTTGCTGCACCTTGTCCTGAATATCCTCGCCCGTCTGTTCGGCCAGTGCCTTCAGCTGCGCGATGATGTCGCGCTTCTTGGCCAGGTTCTGGTGTTCGCTGCTTCGCGTGCCAGCTCCTGCGGCGTTGGCAGCCTCGAAGAACTTGTTGCAGATGCCAATGAACTCGTTCCACAACTGGTCGCCGAGCTTTCTGGGCACGGTGCCGATGGTCTTCCATTCCTTTTGGAGGTTGACGAACTTGTCGCTGGTCGACTTCCATTCCGTGGAGTCTTGCAGGGCTTTGGCCTTCTCTATCAGTGCACGCTTCTTCTCGGCGTTGACCTTGTATTCCTCCTTCTTAGCCCGGAAATAGGCCGTCTTCTTGCCGAAGAACTCGTCGCAGGCCTTGCGGAAACGCTCGAAGATTTTGACGTTCATCTTCTGCGGTGCGAAGCCGATGGTCTTCCATTCGGCCTGCAGCTCCATGATGGCCTTGGTATGCTTCTCCCAGTCGCCGTTGCCCTTATTTTCCTCGGCCACGATGGCCTCTATCTTCTCGCAGAGCATGGTTTTCTTCGCCAGGTTCTCTTCCTCCTTCTCCTTGCGCTGGTCGAAATACTGCTGGTGTTTCTTGTTGATGACGGTGGAAGCCGCCTTGAAGCGCGCCCATACCTCCTCGCGCAGGTCTTTGGCCACAGGACCCGTCTCGCGGTACTCCTGATGGAGCTTCTGCAACTGGTGGAAGGCACTGATTACATCGGGTTCCTCGTCCAGCTTCTCGGCAGCCTCGCAGAGGCGCGTCTTCTTCTCCAGGTTTTTCTTGAAGTCATATTCGCGCGCTTCGCTGTTGAGCTTGAGCAGGTCATAGAACTGCTCCACGTAGAGCTGGTAGTTGCGCCACAGCTCGTTGGCCTTCTCTGCCGGCACGTTCTTGATTTCCTTCCATTCCTCCTGCAGCGCCTTGAAGTCCTTGTACGCCTTGTTGGCCTCTTCCGGCGAGGTCACCATAGCCTTTATCTTCTCTATGATGTCGAGCTTCTTCTGCAGGTTGTCCTGCTTCTCCTGTTCCTGTTCGAGGAAGAGCTTCTGGCGTTTCTCCTTGATGATGCCCATCTCGGCCTTGAAGGCCTCCTCCGTCTCGTCGGGCAGCACCTGATAGGCATCCGGATTGCCTCCGTTGTCGATGTATTCCTTGAGTTTTGCCTCGCGCTCGGCCGTGTGCAACTTGTAGAACACCGTCTTGAGGTAGTCCACTTCGTCCTTCTGCGGAGCGTCCTCGCCCTGTGCGATTTCGCGCACGCGGCTGAGCACTTCCTGCTTGTTCTGATACTGCTTGCGTTCCGGCTGCTGCGGAGCGTTCTGCTCCGTCTCTACCGTTGCTTCCTGGATGTTGCGCTCCTGTTCGAGCGTCTGTTCTTGAGAGTCCATCATCTTAATCTTTTGCGTTCTTAAAATGGGTTAGCGTATTACGTACTGGCTTCAAAAGTACGTAAAATATCTGAAACGGCCTAATTTTAGGGCGAAAAAGTGCTTTTTTATGCCCTAAATAAGGCGTTTGTGCCGGAAAAAGGCCCACGACATCACGGATATGAACAGCGAAAGGATGATGGCGATGACGAATCCGGCCGGGTTGGTTTCCATGCCGTTGATGAGGTTCATGCCGAAGAAACTGGAGATGAGTGTGGGCAACATCAGTATGATGGTGACGGAGGTGAGCGTACGCATGATGGTGTTCATGTTGTTGTTGATGATGCTCTGATAGGTGTCCATCGTCGACTCCAGGATGTTCGAGTAGATGTTGGTGGTTTCGCGCGCCTGCGTCATCTCAATGTTCACGTCTTCGATGAGGTCGGCGTCCAGTTCGTCAATCTGCAACTTGAACTTCAGCTTCGAGAGCAGCACCTCGTTGCCACGTATGGACGTATTGAAATAGGTGAGCGAGTCCTGCAGGCGCGAGAGGCCGATGAGGCTCTCGTTGTTCACCTCGCGGTCGAGGTTGCGCTTGGCCTTGTCAATGAGCATGGAGATTTGCTTCAGCCGCTTCAGATACCATACGGCGGAGGAGAGGAAGAGGCGGAAGATCATGTCGACGTGGTCGGTGAACCCCTCGCCGCGCTTCTGCTGGAACGACACGAAGTCGATCATCATGTTCGTCTCGTAGTAGCACACGGTGATGGTCACGTCGCGCTTGTGGATGATGCCCAGGGGCACGGTGGTGTAGGGTGTGCGCGAGCGCACCTCCTTGACGTAGGGAATACGGAGGATGATGAGCATCCAACCGTCGTCGTACTCATAGCGTGCACGCTCGTCGGTATCGCTGATGTCCGAGAGGAAATAGTCGGGGATGTGGTACTGGTCTTCAAGCAGCTGGCTGTCCTCTTCCGTCGGACAGGTCACCTGTATCCAGCAGTTGGGCTGCCACTCCTTGAGCTGGCTCAGTCCCTGGTTAGTGTTCCAGAATGTCTTCATTGTGCTAATCCTTGTTTTGGTGCAAATGTGGTCTTTGGCAAGAGGATTAGCAGTCTTGCCGTTCCTCACGCCTACGAATTGTAATTATCCGCCGGGTAGTCGTCCATTGTTCTGTATTGCTTTGGTTAAACTGCCTGCAAAGTTACAACATTCGGACGGAAAAGCAAAACGTTTTCTGTTTTTTCTCTCACCACACAATCAGATTTCCCTCGGCAGGGAATTTTTTTTCTCTGCCGAGGGAAATGATTTTTTCTTCCCAGAATGTTACTGCAGCTGTTTGTGGAAATTGAGGGCTGCACCGATGGCGGTGCAGAACTCCGCGTACTTGGGAATGTGGAAGCGCACGTTGTAGAGCTTCTCCATCATGGGGAAGATTTCCTCGCACTGGGGGTAGAGCGTGAGGTTGCCGATGAGCACGAAGTCCCGGATGCCCGTGTTGAGGGCGGAGAGGATGCTGGCCGACCCGATGCTCTGCAGCACCATGGTGATAATGCCCAAGGCGATGTCTTCGCGCGGCGCATCGTACTGCGCCTTGCTGAACAGCGAGGCCGTGGCGTTCATGGGCAGTCCCGGCAGGGGGCGCAGGGAGATGTCGCCGATGAACAGGTTGATGTTGCGGATGTCGCCGCGCAGGGCGAGACTGGAGATCTGCTTCGGGTCGCTGGTGTTGAGCATGACGCGCGACAGACCCTGCACCGTGCCGCCGCCGACGCCCATACCACCGATGTGGCGGATGTCGTCGCCGTCGCACTGCACGAAGCTCGTTCCCGTACCCATCGACACCACGATAGCTTTCGACAGACCGCTCTCGAAGCGCGCCCCGAGACCATCGGCCACGAACTCGTTGGTCTTGCCCGTGGGAAGACCATAGATGGGGCCGTCGATGTAGGCCGAGCCGACTCCCGTCACCATCACCTGCTCCACATCGGCGAGACTGATGCCGTTGTCGTGGAGATACTTGCCGAAAGCACCATAGAGTGAGGTGACGGGGTCTACCGCCGTGATGCGGATGGGCGACTCTACGTGGTCGTCGCGCAGTCCTACAATCTTCGTGGTCGAAATGCCCACGTCAATGCCGATAATGATTCCCATGGCGTGTGTATTTCTTTGTTTTATTCGTTCACAACCACCAGACCACCGTTGCAGGGGATGGTGATGTCCAGCGTCTGCTTCTTCGACTGCTTCACGCGCTTCACCTGTCCTTCCAACGTCTTGCCATCGGCATAGACCTTGAGCACCGTGCCTGCGGCAAACATCGGCAGGGAGAGCTTCATCTTCAGCGGCTCCTGCTGGGCATTGACACCGCAGACGAACCACTGGTCGCCGTGGCGGCGCGCCATGATGAGGTACTTGCCGGGGTAGCCGTCCAGGAACTTGACATCGTCCCAGGTCGTGGGCACGGTCTTCATGAAGTCAACCGCCCAGGCTGGTGCGTCGGTCATGTTGTTAGGAGCAAGGGCAAAGTGTTGCACGGAGCTTTGGAAGAGCACTGCCGTGGCCAGGGCGAACACGTCGGAGGTGCGGCGCTGCGAGCCGTGCTTGTTGTCCGTGCCGTAGAACTTGTTGAGGGCACTGCCGCCGAAGTCCATCGAACCAACGGTGTTGCGGATGATGGGATGGAGCGTAGCATTGCTGGCCTCCATGTCGCACATCTTCTGCGAGAAGTGGAGGTTCTCGCTGGCCAGCACGGCCTCCGAAGCCACATAGTTGGGGTACATCCGCTCCCAGCCGCGCGGCAGTGTGCAGCCGTGGAAGATGCACTCAATGCCGAAGTCGTTGGCATCGGTCAAGATGTCCTCGTAGAGCTGCATCATCTCCTGCTTGTCGCCCCCGAAGAAATCCACCTTGATGCCCCGGATGCCTATCTTCTGCATCCAGGCCATCTCCTTGCGGCGCACGCCTGCCTTGTGCATCTTGGCGTGAGGGCCTTGCGGTGCGTCATTCCAGTAGCCGTTGGAGTTGTACCACAGGAAGAGGTCCACACCCTTCGACTTACCATAGCGTGCCAGTTCCTCCACCTTGTCGTAGCCAATCTGGTAGCTCCAGTGCGCATCCACGAGCACGGTCTGCCAACCCATGGCGGCCGAGAAGTCAATGTATTCCTTCTGCTCTTCGAAGTTGCAGGAGTTGTCCATACGGATAATCCACGACCAGGAACCCTTGCTGGCCTCGTAGGCCTTGGAAGCCGGATATTTCTCCTCCACCACGTCGAAGGGAATGGTAGTCTCGGCGATGGGAGCCAGCGTGCTACCCAAGGTGATGGTGCGCCAAGGCGTCTTACCCGGCAGGTTGACCCCGGCAAAAGCCGAGCCGAGTCCGTTCATCTCGCCCTCCTGTGGGAAACCGATTTGGTAAGAGCCGTCGGTCTTACCCAACAATCGGCAGGCGCAGTAGTCGCCGTCCGTCCCTGTCTCGGAAATGAGCAGCCAGCCATCATTGCCGTTGCGGAACAAGCAGGGGAAGGTGTAGCCCGTATCGCTGAGCTTGGTGCCTACAGGCACATCGAGCGCATAGTTCGTCTCGTAGCTGGGAGCGGTGCGCTTCCAACCGCCCATTGCAGGCATCTGCGGACAGAGGAACGAGGTGGCTCCCTGCGGCAGGGCGAAGGCCGTGGCTTCCTGTCGGATGACGCAGCAGCGCGTCTCGCCCTGCTTCTGCAACAGGTAGCGGAACGCCACATCGTTGTTGCCGACATGGAACTCCACATCGTAGATGGCCTTGCCGTCCTTTGCGAAGGAGAAGGTCTGGCGGCGGGCATTGACCTCCACCATACTCTTCTTGATGCGCGTCAGCACATAGTGCTCGTGAACCTCCTTCACATCGGAAGCCTTGGTGAGCGTCATTCCTTGGGTGTAGTCGCCGAGGTTGGTGACCAGACCGAGTGCCGATGGCTGCAGAAACGTCTTGCCGTCATACTGGATTTGATACGTTGGCTGTCCTTTGCTGTCGGACACGGTGACCATCAGACGACCGTCAGGACTGGTCAGTTGTTTCTCTTCTGCCTGTGCGGTAAAGGCGAGTAGTGCGAGGGCCATCGCCCCCCATAGTTTTTTCTTCATTAGGGTATTGTTTTTTCGTTTATATGCTGATTGGCGGCACAAAGGTAGTGCAAACCGAGAGAAAAACCAAATTTTGGAGCAGCGAATGTAGAGGGAAAGCTCGCTTTTCCTCTAC
>CAVFBU010000070.1:0-11817 GCA_963620725.1 Vescimonas coprocola
TGGAGTGGAAGGTGGAATAGTAAGCAGAAACGACAAATCAAAGGAGATGAGACAGAAAATAGACTGCTTCGTGGCGTGCCGCTCCATGGCCGACACGGCTGAAATCGTGGCCGTGCTGCAGCGAAGTGCCACCGTCAACAAGATATTCCTTATGGTCAATGGCGCAGAGGCCGGACAGCAACCGCCGCAGGGATGCGCACTGCTCCCCGTGGACAACCTTACCAGTACGGCTATGGTGCGCCAGGTGGCGCACTGCGCAGAAGCACCGTTTGTCCTGTTGTGCGTGAAGCCTGCCCCCGTCACCTTCGGTGCCGCAGCACTGGAACGGATGGTGCAGGCTGCCGAAGACACGGATGCCGTGATGGTGTATAGTGACCGCTGGCAGATGGAACACGGGCAGCGGACGACCCATCCCGTGATAGACTATCAAGACGGGGCACTGCGCGACGACTTCGACTTCGGCAGTGTATGGCTGTTGCGCAACGCCGCCCTGCAGCAGTATGTGGCGGACACACCAGCCGACTGGCAATGGGCGGGTCTCTACGACCTGCGGCTGGCCTTGAGTCGGCAGGGACTGCTGTTCCACCTCAACGAATACCTCTACACGGAGGAGGAGTGCGACCTGCGAGCTTCGGGCGTTAAGCAGTTCGATTACGTCAATCCCGCCAACCGCGAGGTGCAGCAGGAGATGGAGCACGCTTGTACCGCCCACCTGCGCACCATCGGAGCACTGGTGGACATAACGCAGTGTGAGACCATCGACTTCCATGAGCAGGAGTTTCCCGTGGAGGCTTCCGTCATCATTCCCGTCTTCAACCGCGCCAAGACCATCTGCGATGCGGTGAAGAGTGCCCTGAAACAGGACACCACGTTTCCCTACAACGTCATCGTGGTGGACAACCACTCCACCGATGGCACCGGACAGCTCCTGGCCGACCTGGCAAAGGAAGACCCACGCCTCGTGGTTCTCACTCCCACGCGCCACGACCTCGGCATCGGCGGATGCTGGAACGAGGCCATCAACAGCGCAGGGTGTGGACGCTTTGCCGTACAACTCGACTCCGACGACCTCTACTCCTCCAGCCACACCCTGCAGACCATGGTCGATGCCTTCTATCAACAACAGGCCGCCATGGTCATCGGTTCCTACCGGATGTGCGACTTCGAACTGAACACCCTGCCGCCGGGACTCATTGACCACCGCGAGTGGACGGAGGAGAACGGCCCGAACAATGCCCTGCGCATCAATGGACTCGGTGCGCCGCGTGCCTTCTTCACGCCCTTGCTCCGTCAGGTGCAGTTCCCTAACACGTCATACGGCGAGGACTATGCCCTCGGCCTGATATTCTCGCGCCACTACCGCATCGGGCGCATCTTCAGCGAGGTGTATCTCTGTCGCCGCTGGGGCGGCAACTCCGATGCAGCCCTCTCCGTGGAGAAGGTCAATGCCAACAACCTCTACAAAGACCGCCTGCGCACCATGGAGCTGAAGGCGCGCCAGCGTATGAACCAAGGACAGCACGACTGGATGGAGCAGTCGGCACTGATGCGCTTCTTCAACCGCCAGTTGGCCGTATGGGACGAGGCGCGTCAGCGCTACCGTGACCTGGCGAGGGTGGAGACGCGCGAGCTGATGAAGGACGACCTCTCGCTTGCGGTACAGTGGAACCCGGCACGCATCTGCTCCACGGGAGCCAAGATAGATGCCAAGACGCTGGCGCAGCGACCCTGTTTTCTCTGTCAGGAGAACCGCCCCAAGGAACAGCTGCGCTGCACGTTGGACGGCAACTATGAGTTGCTGGTCAATCCATTCCCCATCCTGCCCGTTCATTTCACACTGCCTGCCCTGCGCCATCAGCGGCAGGCCATCCTGCCCATGTATGGCGAACTGCTCCGGCTGGTACACCGCTATCGCGACTACACCTTATTATATAATGGACCTCGGTGTGGCGCGTCGGCACCCGACCATGCCCACCTGCAGATGATCTGCAGTGGGATGCTCCCTTTGCAACGCTCCTGGCAGCGACTCAGCCGCAACCTCATCGCAGTGACGGGCGACGGTGAGACAGGCATCTGGCAGATACCCGACTATCCTGCCGCCGCCTTTTTAGTGCGCAGCCATGACGAAAAGACCGGGGCGCGCCTCTTCCGCCGCCTCTACGACAGTCTGCCGATACCATCCGGCGACACGGAGCCGATGATGAACATCATCGCCTGGCAACAGGGCGACACGCTGCTCTCCGTGGTGCTGCCGCGCCGCAAACACCGCCCCGACTGCTACGCCGCCTCTGGACAGGAACAGTACCTCGTCAGTCCCGGAGCGGTCGATATGGGTGGCATGATGATTACCCCACGCGAGG
This sequence comes from Vescimonas coprocola, assembly GCA_963620725.1. Classification (GTDB taxonomy): domain Bacteria; phylum Bacteroidota; class Bacteroidia; order Bacteroidales; family Bacteroidaceae; genus Prevotella. Next base: position 2,361 of record CAVFBU010000070.1, read on the forward strand.
AAGACTTCCGTCGGATTACCGCCGAAAGGGCAACGGCCATCCTGCAAGAGGTGACACTCCCTGCCAACGCGGTGGCGGAGGTCATCCGCAAGCTGAAGGAAACGGCAGACACCCATACCACCCATAAGGAAAACAGTGTGGAACCCGAGGTCACCGTAGGCATCGTCAGCGGACAGAAGATTGCCTTTGCCCTCAACGCGCCCTATATGGCCAAGGGTGAACGGATTGAGGGTGAACAAGTGGTGGAGTTCTCGGAGGGCGGCATCCTCTGGCGGGGTATGCAGTACCGCGAGCTGACCTTTGTGCCGCAGAGTCCAACGGCCTCGTTCTCGCTCCACGACGTGACCATCGGAGTCAACTTCCATTGGGAGCGCAAGGAGACGCAGGTGTTTCTCGGCACCCTGCGCCTGGTGGTGGAGTCGGACAAGATTACGGCCATCAACCAACTGCCCGTGGAACGCTATCTGGCCAGCGTCATCTCCAGCGAGATGAAGGCCACCGCCGGACTGGAGCTGCTGAAGGCGCACGCCGTCATCTCCCGTTCGTGGCTCTTGGCGCAGATGCAGCGCCGCAAGGAGGCCGGACAGCGTAAGGATGGTTTCTTCTCGTTTGTTAAGAAGGACAACGAACTCATCCGCTGGTACGACCGGGAAGACCACACCATCTTCGATGTCTGTGCCGACGACCACTGCCAGCGTTATCAGGGCATCACGAAACAGACCAGTCCGGCCGTGGAACAGGCCCTGCAGGCCACGCGCGGCCGCATCCTCTGCCATGATGGCGAGATCTGCGACGCACGCTTCTCAAAGTGTTGCGGCGGTGTGACCGAGGAGTTCCAGTACTGTTGGGAAGACACGCCGAAGCCCTACCTCGTCTCGGTGGAAGACCCCTTCTGCAACACCTCGGACAAGGCCGTGTTGTCGCAGGTGCTCAACGACTACGACCTGGAAACCAACGACTTCTACCGCTGGACGGTGGAATACACCACGGAGGAGCTCTCCCGCTTGGTGTCCGAGAAACTGAAGGAAGACTTCGGTACGGTGACAGACCTCATCCCCTTGGAGCGCGGCAAGAGCGGCCGCATCTGGAAGCTCCAGATTGTGGGTACGAAGCTGACATTGACCATCGGCAAGGAGTTGGAGATACGTCGTGCGCTCAGCGAGAGCCACCTCTACAGCTCCGCCTTCGACGTGGAGAAGACGGCCACGGGATTCCGGCTCCACGGACGGGGCTGGGGACACGGCGTGGGACTCTGCCAGATTGGTGCTGCTGTGATGGGACAGCAGGGATACCCATACGATGAAATATTGCTGCACTACTACCGTGGTGCTGAAATCAAAAAAATATACTGATGCAACACAACACACACAACAGACGGATAACACCATGGGCCTGGGTGCCCTCCCTCTATTTTGCCGAGGGCGTGCCCTACGTGGCCGTGATGACCATCTCACTCATCCTTTACAAACGGCTCGGACTCTCCAATGCCGACATCACCCTCTACACCTCGTGGCTCTATCTGCCTTGGGTCATCAAGCCCCTGTGGAGTCCCTTCGTGGACATCCTGCGCTCCAAGCGCTGGTGGATTGTGGCCATGCAGCTGCTCATCGGGGCGGCCTTGGCCGGCGTGGCCTTCACCATTCCCGGACCGTGGTGGCTGCAAGGCTCGCTGTGTTTCTTTTGGCTGATGGCTTTCGGTAGTGCCACCCACGACATTGCTGCCGACGGCTTCTATATGCTCGGTCTCGAAGAGCACGAACAGGCGTTCTTCGTCGGCATCCGTTCGACCTTCTACCGCATCGCCATCATCGTGGCATCGGGACTACTGGTGGGACTGGCCGGTGTGCTACAGGTACTCACGCGCAGCATCACCTTTGCCTGGAGCTTGGTGTTCTATTTCATGGCCGGACTCTTCATCGCCCTGTGGCTCTACCACAGCTGGGCACTGCCGCATCCCGACGAGGACTGCGACAAGGCGCGGCGCTCCGTGCGCGAGATTGCGCGGGAGTTTGTGGCCACGGTGGTGACCTTCTTCCAGAAGCCGCAGATGTGGGCCGCCATCTGCTTCATGCTCTTCTATCGGATGCCGGAGGGCTTGCTGGCCAAGGTGTCGGCATTGTTCCTCGTCGATTCCGCCCGCAATGGCGGTCTCGGTCTCTCTGATGTGGAATACGGACTGGTGCAGGGTACGGTGGGGGTCATCGGACTGACGCTGGGCGGCATCCTCGGGGGAGTGGTGGCCAGCCGCGACGGACTGAAGCGATGGCTCTGGCCCATGGTGATGGCCATCACGCTGCCCGACATCGTCTATGTCTACCTCTCCTATGCACTACCCTCCAGCCTACTGGTCATCGACCTCTGTGTCTTTGTCGAACAGTTTGGCTACGGGTTCGGCTTCACGGCCTATATGCTCTATCTGATTTACTACAGTCAGGGCGACCACAAGACCTCCCACTATGCGTTGTGTACGGCCTTCATGGCCTTGTCGATGATGATTCCCGGACTCTTTGCCGGAGCCTTGCAGGAGGCGGTGGGCTATCCTGTGTTCTTCCTCATCGTGATGGGAGCCTGCGCCATGACATACGTCGTGGCCTGGTTCCTTGACATCGACCCTGAGTTCGGCAAGAAACGGAAATAGCGGCAGCAGTCAGATGCCCAGTCCGCCGTTGAACGGAACGTCAACGGCCCTGGACTGTTGCAGTCGCGAGTGGGGTGGGATGTCGTGGGTCACCCAGATATTGCCGCCTATCACGCTGTCGTGGCCGATGGTGATGCGTCCCAGTATCGAGGCGTTGGAATAGATGGTCACGTGGTCTTCGATAATCGGGTGGCGCGGCACGTTGAGCACATTGCCCTGTTCGTCGTACTTGAAACTCTTGGCACCCAGTGTCACGCCCTGGTACAGCGTGACGTGATGGCCGATGACGCAGGTCTCGCCGATGACCACACCCGTGCCGTGGTCAATGGCAAAATACTCGCCGATGGTGGCTCCGGGATGGATGTCGATGCCCGTCTTGGAGTGGGCCTGTTCGGTGATGATGCGCGGAATGACGGGGATGTGTTTCGTGTGGAGCGCGTGGGCGATGCGGTAGTGGGTCATGGCATTGACTACGGGGTAGCAGAAGATGACCTCGCCATAGGTCTCGGCGGCAGGGTCGCAGTCGAACATGGCTGCCACATCGGTGTAGAGCAGGCGTTTCAGCTCGGGCAGTCCGTCGATGAACTCCAGTGTCAGCGTCTCGGCCTTTTGCGCCACTTCCTCCTCGCCCATCTCGGTGCAGAACTGCAGTCCGCGCATGGTCTGTTCTTTCAGTTCCTTGTAGAGGGCTTCCATCTTCACACCGATGTAGTAGGAGCGGATTTCCTGCTGCGGCTGCCGCTGGTAGAAATAGTCGCTGAAGATGATGCACTTCACGAGGCTCACGATGTTGCGCACGCTCTCCACCGAGGGGAGGGGAGCGTTGCCTTTCGGCATCATGTTGTCTTCCTGCTCCGAATGTTGCGAGAGGATGTCTACGTTTCTCAGCAGTATCTCATTGACCTTGTCGTTGCTCATCATTGTTTTTTTTCTTGTTTTTTTCAGATAACGGCTACAAAGGTAGTGTTTTTCTCGCATTTTGTAGTATCTTTGCAGGCAAAAAGATAACAATGCGTTGCTTGACCGCCCTTTTTCTCCTGTGCCAGGTGCTGCTGTCGGTGTCTGCACAGCCTGCCGGAGTCGACCTCGACACGCTGCAGGTGCGCCATATCGACGGACAGGGCGTGACGCACACGGGTACGCTGGTCTGCAACCACAGCATTGCCAGTGACCTGCGCGAGATCTTCGCCGAGCTATACCGCCAGCGTTATCCCATCGAGCGCATCCGCCCTGTCTCGGAGTATGGCGACGATGACGAGCAGTCGATGCGTGCCAACAACACCTCCTGCTATTGCTACCGTCGCGTGGCGGGTCGCACGAAACTCTCCAAACACGCCCGTGGACTGGCCGTCGACATCAATCCGCTCTACAATCCCTATGTGCGCCGGCGCAAGGACGGCACGCTCCATATACAGCCCTCCACGGCGCGACCCTATGTCGACCGCCGGGCATCCTTCCCCTACAAGATTACGGAACGGGACCTCTGCTGTCGCCTCTTCCGTCAGCACGGCTTCACGTGGGGCGGCCACTGGCGCACGATGAAGGACTATCAACATTTTGAGAAATAAGAAAAAGGGACTAATTGTTAAAAAATGATAATGTTCACTGCGATGCCTGTGTCTTTCCGGTGAAAAACCGTAACTTTGCAGGCTGAAAACAAGATAGAAGCGTGAAAATACAGCAAGTGCTTGAAGCCCTTGAACAGTTCGCGCCTCTGCCCTTGCAGGAAAGCTGGGACAATGCTGGCCTGCAGGTTGGATTGACAGAGGCGGAGGTTTCAGGGGCATTATTGTGTCTAGACGTCAACGAACAGATTGTCGACGAGGCCATCGCCAAGGGATGTAACCTGGTCGTGAGCCACCATCCGCTCCTGTTCCGGGGACTGAAGCAGATCGTCGGTGCGGACTACGTGCAGCGCACGGTGATGAAGGCCATCGAACACCACGTTGCCATCGTGTCGATGCACACCAATATGGATAATGTCCGGGGCGGTGTCAACTGGAAGATGGCCGAGCGGATGGGTCTGTCGGAGGTGCGCTTCCTGCAGCCCAACGACGGCAAGGATGCCAGGACGGCAGGGGCGGGGAGTGGCGCGATTGGTGAGTTGCCGGAGGCCATGGCCGCCAGCGATTTCGTGGCGATGGTGAAACGGCAGTTCGGTGTGGCGTGTGCCTGCTGCAACGCGTTGTTGCACCGCCCCATCCACAGGGTCGCCCTGTGCGGCGGAGCCGGCGACTTCCTGCTTGACGAGGCCGTGGCCCAGCAGGCCGATGCCTTCGTCACGGGCGAGATGCACTACCACCAGTATTTCGGCCACGAGCAGCAGCTCCAGATCTGCGTTATCGGCCACTGGCAGAGCGAGCAGTTCACGGGAGAGGTGTTCCGCGAGATTATCCAGCAACAGTGTCCGGACGTGCGGACTGTTATGACAGAAACAAATACAAATCCAATCATATATCAATAAGACAAAATGGCAAAGAAAGATCCATCAGAAATGCCGGTAGAAGAGCGTCTGAAGACCCTCTACCAGTTGCAGACCACGCTCTCGGCCATCGACGAGAAGCGCGCATTGCGGGGCGAGCTGCCCTTGGAAGTGCAGGACTTGGAAGATGAAATCGAAGGACTGACCACGCGTATCGAGAAAATCCAGAACGACATCAACGAATACGAGGCGGCTATCGTGCAGAAGAAGGGCGAGATAGAAGACGCCAAGGCTGGTGTGGCGCGCTACGAGACGCAGCTGAACGATGTGCAGAACAACCGCCAGTACGACACGCTGACCAAGGAAATCGAGTTCAAACGGTTGGAAATCGCGCTTTGCGACAAGAAAATCAAGGAGGCACAGGCTCACGTGGAAGAGAAGAAGGGTGAGTTGACCACCAACAAGGCTGCCATCGAAGAACGCCGCCAGGACCTGGAGGTGAAGAAAAACGAGTTGGACGAGATCATGGACGAGACGCGCGTGGAGGAAGAGAAGCTGAAAATCAAGGTGAAAGACCTGGAGGCCAAGATAGAGCCACGCCTGCTCTCATCGTTCAAGCGCATCCGCAAGAACGCTCGCAATGGTCTCGGCATCGTGTATGTGCAGCGTGATGCCTGTGGTGGCTGCTTCAACAAGATTCCGCCCCAGCGTCAGTTGGACATCAAGATGCACAAGAAGATTATCGTCTGCGAATACTGTGGCCGCATCCTCATCGACTCGGAACTGGCCGGCATCAAGACCGTAGCACCGAAGACCGAAGAGAAGAAGACGGCACGCAAGCGTGCTTCCTCGAAAACCGCAAAGAAGAAGGAAGAGACCGACGAGGCGGCAGGACAGGAGTAGTATCTTCTGAAACCGTAATAATCAAGCAGGCGCGGAGTCTTCCGCGCCTGTTTTGCTGTATCTATGATGGGAATGTACGGTGTCTGCCTTACAGGTCGCCGTAATCGGGAATGTCGGGCAACGGGGTGTAGCACTGGCGTTCGTAGTCCATCCGGCAACAGTAGTGCTGCAGACCGTTGCTCACGGTCAGGTAGTCCACGTGCAACAGGTGGTTGTAGGACGCAATCTGGTCGAACACCTGTTGCGTCAGAGCCACCATCGGTGCCTTGTATTCCAAAATCATCATGGGACGTTTCTGCCGGTCGTAGAGCACGGAGTCGCAGCGCAGGCGTTTGCTGCCACACTGCAGTGCAATCTCGTTGCCCAATAATCCCTTCGGGTAGCCCTTCTCCTCCACCAGCCAGTGTACGAAATGCTGGCGCACCCATTCCTCGGGGGTCAGCGCAACGTAGCGACGGCGCAGGAAATCGAACACCTCTGGTTTCTCCCGCGTGCCGCCCAGTTGGATGGCGTATGAAGGTAGGTTGAGCTGAAACATACTGCAAACTTACCGCTTTTTTTTCGGATAACGAAGGAAAACGGCCAAAAGAATAAAAAAAGGGCGGGAAAAATTATTTTCCCGCCCCTTGCCTGACATAGCCCTAAAGGCTGCAGGCTGCATTGAAAGGTTGTGAAAGGGGGATTAGTTGCTACCGCCCGTGTGCTGACGATTCCAGGTCTTGGTGGTCATGCTCACTGATCCATACTGCTTGGCGGAGACGCTCTTGTCCTTAATGGTGGCCGTATAGGTGGTCACGGCCTGCGTGCCGCTGATGCTCATAGCTGTGCCGATGGGCAGGGTCACATTGAGGGTATGGGTACCCGTGGTGGTCTTCAGACCCGCACCGGCGGCACGTGCCAAGATTTCCACCAGATAGCCCAGCACCTTGTTGCTCTGTCCCTTGATGTCGGTACCCACCTTGTAGGTGTAGGTAGCCTTGTCCACCGTTACGATGCTGCTGCCGTAGCGATTGTCCCAAGTGTTCTGGGTGAAGGTAATGGATTCAGAGGAAGAGGCTGCCGAACTAACGGTAGCGGAGCAGTAGAAGGCATAGGAGGCGAACTCGTCAACGCTAATCGTCACGGTGCTGTTCTCCTTGTCAGGGTCAAAGTTGATGGTCTGCCACTTGCCGTCCTTATACTTCTTGGCGGTGAGGTAGTCCTGCATGTCCTTGTCCACGTTGAACTTCATCGTGAGGGGCCTTTTCAGCTGTACACCAGCCTTGCTGCAGGTGACGTTCGTACCCATGAAGTAGACGCCGTTGTCGTCGGCCCTGGTGGCAAATGCAGGAGCAATGCCGCGGGTTGTGACTGCCTCGTCGGCGGAGTAGGTCGGTGTCACGATAATCTCGGCCTCCGTGTCATCCACGGCACCGGCAGGTGCTTCCACCTGCACCTCCACCTTAGCCACGGTGTTGCCTTCCAGCGTCTCCGTTGCGGTGTTGTCCTCGGAGCCTTTTTCCTCGCTCACTGTCATCTTAATGACGGTCTCCTCACTGCTCAGCGACACGTTCCAGATGTGGTTCATGTTGTCGGTTGCAGCAATGGTGACCTCACCGGTCTTGCTCACCTTGCCGTCGGCGGCGGCTGTCAGCGTGTGGGTGCCAACGGCCACGTCCTCAAAGGTAAAGGTGCCGTCGCTGCCGGTGGTCACGCTCTGGGTGCCCATCGTCACCGTGGCTCCCTGAATGGCCTCGCCACTCATCGCAGTCACCAAACCGCTGATGCTGTTCTTCACTTCCACCACGGGTGGTTCTACGTCATCGTACTTCGGGTCATCGCTTCCGCAAGATGTGACACCCAGTGTGAGTGTCATTCCCAGGAGTGCATACACTCCATACTCTTTAAACTTTTTCATCATTCGTTGTAATTAAACATAAAAATTAAAAAAACATATAGTCTATCTAAAACAAGTTTACCTGAAAGCAGGCTCCACCGGAGAAGTAGCGACCGTCCTGTAGGGCGGCTTGAAGGAAGAGGTGCTTCCAAAGGAGGCAGTCGGCTCCCACGTTGACCCCGTCGCCCGTATATTCGGCAATGGCGCGCAGAGCCGGAGCGAAGGAGGGTTGCCATGTGATGCCGCCCACGATGCCGTTCCATTTCCTGGTCGACTCTTTGTGGCAATAGCGGTAGGCCACGTTCACGCCGATGCGCTGTCCGCCGGGCGTGAAATGCTTGGTGGCCGCCACGTAGTAGTTGCAGAAATATCCTGCTCCATCGTTCTTCTGACGTTCCCAGCGTGTGGGCGAACCGAAGATGTCGTTGCCGCCCACAGCGATAGCCGGCCAGTACTTGCCCTCCCTCAGGGGTTGTAGCTTGAGGGAGAAATAACGGTCCTTATTGCTGTAGGAGGGATGGTCGTATCCCACTGGCTTCAACTTCATCAGCGTGAAGGTATAGCCTATCTCCACCCAACTGAAGGGCACAACGGAGAGGTAGAAGTCGGCCGTGTTGTATTTCTTCCCTCCGTAGCTGAAGCCGTCATCGGGCGTGAAATGGCTATTCATGAAATAGCTGCCGATGCGGGCGGTGCCCTCCTCGTTCATGTCGGCAGAGGGCACGTGGATGAGTCCCGACAGCCCCGTATAGAGCTGTGCCGATGCAGGTGCTGCAGCGAGTACCATCAGCAGCAGGACGAAGGTGCAGCGTTTGTTCATCGTTGGGCCTCCTTTCCTTCGGTGTAGGTGAAGTCGGGTGACATCGTGTCGGTGCCCCATGGCAACAGGTCGCGGTCGAACCGTGAGGTGCGCTCGTTCTCCTCGGGGTCGGTGAAATAGGTGACGTTGGAATGTTCCTTCGCCTCCACGCTGTAGGTGAGTCGGAAGTGGCTGGCGGGTCGGATGTTCACCCGACCTGCGGTGCGCTGGTAGGGTGGCAACATCACGATGACCTTGAAGCCTGCGTCCAGCTTGCCCCTGCTGCTATAGGTGGCATAGCACCCCACGCTGGTATGGCGGAAATGGCGGAAGCCCTCACCCTCCATGCCGTAGTCGCCATAGACATAGCGGCCACCGCGCAGAGCGAGTTGTGTGTTCCAACGCTGGAGATACACCTCGGGACCAGCCCAGGCTGTCAGTCGCCCCAGCTTGCTGGCCTCCCATCCCGTAGCCATCGAGCAATAGCCGGTGAGCCCCACCTGTGCCGAGAAGGCCAACCAGCGGTTGAATATCAACAGGTTCTTCACGTCCAAACCATAGCGTTCCGACCCAAAGAGACCGCCCGAGACCTTCACCTTCCAGTGGTTGCCCACGGCGAGCTGTTTGGAGAGTACCGCCATGTTCAGGCGTACGTTCTTGTAGTAGTCACCATACTGGTTGCAGACGGGCACCAGTGCCTGTGCCGCAGCCTCCCAACGATGCCCCATGTTCCATCGGACACCAGGGGTGAGGTTGACCAGCACATCGTACAACCGATGATTGAAATTGATGTCCCGGTAGTGGAGGTCCACCCCCATG
>CAVFBU010000071.1:0-11527 GCA_963620725.1 Vescimonas coprocola
GACGCACGTCGACAGCGTGTCTTGAACCCAAAAGTAGCCGTCGACGCACGTCGACGGCTTATTTTATGTCCAAAAGTGACCTTCGACGTGCGTCGACAGCTTGTTTTGGGTCCAAAAGAGACCTTTGACGCACGTCGACGGCTTGTTTTAAGTCCAAAAGTGACCGTCGACGCACGTCGACGGCTTGTTTTGGGTCCAAAAGAGACCTTTGACGCACGTCGACGGCTTGTTTTGGGTTCAAAACATGACCACTATTCCGTTTTCTCCCTAAGTATTCTTTCCTGCGGATTCGTATTGTCTATAAAAACACGGATAAAAACGATGAAGACAGAAAGGATTCTTTTTCTCTTGGCCATACTGCCCTTTTCTCTGGCAGCCGTGGCACAGCGGTTGGACGCAGACCGCCAGTTGCAATACTGCCACAAACAGGTGATGCGCGCCCTGACGGAACTGCGCTACGCCGACGGCTCGTATGACTGCCACATGGCACCGCGCAACATCCTCAGCAGCGACCGGCAGAAGGGCTGGAACTGCCGGGAGGCCGACAAGGACTGGTGCAGCGGCTTCTGGCCGGGCATCCTCTGGATGGACTATCAAAACACGGGCGACGAGACCGTGCGCAAGGCAGCCGAGGGCTATACGGCAGCCCTGCGCGACATCGCCTACCGACCCTGCTACGACCACGACATCGGCTTCCTCCTGTTCTGCTCCTACGGCAAGGGCTATGAGGTGAACCATTCGACAGACTACAGGAACGTCCTCCTCGCGGCGGCCGATTCGCTCGCCACACTCTTCAATCCCATCGTCGGCACGATACTGAGTTGGCCGCGCATGGTGGAGCAGGAACACTGGCCGCACAACACCATCATGGACAACATGATGAACCTCGACTTGATGTTCTGGGCGGCACGCAACGGGGGCAACAAACGGCTCTACGACCTGGCCGTCACTCATGCCAAGACCACCATGCAGAACCACTTCCGACCCGACGGCAGCTGCTACCACGTGGCGGTCTACGACACCATCAGCGGCAACTTCATCAAGGGCGTGACGCACCAGGGCTATGCCGACCAGTCGATGTGGGCACGCGGACAGGCGTGGGCGGTCTATGGCTACACCATGGTCTACCGCTACACCCACAACCGGATGTTCCTCGACTTCGCGCAGAAGGTGACGGACTGCTACATCCGGCGGCTCAAGGAGACCAGCGACGACCTGATACCGCTCTGGGACATGGACGACCCACGGGGCACGAAAGCACCGAAGGATGCCAGCGCGGCCTGCATCGTGGCCGATGCACTGCTCGAACTGCAACAATACGTGGACCAAGAAAAGGCTGGGGAATATCGGGACTTCGCCCTAAAGACACTGGCGCAGCTCAGCACCGAGAAGTATCAAAGTGGCAGGAAAAACGTGGCATTCCTGATGCACAGCACGGGTCACCACCCGGCAGGCAGTGAGATAGATGCCAGCATCATCTATGCCGACTATTATTATATGGAGGCTTTACTCCGGGTAAAAGAGGCAGGCTTCTAACGCCTGGACAGGATAACATAAATGACAACAGGTGCACCGATGAGGGGTGTGACGGCGTTGAGTGGCACTACCCCACTCTCGCCGGGCAACACCGTCAGGATGTTGCACAGCAGGGCCACTGCCGCACCGGTCAGTATCGTGGCAGGCAGCAGCACGCGGTGGTTGTCGGTGCCCAACAGCAGGCGCGCGATGTGCGGCACGGCCAGTCCGATGAACGACACGGGACCGCAGAAGGCCGTGGTGACGGCGGTGAGCACACCCGTGACCAGCAGCAGGCCGTTGCGCACGCGGACGATGCTGATGCCGAGGTTCTCAGCGTAGCGGTCGCCCAACAGCAGGGCGTTGAGGGGTTTGGCCAGCGTCAGTGATACGGCCAAGGCCAACAGGCTGATGATGCTGAACACGGGGAGCATCCGCAGCGACACACCGCCAAACGATCCCATTCCCCACACCATATACGAGCGCACACCTTCGTCGGTGGCGAAGAAGTTGAGCAACGAAACGGCAGAGCCGGCCATGTAGCCAATCATGATGCCCACGATGAGCAGCATCACGTGGCTGCGCACCAGCGTGGAGAAAAAGAAAATCAGGGCCATCACACCGATGGCTCCGGCAAAGGCGGCCACAAGCACGGCCATGAAACCACCCACGCTGACCGTTCCGGCAGACACGCTGCCACCGAAGAAGAGCATGACCAAGGCCACACCCAGTCCGGCACCGCTGTTCACACCGAAGATGCCGGGACCAGCCAAGGGATTGCGGAAGGCGGTCTGCAGCAGCAGTCCGCAGACGGCCAAACTTCCACCACAGAGCGTGGCGGTGACAGCCTGCGGCAGACGCGACTCCATCACGATATACTGCCAGCTGGGCTTCGAGGCTTCACCGCCCGTTAGGATGCGGAGGGTCTCCGCCACGGGGATGGAGACAGAACCCATCAACAGGCTACCCACGAAGAGCAGCACCACCACGATGGCAATCAGCACGCAAGACCACAGTCCCTTGTTCATGGTGTCTTCTCGAAATAACGCAACGGGGCGGACAAGCCCAGTTCGGGATGGAACAACAGGATGAAGTCGGAGAGCAGCAGGTCGGGACGAAACGGGGTCTCCTCGTAGAAGGTACTCCGCTCCACGTTGCAGCCATAGACCTCGCCTTGGCGGAAGGCACGCAGCATGCGGTAGCCATCGTGCTCGGCCAGGAGGTCGGCTTTCGTGTAGGTGTGCGGACTGCTGTAACGGTAGAGCCACACGTCGGCCTCGCCGCCATGCTCCAATACTTGCTCGAACGGCAACGAGAGACTGCCGCTGTGGGTGTCGCCGCTCCAAGGATAGTCGCCGCCGGCATCCGCCACCATCCGTCCGATGGTGCTGCATCCGCCAGGCACATACCACACGGAACCGGTCATCCGGTCGAAGAGCACACGGCGACGGGTGTCACGGGCTTTGGCGGCCTGCGCCCGAAGCGACTGGTAGCTGCTGTCGACGCAGGTAAAGAGGCTGTCGGCTTCGCGCTCGCGTCCCAAGAGCATGCCGTAGAACCGCATCCATTCGGCACGCGCCAACGGCGAGGTCTCCATATATTCCGCACACTCCACCACGGGCACGTCAAGCTCCTCCACCTTGCCGTAGCCGCCGCTGTTCTCGAACGGCGAGAGCAGGATGGCATCGGGCTTCACCTCCATGATTTTCTCCACCACGGGCTGCATGCCGTTGCCGCAGTCGGCAATCGTTCCGGCCTTCACGCCCTGCTGCACGAAGGGCAAATGGATGTATTTCACATCGGCCACGGCGGCAATGCTTTGCTGTGCCCCGAGCATATCGAACAGTGAGCAGTGGACGGTGGTGAACACGGCGGCACGCGCCACGGGGGTGCGCACCACGGTGGCCTGTTCGGGCAATACGGACGCATCGGGCATCGGCTGGCTCTGCGGCACGAGCACGTAGGTATGGAGCGTCTTGCCCGGCTTCCACGGGTTGCGAATCTCGGCCACGGCATAGCCCTCATGGCGCACGATGGTCAAGAGCGAGGCATATTTCAAACGAAGCGTGTCGCCGCCGTCCTGCGGGCCGGACATCCGACCACCGCAGGACGAGAGCAACACGGCTATCGTTCCAAGCAGAAAAAGCGAACGCATTTCTGCTGGTTTAGTAGGTTATCGTCTCCGCAGAAACGTTGTAGGCAAAGGCCACGGGACCTACGCCCACCTCAGTGCCCCACACCTTGGTGCTTGGCGTGGCAGAAGAGAAGACACCATACTGGTTGTAGGTGCCAGTGAACATGTAGAGCTTGCCGTTGCCACTGTAGGCAGGATAGCCGGTGTCGGCATCCAACGTGTAAGAGGCGATGAAGATGGTGCCGGAAACGGGGTCAACACCGATGCAGGAGGGAATGATCTCGTTCTTGTCGTCGGTGTAGTAGGTGGCCTTGCCCTGCGTCAGGATGTTGTAGACCTCATAGGTAGTCTTGACGGGTTTATAAGCTGCATCGTTCTCGGTGTAGTAGCCGAAGATGTTGCTGGCTACGCAGGCCATGTCGGCGGCATCCATCAGTCGCGTTGCGGTGCTGGTTCCCGAAGCAATCTTATACACGCCGGACTTCTTGTCACCGTAGTTGCCCATGTCGAGGATGTACATGTCGCTGGTGGTGGTCAGCACAATCTTTTTGGGATTGACGATGTCCTTGTTGGTAATCGTGCTGACAGCATTGGTCTTGAGGTCAACGACCGAGATGGAAGCCTTGGTGCAGGCGGCATAGTCGGAGTTGCAGACATAGAGCTTGCTGTCGGAGACATAGAGTCCCTCGGGGAACGAGCCGACCTCGTAGACGGCCTGGCGCGTGAAGCTCACGGTGTCAATGGCTGCAACACAGCCGTTGCCGGAAGTGGTGACGTTCCAGTTTTCATCATACGACGAGGTGGAGCTGCCGTAGAACGACACATACACCTTGTCGCCGTTGGCGGTGATGTGGCGGGGCTTGACACAACCGCCGCCCAGGCTCTCGGTGTTGATCTGCGTGATGGACTTCAAAGTCTTGGCATCCACCACCTCAATGGTGTTCTCGTCGGTCACGGCGATGTACATCTTGCTGCCGTAGACCATGGCATCGTTGGGCGTTCCGCCGAGCGAACGGTTGTTCTTGGCTTGGAACTGCTTGTTGCCCACCTTTCCGGTGGTGTAGTCGAGGTAGGACAGGCTGCCGTCGATGTTGCTGCTGACGTTGCCGCTGCATACCAGGTAGGCACCATTGGTCACGGGAACGACAACCGTCTGCGGGTCGTTGTTGTCATCGTTACAGGCAGTGAACGTGAATGCTCCCATGAGCAGCACTGCCAAACTCAATACTTGTTTTTTCATTTTGCTTAAATAACTTGTTGGTTGTTAAACTATAATTTGTAATTGACTGTCATCATCCAGCTTCTTCCGGGCATCGGGTAGCGTGCCACGATGTAGTATTGCTTGTCGAAGAGGTTCTTCACGTCGCCGCGCAGTTCCACCTGGTGTCGTCCCACGCGAAACTGCCGGTAGGCGGTCACGCCGACATCGGCATAGCCCTCAATCATGGTCGACGGGTAGTGTTCGTTGTTGGGCCAGCGACAGCTCACGGCAGTGGCGTGGAGGGAGAGGTTGACCCACGGGTTCTCGTAGGCCACAGAGCCGCTGGCGGTGTGTTCGGGCATATAGGCTATCTGCTTGTTGTAGTTGTCCGACTCGGGGTTGGTGCGGTTCTGCACCTTCTGCAGGCTGTAGCTGCCAGCGAGCAGCAGGCGGTGGCGCGGACTGAAGCGGTGGTCGAGGCGCAGGGTGGCATCGAGACCGATGCTGCGCACGCGACCCACGTTGATGCACCGCCACACAAACATATTGTAGGGCACGGCCACAATCATGTCCTTCACCTTATTCATATAAGTGTCGAGGGTCAGCGTGGCGGTGGTCTGTTGCGAGAGGTGTGGGGCATAGGTCACACCGACGTTCCACTGGTGGGTGGACTCGGGTTTGAGGTCGGTGCTCCCGTAGTGGTAGTAATAGTTCTCGTTGAACGTGGGCGAGCGGAAGATATTCTTGTAACTGGCACGGACGTAGAGTGCCTCGTCTTCCGTCAACCGATACGACAGCGACAGCGAGGGTGACAGGCGGCGCATATTGCGTGCCGAGTTCTGTTGGATGTCGGTGCGACTGGCCTGCAGTTCGTTGTCGGCATCGTCGTATTTCTGTTGGTTCAGATAGAGCGAATGGAGCACGCGCCCGGTCATGGTAATCCGTCCGCCGGTGTACTTCGCCGTGACGGACTGTAGCACGCTGTGGCGGAACGGACGGGCGATGATGGCACGCCAGGAGCTGCCGTTGAGGTTGTTGTAGGCATAGTCTGCCGAGTAGTCGAAAGCCCAATGTTCCGTGGGCACGAAGAGCAGGGCAGCCGAGGCGTAGTATTCGCGCTGCCAGTAGCTCGCATCGTTGATGGCACTGGGCATGAGCTTGTCGCGATAGACGGACTCGTTCCAGTTTACCTTGGCCTGCGTCTTCAGTGCCCACTGTCCGCCCCATCGCGTCTGCCAACCGAGCTGCGCAAAGAAGTTACGGTCGTGGAGGTTCTCGCCGCTCAGGTTGGTGTAGTAGCGCACGATGCCGGGCAACTGGCGTGCGTTGTCGTAGTAGTAGACCTTGGCGGTCAGGTGGCTCGCATCCGTGGGCAACCAGGCGAGGTTCAGTTCGCCGTGTCCACTGTTCATACGACTGTTGGTGCGGCGGCTGTGCATGGTGATGCTGACATTCTGGATGTCGTAGGGATAGTCGTTCTCGGCGTAGGTGTATTCACCCATAGCCGACAACGCGAGGCGGCGCGACAGGCTCTGTGCGTAACGGACGAAGGGACTGACGAAGCCGAAGGAACCGGCCTTCAGCTGTGCCGTGACGTGGGCACGGCTGTCACCATCGGGCAGCGGCAGGGTATGGATGTGGAGCACGGCGGAGGAGGCAGCCTGACGGGCCGGTATGAAGATGTCGTCATTGTCACCGATCACCAGCGACAGCGTCTCCACGTTGTCCAGCGAATAGCGCGAGAGGTCTATCTCTCCGCTCTGGCAGTCGCTCAGCATGATGCCATCGTAGCTCACACCGGTGTGTTTCGCACCGAAGCCACGCACCGCCACGGTCTTCATGCCCCCTGCCCCACCATAGTCGCGCAGGGTGATGCCGGGTATGCGGTTCAGGGCATCAGCCATGTCCGTCACACCCATGGCAAGCATATCCTGACGATCCAGCAGCTGCAGGGGTGCCGTACTGGTCAGCACGCGTTGGCGCAGGCTCTTCGTGATGGTCACGCCCTCCAGTTGGTGGACACGCCCAGTGATGGTGTCTGTCTGCGCCGTTGCACCGACAGTCACGGCCATTGCTATTGTCAATGTGCTCAGTTTCTTCATACTCATCTCTCCCCATCGCCTAACCCAAGAGTGCGATGGCGTTGTCGTTCTTGTGCTTGCAACTGGTATTCTGACTTGCCAACCAGACCGCGAACGTCTTCCCGGTTAATGTCCAGTGACTTTGTTGTTCACGTCGATAGAAGGTTGCTTACAGCTGCCGGACAGTCGGGGAGTCTCACCCCAGTTCCCTTTGTTGCGAAAGCGTGTGCAAAGGTACGAATAAGTGAGGGAAATGCAAAAGGAAAACTTGTTTTTCTTTTCATTTCCGAACGAAAGTACCTTCGCCGCACTATGATTCAAGCAGTATCTGCACGATGCGCTCGGCGGTGCGTCCGTCCCAGCGGTCGGGCAGGTCGCCGTGCTTCCAGTGACCAGCCATCAACTGGGTGAGGGCTTCGCGCAACTCTTGGCAGTCTTCCCCCACCAGTACGTTGGTGCCCATCTTCACCGTCTCGATGTGTTCCGTGTAGCTGTTGAGCGTGATGCAGGGCACATGATTGAAGGTGGCCTCTTCGGCCACATTGCCGGAGTCGGTCACCACGCCTTTGGCATGAGCGGCCAGATAGCCGAACTCCAGATACGACAGGGAGGGGACGATTTCGATGGGGAGGTGCATGGCCTCAATGGTCTCCTGCGCCCTGCCGCGCAACGGTGCGATAATCCGTATTCCGGTGCACACGTCGCAGACCGTGGCCAGCAGCTGCCGCAGCTTGTCGGCATCGGCCAACAGGGCCTTGCGGTTGACGGTCAGAACGACATACGCGCCGTCTGCCGTTTCACCGAGACACTGGGGGCGCACCCACCGGTCATGGTTGGCACGCAGCGTGTCCATCAGGATGTTACCTACCATATAGATTTTGTGCATATCGGCTCCCTCACGCGTGGCGATGCTGTTGCTGCTGATGCCTGCCGTAAACAGCAGGTCACTCAGTCCGTCGATGACAAGGCGGTTGATTTCCTTCGGCATATTGATGTCGAACGAACGGGTGCCGGCCACGAGGTGAACCAGTCGCAGTCCCCGTTTCTTCGTCACGATGGCAGCAGCCATGGTTGAGGCGAGGTCGTCAACGACGATCACGGTGTCGGTGGGATGCTGTTCCAGGTAGTTCTCGAACTCGGCCATCACCCTTCCCGTCAGTTCATTGAGGTTCTCGCAGTCCACACCGAGATAAACATCGGGACGCGGCATCTGGAGGTCGTTGAACAGGCTATCCTCAAGGGTTGGGTCGTCTTCGCGCCCGGCGTACACCAACTGATAGGCCATACCTTCCGTCTTCTTAATCGCCCGGATGATGGGAGCCACCTTCACGAAATTGGGGCGTGCTCCCGTAAAAACACATACGTTCTGCATAGTTGTTCTTTAGTTTACGACCGCAAAATTACTACTTTTTATATGAGCCACAAAACTTTTTGGAGTATTCATGCAACCGAGTTGCAAAAAAACAGGATACGGGTGTATTTCCAACGCGGTTGTATGATTTTGTTTATACCTTTGCACCGTCAAAGAGAAGATAGATTATGGCAGAAACAAAACATCACGACCACCATCATCACGAGGAAGGCGGATTGAAATCGAAAATCATGCTCATCGCTGCGACAGTCGTTCTCCTAATTGGAGCTGTCTGGGTGGAGAAAAACGGCAACCTGGCCACTTGGCAACTCCTGCTGGTTTATCTCATACCTTATCTGCTGATAGGACACGAGACCTTGGGCGAAGCTGCCGAGGGCATAGCTAAAGGCGATATGTTCAATGAGCACTTTCTGATGGCCATCGCCACCATCGGTGCGCTCTGCATCGGTTTCTTCCCAGAGGCTGAGACGGAATTTCCGGAGGCCGTCTTCGTGATGCTCTTCTTCCAGGTTGGGGAACTCTTTGAAGGGTATGCCGAAGGGAAGAGCCGCACCAGTATCTCGCATCTGATGGACATCCGACCGGACACAGCCAATGTAGAGCGGAACGGTAAGGTAGAGGTCGTTTCGCCCGATACCGTCATGACCGGCGAGACCATCATAGTGAAGCGCGGTGAGAAGATTCCGCTCGACGGCATCGTGACGGAAGGCACTGCCCTGCTGGACACTGCAGCCCTGACAGGCGAGAGCGCACCGCGCAACATCCGGCAAGGGGATGAAATATATTCCGGCTGCATCAATCTGAGGGGTGAGGTTAAGGTGCGCACCACCAAGACCTTTAGCGACAGCACCGCCTCCAAGGTCATAGCCTTGGTGGAGCGTGCCAATGCGCACAAATCGAGGAGCGAGGCTTTCATCACCCGCTTTGCCCGTATATATACACCGATTGTCGTCTTTGCAGCCTTGGCACTGGCCATCATTCCCCCACTCTTCGTAGGCAACTTCTCCTTGTGGCTCAACAGGGCTTTGATCTTCCTAATAGTCTCGTGTCCTTGCGCCTTAGTCATCAGCGTACCGTTGACCTTCTTCAGTGGCATTGGCGGTGCCTCTCGCAACGGCATCTTAGTCAAGGGCGGTAACTATATGGATGCGCTGGCTAAGGTAGGCATAGTGGTGTTTGACAAGACGGGCACGCTGACCCACGGCGAAGTGCTCGTGCAGGCTGACGAGGGTGCGCCCGTCGTAGTAAATGACAGCATAAAAGAAGGTAGCCGCGATGCCGTAGCCCAGCTCAAACAGTTGGGTGTGGAGAGAACCGTCATGCTCACTGGTGACTATGAGGAGACTGGCAGGAAGGTGGCAGCACAGATAGGCATCGATGAATATCACGCAGAACTGATGCCTGCCGACAAGGTGACGGAGGTGGAGCGTCTCTTGGCCGACAAGCCGAAAGACAAGACCTTGGCTTACGTCGGTGACGGCATCAACGATGCCCCCGTCTTGAAGCGTGCCGACGTGGGCATCGCCATGGGTGGCTTGGGCAGTGATGCGGCCATCGAAGCCGCCGATGTGGTGCTGATGGACGACGACCCAAGGAAGATAGCCCTTGCCGTCAGGATTGCCCGTCGTACCATCCGCATCGCCCATGAGAATGTCACGTTCGCCATCGGTGTGAAAGTGACAGTCCTTGTTCTTGCCACGGTAGGGCTCGGCACCATGTGGATGGCCGTCTTCGCCGATGTCGGTGTGACGGTGTTGGCCGTACTCAACGCCATGAGGGGTCTCGGGACAGGAATTTATTTTCCTAGGAAAAACGATCGATTTTCCTAGGAAAAACGATCCATTTTCCTAGGGAATTTAATTGGTGTCCCTATAGAACAGTATTTTAGTAGCGCTCCCGTGTGATGATGCAGATTCCGGCAGCGGCCAATGTTCCTGCCGCCACATATTTCCAATAGAAAGGCTCACCGAGGCAGAGACAGGAGGTGACGGCACCGACCACGGGGATGAGCGAGTTGAAGATGGCCACCTTACCGACTGGATTGCAGCTCAACAGCTTGTTGTAGAGCGAGAAACCGACAGAGGAGATGGCCACCAACAGCAACAGGATGACCACGCCGCGAGGTGTGACGACCGGCAGGCGACATCCTGCCATAACGGCCGGCACCATCAGCAGCACACCTCCGAGAGCCAGCGAATAGCCCGTGCCCACGACCACATCCACCCGTTGGCCAAGTCCTCTGGTCAGCAGCGAGGCCGTGGCACCGCATAAGGCGTTGAGGATAATCATGCCATCGCCCAGCAGCGTGAAGCCGCCCGTAGTCTTGTCTCCAAGGTTCAGTGTTAGAATACCCAGAAAGCCGACGGCGCACCCCGTGGCCTTGCGCCATGTCATCCTGTCGCTCCGAAAGAAGACACAGGCCAGGATGACCACCGTAAAGACGCTCAGCGAGTTGAGTATCGCCGAACGTGCCCCAGCATTGTGCGAGAGACCGAAATAGAAGAACGCATAGTGGAGCGTGGTGTTGAGCAGGGCATAGACGAGGACGAACCACGCGTCCGAACCCTTACGGAGACCGAACCGTCGGTGCGACCATCCGGCTACGGCCAGTACGATAACGCCCGCCAGAAAGAAGCGCAGGCCGGCGAAGAGCATCTTGCTGCCCGTCATGTGCGCACCGATGCCAAACGCCACCATGCCCAGCTTAATCAGGGGATAGGCCCACCCCCACCCTACGGCAGCCGTGAGGGCGAAAAGGCTCACCCACAGCGGACGCTGGAAGAGGCCGGTCTTGCATTTCTCTGGTGTTTCCATTTCCGTCTGCAAAGGTACTGCGAAGCGACGGAAACACCAAACATACAGCGTAAAAATGAAAGTAGAGGAAAGAAAGTCGGGGCTGATAGTATTATTTAGCTCGCAATATGAAAGTTTCTGCGATTTCCATATTAACTTTGCAACCGTAAAGAACTTAACTTACCCCAAAGGTGACAAAAGAAAACCGAATAGAAATATACCGCTCGGCAGATGTTTTCATAAAATGGAAAAGGAACTTATACCAAACGGAGGTATTCCCCGCAGCATACTTTTTGTGATGGCTGTGACAGGTGGACTAACTGTTGCCAATCTGTATTATAACCAGCCACTGCTCGAAACCATGCGCCAAAGTCTCGGTGCGACGGAGTTGCAGGCCAACCTCATCACGTTTATCACCCAGTTGGGCTATG
>CAVFBU010000072.1:0-11536 GCA_963620725.1 Vescimonas coprocola
CACATACTGCCAGTCGCCGGCCTTCACCTTGTCGGATGGGAAGAGTTTCGAACCCATTCCCACGCAGTAGACGCCGGCCTTGAACCATGCGGTGAGGTTGTCGGCTTCGGGAGCCACGCCACCTGTCACCATAATCTTTGCCCAAGGCATCGGGGCTTTCAGTCCCTTAATCATCTTCGGACCTACCACATCGCCGGGGAACACCTTCGTCAAGTCGCAGCCCATCTCCTGTGCTTTACCGATTTCACTGACGGTCATACAGCCCGGGCAGTAAGGTACGAGGCGGCGGTTGCAGACGGGAGCGATGTCGGGGTTGAACAGCGGACCCACCACGAAGTTGGCACCCAACTGCAGATAAAGACCTGCCGTGGGCGCATCAACCACTGAACCCACGCCGAGTGCCAGTTCGGGACACTCCTTGTCAGCCCATTTCACGAGTTCGCCGAATATCTCGTGGGCGAAGTCGCCGCGATTGGTAAACTCGAAGGCACGTACGCCACCTTCATAGCAAGCCTTCACCACATTCTTGCACACGTCAAGGTCTTTGTGGTAGAACACGGGAACCATTCCTGTGTCGCCGATTTTCTTCAGAACGGCTATCTTGTCAAATTTGCTCATAATGTTTATTGTTTTTGTCTGTTTGTGGTAAAAACGTCTGTTTTGTCTGTTTATGGTCAAACGTCTGTTTTGTCTGTTTGTGGTCAAAGCATCAAATTAACGCTGTACGCGTCCGTTAGCATTTCCGCCAGCCAACGCCTCCACCTCTTCGGTGCTCACCAGGTTGAAGTCGCCGTTGACGGTGTGTTTCAAGGCCGAAGCAGCCACGGCAAACTCCAACGCCTCGCCCTGTGTCTTCTTCGTGAGCAGACCGTGAATCAAGCCACCCGAGAACGAGTCGCCGCCACCCACGCGGTCGATGATGGGATTGATTTCGTAACGCTTCGACTGATAGAACTCCTTGCCGTCGTAGATGAGGGCTTTCCAGCCGTTGAAGGTAGCGGAGAAGGACTCGCGCAGCGTTGACACCACATACTTGAAGCCGAAGGTTTCCTTCATCTGCTTGAAGATGGTCTCGTAGCCCGAAGCATCCGTCTTTCCACCCTCCACGTCAGCGTCGGGTTTGAAGCCGAGACAAAGCTCAGCATCCTCCTCGTTACCGATGCACACATCCACATACTGCATCAGTGGGCGCATGATGGAGATAGCCTTCTCGGATGTCCAAAGCTTCTTGCGGAAGTTCAGGTCTACCGACACCGTCACCCCGTGACGCTTGGCAGCCTCGCAGGCCAGACGTGTCAGCTCTGCAGCCTTGTCTGAAATAGCCGGAGTGATTCCCGACCAGTGGAACCACTGTGCCCCTTCCATAATCTTGTCGAAGTCGAAGTCAGAAGGCTCAGCCTCGGCAATGGCACTGTTGGCGCGGTCGTAGATGACCTTGGAGGGACGCATCGACGCACCCGTCTCGGCATAGTAGAGACCTACACGATTGCCACCGCGAGCCACAAACTCCGTGTTCACCCCGTAGCGACGCAGGGCATTGACAGCAATCTGTCCAATCTCGTGTTTCGGCAACTTGCTGACAAAGTAGGCATCATGGCCGTAGTTGGCTACGGAGATGGCCACGTTGGCCTCACCGCCGCCGGGGATGATGCGGAATGACTCACTCTGGATGAAACGGTCGTTGCCGTTGGGGGACAGGCGAAGCATGATTTCGCCCAATGTTACGATTTTAGCCATTTGTTTTAGTAATTTTGTTGATTTTGCTGTTGATATTCTGCTTGCAAAAGTACATATTATATTTCAAACGCCCAAATTCTATTTCGTTTTTCTGCAAAAAGCAACGGACTTACGACTCGAAAGCAACAGACTCACGGCTCAAAAGAGACTATCTTACGACTCGAAAGTGACTGCCTTGCGACCCCGAAGAAAACCATCGTTAATGTTTTTTAAGCAAAAAAGTGGGGTTGAAAACATACAACTTATTGATTTTTTGCGTAACTTTGCAGAAATTTTCCGGGGATTTTTACACACCCGTCTGATTTTCAAGAGGTTAAGCAAAAGAGAAGGTAGAAGAATGAGACAGCTAAAGATTCAAAAAAGTATCACGAACCGTTCGAGCGAGGCACTGGACAAGTATCTGGTAGAAATCGGACGTGCGCCGCTGATTAGTGTTGACGAAGAAATAGAACTCGCCCAGAAAATCCGCAAGGGTGGTCCTGAGGGTGAGCGTGCCAAGGACAAACTCGTCACTGCCAATCTGCGCTTCGTGGTTTCCGTTGCCAAGCAATACCAGCATCAGGGGCTGACTCTGACGGACTTGATTGACGAGGGGAACATCGGGTTGATCAAGGCTGCTCAGAAGTTTGACGAGACGCGCGGTTTCAAGTTCATCTCCTACGCCGTGTGGTGGATTCGTCAGTCTATCCTCCAGGCCATTGCCGAGCAGAGCCGCATCGTGCGTCTGCCCTTGAACCAGGTGGGCAGTCTCAACAAAATCACCCACGAAATCAACAAGTTCGAGCAGGAGCACCAGCGTCACCCGTCCGTGGCCGAATTGAGCGATGCTACCAATCTGGACGAGGAGAAAATCGGGCAGAGTCTGATGGCCGATGGTCATCATGTGAGCATCGACGCACCGTTCCAGGAAGGCGAAGACAACTGTATGTTGGACGTGATGGCTGGTGGCGAGGATTCCCGTACCGACCGCCATGTAGACCACGAGTCGATGGCGCAGGAGTTGAATGCCGTATTAAAAAAGGTGTTGAAAGACCGCGAGATCACCATCATCAGCCAGTGCTTCGGTATCGGTTGCCACGAGAAGGGACTGGAGGAAATCGGCGACCAGTTGGGACTGACGCGCGAGCGTGTCCGTCAGATTCGCGAGAAGAGCATCACGAAGCTCCGCGAGTCCGGCAACGCCAAGATATTGATGAAATATTTGGGCTGAGCCAAGGATTATTTGGCATAAGCCAAGGGATATTGATGAAATATTTGGGGTAAAGTTTGGAAGCCTTGGAATTTTTCACTAATTTTGAGGCGTGAAACAACCATCCGCCAGAATACTGATGCTGGGCATGATGCTGTTCATGTTCAGCATCATCGTTTGTGGAAGGAGCGCATCGTCCGACTCGCTTCTGCTCCGTGGCGTATGGCAGTATGGCAGTCAGCAGCCTGCCTCGCTTCAAGACTCCACCTCCAACGCCTACGTCCGCTACGTCATTGATGCCCGTCGCCGGAATCCCATCCTCTTCTTAGTGCCGAGCATGTACACCGTAGCCAAGGGCGAGCGCAGATATATCGGGGAAGTGTACGGGAAGCTCCAGTTGGAAAAGCAGGGCCATTTCCAGTTGAAGCGACAGGTGGTCAGTGGCACCGTGCCGCGCAACCGCAGCGTCATGCCCACCGTACTGGAGTATCTGACCCCCAACCTCTATGGGCGCACCATCTATCGTCAGCGCATCCTGTCGCCCTTCCACCGCAGCAACAGGAAATTCTATCGTTTCTCCTCCAGTGCTGTGGCCAACGAGATGTACCGCCTTGATTTCCGTCCGCGACTGGGCAACACCCAACTGGTCAGTGGCAATGCACTGATAGACCGCCGCACGGGTCGCATCCATCTGGCCACGCTGCAAGGCGAGTACGACATGATAGCCTTTCGCGTACAGGTGATTCCCGGTGAGGAAGCCAATGGTGCGCGCCTGCCGCAGTGGTGTTCCACGGAAGCCAGTCTGAAGTTCTTGGGCAATCATGTCGACACGCGTTTTCTGGCCACGTACAAGTCGCCTGTGACCGTGGCCGACTCCATACAAAACCTTGCAGACCCCCGACTGATGGACTCCCTGCGCGTCACCCCACTGAACCGATTAGAGCGCGACATCTACGCCCACTACGACAGTCTTCAGAGCCGTTCCGACAGCACGACAGCCGATTCCGTCCGGCACAACAAGGTGAAGGAGTGGGCCGTCAACATCATCGGCAACCAACTCATCAACAGCATCAAGCTCAACAGCGGCGGAGCCAGTCTCAAGGCCTCGCCCCTCTTCAATCCCCTCTACCTCAGCTACAGCCACAGCCGCGGCCTGGCCTACAAGTTGAAACTGAGCATGAACTACATCTGGAACGCCCACCGCTACCTCAACTTCACACCCGTGCTCGGTTATAATTTCAAGCGCGAGCAGTTCTATTTCACCGCTCCACTCCGCATGACCTACAACCCCAAGCGCAACGGCTACGCGGAACTGATGTGGGCCAACGGCAACAGAATCACGAACTCCGCCATCTTCGACCAAATCGGCAGTACCGTGCGCACGGAGCAGAACGACTCGCTGCGCGACCTGCAGTATTTCAATGACAACTATATGCGCGCCGTCAACAACGTGGCGTTGACCGACTGGCTCGAAGTGACTGCCGGACTCGTCTACCACCAGCGCACGGCCGTCAATCGAAAGATGATGCAAGAGACGGGCAACCCCGTGGTCTACCGCAGCTTCTCGCCCCTGCTGACCCTGCAGTTCCTGCCCTGGAAGCGCGGTCCCGTGCTGACGGCCAACTACGAGCGCAGCTTCCGCAACGTGCTGCACTCCAATATGGAATATGAGCGATGGGAGTTTGACGCCAGCTACCAGCGGCGCATGGACTGTATGCGACTGCTGAATGTCCGGGTGGGCGGTGGCTTCTATACGAATCAGAAGACCAGTTATTTCGTGGACTACACCAACTTTCGTGACGAGAACCTCCCGAACGGTTGGGAAGACGACTGGACGGGACAGTTTCAGTTGCTCTCCCGCGACTGGTACAACGCCTCCGCATACTACCTCCGCGCCCATGTCTCCTATGAGTCGCCCCTGCTGTGCCTCTCCTGGTTGCCCGTACTGGGTCATTATGTCGAGACCGAGCGACTCTATCTCAGTGCACTGTCCATCGAGCACACCCGTCCCTACACCGAAATCGGCTACGGATTCACCACCCGTTTCATCTCCATCGGCCTGTTTGCCAGTTTCCTAAAAACCCACTACCAGGAAGTCGGCTGCAAATTCACCTTTGAACTATTCAGAAAATGGTAACAAACACGCTCCACAACCCCCCGTCGCTGACCGTCTACAAGGCCAGTGCAGGCAGCGGAAAGACTTTCACGCTGGCCACGGAATACATCAAGTTGTTGGTGACCAACCCCACCGACTATCGTAACATCCTCGCAGTGACCTTCACTAACAAGGCCACGGAAGAGATGAAGCACCGCATCCTCAGCCAGCTCTACGGCATCTGGAACAACCTGCCCGACTCCCGGAGCTATGCCGAGAAGGTGCAGACGGAGACAGGACTGGGCGCAGAGATGGTCAGACAACGCGCTGGCGAGGCTCTCCGACTGCTCATCCACAACTATCATCAGTTTCGCGTGCAGACCATCGATGCGTTCTTCCAAAGCGTGTTGCGCAACCTGGCGCGCGAACTCAATCTGACCGCCAACCTACAGGTGGGCATCAACGGTGCGCAAGTGGAGTCGCTCGCTGTCGACCTGCTCATCGAGAACCTCAAGACGAGCGACCCGATGCTCCAGTGGTTGTTGGGCTACGTCATGGAAAACATCAACGACGACAAGGGATGGAGCAACAGTGACACGCGAAAGAGTTCACTGCTCCACGACATCAAACACTTCGGCTGCACCATCTTCAGCAACGAATACAAAGCACACCGCGCCGCCCTCGAAGGAGTGATACAGCAGCCCCACTTCTTCGAGGACTATGTCAAGCAACTGCGCAGTGTGATTCGTCAGGCCGAGGACTATTTCAAGAAGGTGGCCGATACGTTCTTCGAGACCTTAGAGCACAACGGACTCACCGTTGACGACTTGAGCTACGGAAGGACTGGCGTCGCTGCCCTGTTCATCAACCTCCGCAAGGGCGTCTATGAGGAGAAAATCGTGGGAAAGCGAGCACTGTCGTGTCTCGAAGATGGCCGCAACTGGGTTTCGAAGAAGCACCCCATGCGCTACGAGATAGTAGCCTTGGCCGACAAGACGCTGATACCCCTGCTGCGCCATGTGACCGAACGCCGCAGTGAGTTGGCCTGCAACATCAACTCGGCACGCCTCACCCTGTGTCACCTCAACAACCTCCGGCTGCTGAACAGCATTGAGCAAACGGTGAAGCACATTAACGAGGAGGCTAACGTCCTGCTGCTCAGTGATACGCAACACCTGCTCCACGCCCTCATCGGTGACTCCGACACGCCCTTCGTCTTCGAGAAAATCGGAGCGCAACTTCGCCACGTGATGATTGACGAGTTTCAAGACACCTCGTCCATTCAGTGGGAGAACTTCAAGGTGCTGCTCCAGGAGTGTATGAGCCACCGCGACTCGCACTGCCTGATTGTGGGTGATGTGAAACAGAGCATCTACCGCTGGCGTTCGGGCGACTGGCGACTGCTCAACGGCATTGAGGGGCAGTTTCCAGCTGACACCATGCAGGTGAAGACCCTACAGACCAACTACCGCTCCGAGCGCAACATCGTTGACTTCAACAACGCCTTCTTCGAGACACTGACGCGCCAAGAGACCGCCGACCTCTATGAGGAAGGACTTGACGATACCGAAGCCCTCACCCACGCTTACAGCGACGTCTGCCAACAAGTGCCCGGAGCGCGAACGGGACAGGGACGCGTAGAGCTGCGTTTCCTGCCCCTTGAAGACTATGGTCAGCGGACACTGACACTGATAGCCGACCGCATCCGACAGTGGTTGGAGGAGGGAGTGCGGCAGTCAGACATCGCCATCCTCACGCGTACCAACGGAGTGATAGGCGGCATTGCAGACTACATCACCAGCGAGTTGCCCGAGGTCAATATCGTGAGCGACGAAGCCTTCCGACTGGACTATGCTGCCTCGGTCAACATACTGACAGACGCCCTGCGACTGCTGCTCCGACCCGACGACAAGCTGACACGGGCGCAGTTGGTGAAACGCTACCAGCAATGCGTGGTGGCCGGTGCGGACTGGACGGATGGAGCGCATCTGCTTCGTACGCACGACCTCGATGAGATGCTGCCCGAGGCGTTCGTTGAGGGGATGGAGACGCTGCGCCAACTGCCACTGGTGGAATTAGCGGAACGGCTCTACGACCTCTTCTCCCTGCACCGTCTGACCGAAGAGAGTGCCTACGTCTGCAAGTTCTTCGACCTCCTCCGCGATTTTGCCCAGGACAACAGCACCGGAACCGATGCCTTCATCGAAAACTGGGACCAGGAGTTCCACAAGAAAACCATCCAAAGCGACAAGATTGACGGTCTGCGCATCCTGACCATCCATAAGAGTAAGGGCTTGGAGTTTGATCACGTCATCATCCCCTACTGCGACTGGAAGATGGAGAAGGAGCACACGCTTTGGTGCCAACCGAGCTGGACACCCTTCGACCGCTTGCCTGTGGCACTGGTGGACTACGGCAAGAAGATGTGTGAGAGCATCTACGCCAAGGACTACGAAGAGGAACACTTCCAGTTGACCGTCGACAACCTCAACCTGCTCTATGTGGCCTTCACGCGCGCTTCGAAGAGTCTCTTCGTCCTCGGAAAACGGAAGGCGACAGGTAGCCGTTCGGCGCAGATTGTCAGTGTGTTGCCGCAGGTGGCCAAGCAGTTGGAGGGTAGTCGGATACAGGGCGTAGAGGAGGAAACAGACGATTTGGTATTCGAGTATGGCAGTGCCGCCGAGACAAGCCGTAAGGAAGAGAAAAGCAGTCGCAACGTATTCCTGCAACAGCCCTCGCCGCTCCAAGTCTCGATGCAGACGTTCCAGCAGCGTGTCCAGTTCCGTCAGAGCAATAAGAGTCGCGAGTTTGTGGCCGACGATGAGGGCGACAAGGAACAAGAGAGCCGCGACCGCTACATCAAGACGGGCAATGTGCTGCATCACGTGTTCTCCACCATACGTACCATCGACGACATCGACGCCTCGCTGCGGCAACTGGAACAGGAGGGCATCATCTACGACAGCGAGATGACCACCGAACGACTCCGGGAGATGCTGCGCAAGCGGTTGCAGGATGAGCGCGTCAGCGCGTGGTTCTCGCCCGGATGGACGCTCTACAACGAGTGTACCATCCTGTCCACCGACGAGGAATGGCGTGTCGTGGAGCGACGGCCCGACCGCGTGATGACTGACGGAAGGCGCATGATAGTGGTGGACTTCAAGTTCGGAAAGCCCCAACCGGAGCACCGCGAGCAGGTCAGCGAATACATGGCGTTGCTCCGGCAGATGGGTCACCAGGAGGTGGAGGGCTATCTGTGGTATGTTTATACGAATAAAATCGAAAGCGTCTATACGGATTAAATCGAAAGGGTCTACACGAATAAAATCGAAACGGTCTATACGGATTAAATCGAAAGGGTCAACACGAAATAAAAATCGAAACGGTATGAAAACATTCTTGGAATATGTAGCCGAGGACATCGTGGCCAAACAGGGCTTCGACCTCTCGCGCACCGCCCTCGTCTTTCCCAACAAGCGCGCCTCGCTGTTTATCAACGAACACTTAGCACGACTGGCTGGGCAACCGATATGGAGTCCGGCCTGTCTCACCATCAGCGACCTCTTCCGCGCGCAGTCCCCGTGGACCGTTGGCGACCCCATCAAACTCGTCAGCGACCTCCACAAGACGTTTGCCGAGGTGACAGGGACCGATGAGACGCTTGACCATTTTTACGGCTGGGGACAGATTTTGCTCTCCGACTTCGACGACATCGACAAGAATATGGCCGAGGCCGACCGCGTGTTTGCCAACATCCGAGACCTCCACGAGTTGGACGACCTGAGCTTCCTCACCGACGAGCAACGGGCGGTGCTCCGGCAGTTTTTCAGCAACTTCAACGCCGACGACAACTCGGAGCTGAAGCAGCGCTTCTTGAACCTCTGGCAACACCTGTCTGCCGTCTACCACCGCTTCCGCCAACGCCTGGCCAGTCAGCAACTGGCCTATGAGGGCATGATGTACCGCGACGTGGTGGAGCGCGAAGCACTGCCCGACGACTACGATACCTATATCTTCGTGGGCTTCAACCTGCTCCATCGGGTCGAACAACGACTCTTCCGAGGACTGTTAGCGAAAGGGAAGGCGAAATTCTATTGGGACTTCGACGACTACTATATGCACGGCCACGAGGCCGGCTACTTCCTCGCGCAGTATCTGTCGCGCTTCCCCAACGAACTGGATTCTGCGCGCAGCGACATCTTTCAGCAGTTCCGACAGCCGAAGGACATCCGTTTCGTGTCCGCCGCCACGGAGAACATCCAAGCGCGATACATCACCGACTGGCTCTCAGAACCCCAACGACAGGCTGACGGCAAGCACACCGCTATCCTGCTCTGCGACGAACAGCTGTTGCCGATGGTCGTACACAACATTCCGAGTGGGGTAGATAAGGTGAACATCACCACAGGCTACCCCTTGGCAACCACACCGATAGCATCGCTGCTGCCCCTGCTCGTGGCCTGGCAAACCGCCGGCAAGCCAGCCTTCCACTATAAAGCCCTGCGCCGCCATCCTTACAGTCCGTGGCTCGCTGACGAACTGCTCCACAGCTGCGCGGCAGCGGACGATGCCGGCGTAACGGCACTGCTCGAATGGCTCTGCCTGGTGACGCGCACCGTGGCCGTGGCACTCCAGCAACAGGACGACGCTGACTCCGATACGGCAGCCCTGCGCGCCGAATCGCTCTTCCGCGCCTATACCCTGGTGAACCGACTGAAGGGTCTATCGGAAAGTGGCGACCTCAACGTCAACACTACGACCCTGCAACGCCTGCTCCGCCAACTCCTGCAGTCCACCACCGTGCCCTTCCATGGTGAACCAGCTGAGGGCATACAGATTATGGGCATCCTCGAGTCGCGCAACCTCGACTTCGACCACATCGTGCTGCTCTCCTGCAACGAGGGCAATATGCCGAAGGGCATCAACGACAGCTCCTTCATCCCACAGAGCCTCAGAAAAGCCTACGGACTGACCACCGTGGAGCATAAGACGGCCATCTACGCCTACTACTTCCACCGACTGCTGCAACGCGCCCAGGACATCACACTGGTCTACAACAACGGCACCGACGATGGCAACACGCGAGAGATGAGTCGCTTCATGGTGCAACTGATGGTGGAGTCGCCCCATCAAGTGCGCCACCACTACCTCAAGGCCGGACAGGACACGCAGCGACACGGACAGCAACCCGTGGAGAAGACCCCCGACGTCATGGAGATTCTGCTGCAGCGGTTCCGTAAGCAACCCGACACCGACAAAGCCCTGCTCACCCCGACAGCCATCAACAACTACCGCTCCTGTCCGATGCGGTTCTTCTATCGCTACGTGTCCGACCTGCGCGAACTGGACGACGAGGAGCTGCAGATTGACGACCGCCTCTTCGGACTGGTGTTCCACGAGGCTGCACAGCGGCTCTACGAACAGCTCACCGCGCGCGGACGGCGCATCGAGCGGACACAGATAGAACAGCTGTTGCAGTCGGACACCGCCGTGGCACGGACTGTTGACGACGCTTTCCACCACCAGCTGCCCTCCGCCGCCCCTGGCGGTCTGCAACTCATCAACCGCGAGGTCATCATCCACTACGTGCGCCAGCTGCTCAGCATCGACCTGCGACAGGCGCCCTTCGAGGTGTACGGACTGGAACGGGCTGTCGTCTGCGACTGGCCGGTGGACGCTGGAGCCGTACACTTCACCACCACCCTCGGAGGCATCATCGACCGCCTCGATGCCGTGGACTGCGACACGCTGAGGGAGCGCATCCGCGTGGTGGACTATAAGACGGGCGGCGGCAAGCTCAAGGCGGCAGCCGACGTGGACGACATCTTCGCCGACAGCGATTCACATCGCGGCTACTACCTCCAGACGCTCCTCTACAGCAGCATCGTGGCCAAGAGTCCGACTGTCAATCCACACCACCTTCCTGTCAGCCCAGCCCTGCTGTTCATCCAGCACGCGCGAGGCGACGACTACGACCCCACGCTGTGCTTCGGCAAGGAACCCATCCGCGATGCTGCCCCGTTCCTCGATGCGTTTGGGCAGCAGCTGAAAGCAGTCATAGACCGCATTTTCAATCCCGAAGAACCCTTCTCGCCGTCTCCCGACGCTCGGAAGTGTGCCTCGTGTCCCTATGCCAAGCTCTGCAACGCCACTGTTTGATGTCCTGCGCGCACTGTTGATAGCCTGCGCGCACTGTTGATAGCCTGCGCGCCCTGTGTTTGATTACCTGCGCGCCCTATGTTTGATTACCTGCGCGCAAAGGTACGCTGTTTTTCGGCTTGCTCCAAAAAATGGGGCGCGTGGCGTGTGAAAATTTGTTAATGGCGCGTTTGCCCCGCGCAGGCGCATCATTCAGCGAGCGCAAGCGCGCCATTCCCATTACTCCCATTACTCCCATTCCTCCAAAAAAACGTCACAACGTCACAACGTCACAACGTCACATTAAGCATTTTGCAGTTTTTCGGAAGGGGGATAATAAGCTTACTATATATATAATATAATATGATATATCATAT
>CAVFBU010000073.1:0-11497 GCA_963620725.1 Vescimonas coprocola
TATGGAAGATTGGCGCAAACGCCTATCCCAGTTCCTTGCTACGATGGACTACGAGGCAAACACTTCGGCAGGAACGGTATCACAAGAGGAAGCACGGGCTAAGGCGTATGGGGAATATGAGAAATATAAACTCATCCAAGACCGCTCGTATATCTCCGACTTCGACCGTTTCAATGGAGGTGATGTCGATGCCCCCTTGCTTCCTTTCGACCTCAATCCAAAGGAATCATAAATTTGTCTACTAAGAATGTGGCACTCCCACTGGCCCTGTCGGTCGCCGTGCAGCTGGTGGGCGTGGTACTTCTCGTTGAGCGTCTCGCCGTTGAGCAGTTTGCCCACGACAGCCCAAAGTTCATGCATCGGCAGGCCGCGACGCTTGCAGCGTTTCAGGTTCTGCTTGCACTCGCTGGTGATATGCAGCTCGTATTTCATCGTCATCCCTCAATCTCCTTGATTAGATCGTCCAGACTGTCGTACTTATAGACGCGACCCTCGTCGAGGTCGCGCAGGGAACGCTCGTAGGACGAGAGTCAACGATGGCGAGGAATGGTGATTTTCGTCACGCCGCGCATCATGCCGATGGCCTTCTTGAGGTCTTTCAGCATCGACACGTTTTCAACGCTTACTATCAGTTGCCCTTCCTGGGGCAGCGTTGCTACGTTTGCCATATTCGTTGCGTTTTGATGTTCTACGGCTGCAAAGGTACAACAATTTTCCGAATAATCAGCAAAGAGGGCGAGAATAGTGGATTTATTCAATACGTTTTTTCTGTTTGTCACCCGCACCACGGCCTTTGTACCTGTCAGCGGCTTGGTTGCTCAAGATGACTCCCCACACAGGATGCCATACTTTAAAGAGTGTGGGCTGCGCCAAAAAAATTCATTAGTGTCCCTATAGGCCATAAATTCATTCAGTCAAGTGAGAAGGTTTCCACTCGAAGACGATATTAGTGTAAAACAAAAAGAAACTGCCCCGAACATTCCACTGGTTCAATCCATTTACCCAATCGACTCATTAAATTCTTTGAGTCGACTCAATCGATCAAATGAGTCGACTCAATCGATTGATTGAGTCGACTCAAGGTTTTTACCCCTCCATGGATTTTTTCGCCCGAAACGGCCACTACGCCTGATTTTGACAAGATTCCTAAAAGTCGCTACCTTGGTTCACTTACCAATCTGACCCAACCCGAATCATAAATAGTCATCTGTTATTCACAAAAATTGCGGAATTTTCATTTATTAGGCGAAGATTTCGTAATTTTTGTAATTCATTCCATGCATTCTCATTTATTTTCTATACCTTTGTGCCAAACTAAAGTCCCGATCATGGAATCTGAAGATCTCAATCGCATCAAAGTGATGCTCGCTGAATGCCTCGCAGCCCAATGAACAAAAATATGGCAGGAAAGAAGAAAAATAACAGCAAGAATAGCGTCAAGGACGTGCTGAAGCAGATACCAGAAAAGGATTTGCGCAAGTTTGTAGCCAAGGAGCTTGGCATACAGGAAGTGCTGGATGACTTCATGGAAGAGTTCAAGGACTATTTCTTGAAGGGGGATTCGGCAGAGGCATACACCAGCCAGATATTCTGCGCATTCCTCGATGCGGATGAGGAATACGGCTACATTCCGTTCAGCGCACAGTCGAAACTGCTCCGTGTTGTGAGCGATGCCGCAGAAGCAGCCATCAAATTCAGAGAGAAAGGCAACTACGAGGCGGTCATAGACATCTGCTTCACCATTCTGGAGAACGGCATTGATGCCATCAACCACTCCGACGACAGCATGGGCTATCTCGGTTCCATTATGAGTGAAGGCATACAAGGCTTGCATGCGCTGGCCGACATCGGCATCTCAAAACTGGACGATTATAGCCGGGAGCTATTCATTGAGAAATGTTGGGAGTGTGTGGAAGATAACACCTTCGACGGTTGGGACTGGCACACCGACATGTACGACTTTCTCATATCCCTTGCCAAAGAGGACTATGAATACGAGGACATCATAAAGAGCCTTGACAAGGACGATTATCTGAAGAAAGATTATCACCAGGATACCCTTCTGAAGTTGAAGCGTGAGCTGGTTGCCAAATGGAAAGGCGCAGATGCAGCCCATAAATTCACGATGGAAAATCTTCAAATAAAGGAGTTTCGTGAAGCAGCCATCAAGGAGGCTTTGGAAGCCAACGACCTATCCAAAGCATACCAGTTGGCACGGGATGGTATCGAGCAGGACAAAGAGAACAAACGAGGCATTGTTCACACTTGGAATCATTGGATGCTGCGTATTGCACAGAAGGAGAACAACCATAAACTGATTGTAAAATATGCCAGCATACTGTATGTTGACCCATTCTATGAGCAAGGCGATTTCTACGAGATTCTGAAACAGACTGTTCCTGCTGACAAATGGAGTGAGTTTGCTGAGGGACTTGCCAAGCAAGCCATCGATTCGAGACATGGCGAGAAATATCCAGACCTCTGCTCTCGTGAGAAATGGTATGACAGATTGCTGGAATATATACGTAAGCAGGGCAACATACACACGTTGCAGCATTATGAGGCGCAACTGCTGCATGACTACCGGGATGAAGTCATCACCATATATATAGATTATGCTGTCCATCTGAAGGATAGCACCTATACCAGCAATCGCAAGACCTATCAGGAGATGTGCCGCCATCTGAAACATGCCGTCAAGCTTGGAGGTGCTGACAAGGTGCAGGCAGCGATTGATGGGCTTAGAAAAAACTATGCTCGCAGCCGTGCCTTGTTGGAAGAGCTAAATACGATAAAACTCTAAAATCTGTAGGATAGAAATGATCAGGCTGCTTTCGTTTCCTTTCCCTATACATTTATAATATTGTGGACGGGGCGTTATTCGCCGTTTACAATTCTGGTCTGCAGAAATTCGTCAAGCGTGACGAGATTGAGCAGTGGAAACGGAGTCGTGCGAAGCACGTTGAAATGGCCGTCTTCCGAGACGAGATAGTCGGCTCCTGCGGCAAAGGCACAATCCACGAACTTGTTGTCGTTGGGGTCGGCAGTTATCAGTTCCATTCGGAAATGCGGGTCAACAAGCAGGGTGCTCGTCTTGTTGAGAATCAGCATAACGATGTTCTCAGCCACGGTCGGCGTTATCTGCTGTTCCAGTATCTCCTGATATTCATCCAGTATCTCGTTGGAAACGCAGAGCTGGTAACGCCCATTGAGGAATGCATCCCATATCGGGCGATATGGACTCTTGCGCGAGATAATCTGCAACAGGCAGTTGGTGTCTATCACTACGGGGCGCATCGTTCTACTGGGGGGCTTACTTGTTGTAGGGTGTGCGGAAATGTGAGCCGCGCAGCTCATGGAGTCTCTTGCCGTCAAACTGGCCGCTCTCCCACAGAGCATCCATTTCGTCATCCACCTGTTTGGCATAGAAGGCCGCCAGCTGTTCGCGCAACTGCTCCAATCCCATGGCCGACTTGATATGCGATACCAAATTGAACACATGTACCTGTGCCGGGCTAAAAGTTATTGCTTCCATAGCGTCGTATATTGATTTCGGGTACAAAGATAATACTTTTTTTGGCAAAAACGTTCAAGGAGGTTATTGGAAAACTTGGGAAATAGGGGATAAAGTGTAAAAAGGGTGCACTTTTCTTGTTTTTTCCGTTAATACTTCTTATCTTTGCACCATAGTAAAAAATTCGTTCCGTGTCACGGAACGGACATTCCGCGACGGCGAACGCACGTTCCGTGACACGGAACGGACATTCCGAGACACGGGACGGAAATTTCCATTAAGGATAAATACAAAAACAGATAACGTTTCTTATCAATTCAGCAAGGATATGGCAAAATACAAACTGCAAGAAATGTCAAGCCTCAACGGCATTGGCGAAAAGCGGGTCTACCCGAAGTTGGTAGCCAACCGCCAACTGAGCACCAAGGAGTTTATTGAGCAGATGCGCTTCCACAACCACGCCATCCCGGTGAGTATGGTGGCCGCCGTACTCGCCGACGTGGCAAACTACCTCCGCGAGATGCTGGCCATGGGATATACGGTGAAGCTGGACGACATCGGCACCTTCTCCCTCTCCCTCGACTTCGACGACGAGAAGCCGGTGGAGATGCAGGGCGATGACGACAAGATGCTCTATCGCAGGGTGAAGGTGAAGGACGTGAACTACAAGTCGGACGCCAAACTCGTGGAGCGCATCAACTACGACATAGAACTGCAGCGCGACATGAGTGGGGTGAGCCGGCTCTACAAGCAGAAATACTCCCTCGAAGAGCGCATAGAGCGAGGCAAGCGGTGGCTGGAGAAACACCCCTTTTTCACCCTGCAGGAGTATGCCAACCTCAACAACCTGAGCCGCACCACCGCCTCGCTGGAACTGAAGAAGTTGACCCATGGCGACGACTCCCCCTTCGGCTACAGGGGGAGGGGAAGTCACAAGGTATGGGTGATGAAGAAATAGAATACGGCCAAATTACCGAACGAAACACGGCCAAATTACCGAACAAAACTCGGCCAAATTACCGAACAAAACTCGGCCAAATTACCGAACGGAGCGTTAAAAGTACTGGAAAAGTTTGTGATTTCCAGATATTTGCACTACCTTTGCCGTCGAAACAAGAAAAGGACATGAAACGCATAAAATACTTTCTATTCCTCCCACTCTTTCTGTCAATAAGTACAAGTATGGCGAAGGCCGGCGACACCGACCGGCAACTGCCCATGCGGCTCGTCTACGACCGACAGGCGCGTTATTTTGAGGAATCACTGCCCATCGGCAATGGTAAGATGGGCGCACTGGTGTACGGCGGCGCAGACGACTGCCTCATCTATCTGAACGACATCACGCTGTGGACGGGGAAGCCCGTGGACCCCAACGAGGGGGAAGGGGCTGCGAAATGGATTCCCGAGATTCGCAAGGCACTCTTCGCCGAGGACTATCCGCGTGCCGACAGCCTGCAACTCCACGTGGAGGGACACAACTCGGAATACTACCAACCCCTGGCCACCATCCATCTCTACGACTGGAACCAAGGGAAGGTGAAGAACTACCAGCGCACGCTCGACATTGACCAGGCTGTGGCCTCCGACTGCTTCGAGCGCAACGGCGTGACGTTCACGCGTGAATACATCGCCTCCCACCCCGACCGCACCATTGCCATACGTCTCACGGCCGACAAGCCCGGCGCACTCAACGGACGGCTGACCATCGGGGCGCAGCTGCCCCACCAGGTGAAGGCCAGCAACGGAAACCAACTGACTCTAACGGGACACGCCACGGGCGACGCGGCGGAGAGCATCCACTTCTGCACCATCGTGCGCCTCGGCGAGACCGATGGTACCACCACGGCAGACAGCGAGGGACTGACACTGCGACACGCCACGACAGCCACCATATATATCGTCAACGCCACCAGCTTCAACGGCCCACACAACCACCCCGTCACCCACGGAGCACCCTATCTGGAACAGGCCGCCGACGATGCCTGGCACACCGTCAATACGACCTTCTCGGAGGTGCGCCAACGCCACGTCAGCGACTATCGGGCGTACTACGACCGCGTCAAGCTCCATTTGGGCGGTGAAATGCCCGAAGTGACCACCGACAGTCTCCTACGGCGGCAAGGCAACGCCTATCTCGAAACGCTCTATTTCCAGTACGGACGCTACCTGCTCATCAGCAGCTCGCGGACACCGGGTGTACCAGCCAATCTGCAGGGGCTGTGGACACCGCACCTCTGGTCGCCGTGGCGCGGCAACTACACGATGAACATCAACCTGGAGGAGAACTACTGGCCAGCTTTCACCACCAACCTGGCCGAGATGGCACAGCCACTCGACCATTTTGTCGAAGCACTGGCACAGAACGGACGGCACACCGCCCGAAACTTCTACGGCATCAGCCAGGGATGGTGCGCCAGCCACAACAGCGACCTGTGGGCCATGACCAACCCCGTGGGAGAGAACCGCGAAAGTCCAATGTGGAGCTGCTGGAACATGGGGGGAGCATGGCTCGTCAACACGCTGTGGGAACGCTACCTGTTCACGCGCGACGAGGACTATCTGCGCCGCGTTGCACTGCCGCTGATGCAGGGTGCTGACGACTTCTGCGACGCGTGGCTGACGGAAGACCCCAACCAACCCGGACAACTCATCACCGCACCCTCCACCTCGCCGGAAAACGAATATGTGACGGACAAGGGATACGTGGGGACGACTTGCTACGGCGGCACGGCCGACCTGGCCATCATCCGCGAACTGAAGACTAACCTGATAGAGGCACAGCGCATCTGCGGCGGAAAGAAAGCCACAAGGACACGGATGCAGCAACGACTGAAACAGTTGCGCCCCTACACCATAGGGCACGAGGGCGACCTCAACGAGTGGTACTACGACTGGCGGGACAAAGACCCACGCCACCGACACCAGTCGCACCTCATCGGACTATACCCTGGACTACACCTGCAAGACGCACACCTGCAGGAAGCCTGTCGACAGACACTGATTCAGAAGGGAGACGAGAGCACGGGGTGGAGCACCGGATGGCGCATCAACCTGTGGGCACGTCTCCACGATGGGGAACGGGCCTACCGCGTCTACCGCCAGTTGCTCACGCCTGTGCGCCCGGAAAACGACCGCACCTCTGCCCTGCCCCATCGGGGAGGCACCTACCCCAACCTGTTCGACGCACATCCGCCCTTCCAGATTGACGGCAATTTCGGAGGCACGGCAGGCGTGGCAGAGATGCTGCTGCAGAGCCGCTACGAGGGTGGGAAGGCTACCATCGAACTGTTGCCTGCACTGCCTGCGGCATGGAGCGACGGCTCGGTGAGCGGACTCTGCGCCCGTGGGGGCTACGAGGTGGCCATGGCGTGGCACGGTGGTCAGCTGGCCAAAGCCACCGTCAAGGCGAAGGCTTCCGGCACGGTGACACTGCGCTACGCCAACCGCACCGTCCACCTGCACCTCAAAGCCGGCGCGGCAAAGACGCTGACGCTCCAGTGACGGAGAAATGGAATGTGGGTTTTGCAAAACGGGGGTACAGGACGCTAAATCCCTCCATAATATAAAAAAGAAAAGGGGAAACACGGAAACTTTCGACCCTATATCCTACACGTTTCGAGTTTTTTTCCTACCTTTGCACTGGATTTTTCAACCTACACACAAATAAAACAGAGAAGAATATGGTAAACTACAAAGATCTCGGCCTCGTAAACACCCGTGAGATGTTTAAGCGTGCCATTGCTGGCGGTTATGCAATCCCAGCATTCAATTTCAACACTATGGAACAGATGCAGGCCATCGTGATGGCTGCAGTGGAGACCAAGTCGCCCGTCATCATGCAGGTGTCCAAGGGCGCACGCAACTACGCCAATGGCACCATCCTCCGCAACCTCGCCAAGGGTGCTGTGGAGTATGCTAAGGAACTGGGATGCACACACCCCGAAATCGTGCTGCACCTGGATCACGGAGACACCTTCGAGCTGTGCAAAGACTGCATCGACAACGGCTTCTCGTCCGTGATGATCGACGGCTCTTCCCTGCCCTACGAGGAGAACGTGGCACTGGCCAAGAAGGTGGTGGACTATGCCCACCAGTTCGACGTGACCGTAGAGGCTGAACTCGGCGTACTGGCTGGCGTAGAGGACGATGTGGTCGCCGCTGAATCCCACTATACCAAGCCCGAGGAGGTGATTGACTTCGCCACACGCACGGGATGCGACTCACTGGCCATCTCCATCGGTACGTCACACGGTGCACACAAGTTCACGCCGGAGCAGTGCACCCTGGTGAACGGCGTGCTCGTTCCGCCGCCCCTCGCCTTTGACGTGCTGGCGGAGATTGAGAAGAAATTGCCCGGATTCCCCATCGTGCTCCACGGCTCTTCGTCTGTGCCCATGGAGGAGGTCAACACCATCAACAAGTACGGCGGCCACCTCGAAGCAGCCATCGGTATTCCCGAGGAGCAGCTGCGCAAGGCTGCGAAGTCGGCTGTGTGCAAGATTAACATCGACTCCGACTCCCGTCTGGCCATGACGGCTGCCATCCGCAAGCACCTGGCCGAGCACCCGGGAGACTTCGATCCGCGCCAGTACTTGA
This sequence comes from Vescimonas coprocola, assembly GCA_963620725.1. Classification (GTDB taxonomy): domain Bacteria; phylum Bacteroidota; class Bacteroidia; order Bacteroidales; family Bacteroidaceae; genus Prevotella. The sequence continues at coordinate 8,111 of CAVFBU010000073.1, forward strand.
AGCCTGCCCGTGAGAACATGAAGAAGATGTACATCCACAAGATTGTGAATGTGCTCGGTTCGGACGGCAAGCTGGCTCAGCTCGACTAATAGCATACCGCTGTCGCAGCGGCTTGTAAAAAAACAATCACTCTGCCTGTCTCAACGACGGCAGAGTGATTTTCTTTTTACCTATTATTATATTGAGAGTGTTTATACGATTCCCTGAGCCATCATAGCGTTGGCCACCTTCATGAAGCCGGCCACATTGGCACCCTTCACATAGTCGATATAACCATCGGACTGCTTGCCGTACTTGACGCACTGCTCGTGGATGTTCGACATGATGTAGTGGAGTTTCTCGTCAACCTCAGCCTCGCTCCAGCCCAAGCGCATGGAGTTCTGGGTCATTTCCAGACCGGACGTGGCCACACCACCGGCGTTGACAGCCTTGCCGGGGGCGAAGAGCTGGTGGGCAGCGATGAATTTCTCGGCAGCCTCGGCCGTGCAACCCATATTGGACACCTCAGCAACGCAGAGTGGCTTGTAAGCCAATATCTGGTCGGCATCGGCACCATTAAGCTCGTTCTGGGTGGCACAGGGCAGATAGATGTCGGCCTTGCGCTCCCATGGCTTCTTGCCCGCGAAGAACTCGGAGCCTTCAAACTCTTCGGCGTAGGGCGAGCAGATGTCGTTGCCGGAGGCACGAAGCTCCAACAGATAGTCTATCTTCTCGGCGTCAAGACCGGCAGGGTCGTAGATATAGCCGTCAGGACCGCTGATGGTGATGACCTTAGCACCCAGCTCCGTAGCCTTCTTGGCTGCGCCCCAAGCCACATTGCCGAAGCCGGAGATGGCTACGGTCTTGCCCTTGAGGTCAAGGCCATGGGTCTGCAACATCTGGCGCACGAAATAGAGGGCACCATAACCCGTGGCCTCGGGACGAATCTTGGAGCCGCCCCACTCGATGCCCTTGCCCGTGAGCACGCCCTGGAACTGATGGGTCAGCTTCTTGTACTGGCCGAAGAGATAGCCTATCTCACGCGCACCCACACCGATGTCACCGGCAGGAACATCCTCATCGGGACCGATATGGCGGTATAGCTCGGTCATGAAGGCTTGACAGAAGCGCATCACCTCGTTGTCGCTGCGACCGCGAATGGAGAAGTCGGAACCGCCCTTGCCACCGCCCATAGGCAGCGTGGTCAGCGCGTTCTTGAAGGTCTGTTCGAAACCGAGGAACTTCAGGATGCTGAGGTTCACGGAGGGATGGAAGCGCAGACCGCCCTTGTACGGGCCGATGGCGCTGTTGTATTGCACGCGATAACCGATATTGACGTGCACCTCACCCTTGTCGTCGGTCCAAGGTACGCGGAAGGTAATGACGCGCTCGGGCTCTACCAAACGCTCGATGAGCTTGGCACGCTCAAACTCGGGATGCTGGTTGTAGACATCCTCAATGGAGACTAACACTTCACGAACTGCCTGCAGATACTCGGCTTCACCCGGGTGTTTGCGCTCCAGGTCTTGCATGATTTTCTCTACGTTCATTGTTTCTGGTTTTTATGTGTTAATGACTATACTTGTTTACAATGTGTCACTTAGACACTGCAAATATAGGCATCTTCTACGAAACAACAAAGGAAAAACACAAAATATTTTGCCGCAGAGGTTACATTTTGTTAATTTTGCACACCCATAAAGGCTGTGCACGTTCCCAACCGTACGTTCTCAGAACAGCAGGGCTATCAGGGGTATGGTAAAGATGGAGGCCACGGTGGTGACGAACGTCATCTCGGTCATCAGCGAGGGATTGCGCCCGTATTTCATACAGAACATCGTGCCGAACGAGGCTACAGGCATGGCAATGACCACCGTGTTGATGTTGTTGACCACATCGCTGACCCCACAAAGTCTGAAGAGGAAATAGACCGACAGGGGCACGACAGCCAGACGCAGGAACGAGGCCACATACACCTTCGGGCTACCCACGATCTCTCTCAGCGGCAGGCGTGCCATAGAGGAACCGATAATCATCAAGGATGCTGGAACGGTGACATTGCCGACCATCGTCACGGGACGGGCAATGAAGTCGGGGGCGTGTACACCGAAGATCACGATGAAGGCAGCGATAAAGGCGGCTATCATCGAAGGCGAGAACAGCAACTTGGGGTTGATGCTCCGAAGACTATACTCACCCTTCACGAGCATTACGCCGGCGGTGAAGATGAAAAACGTATTGGGCATATTCAGCAGCGCCGCATAGAAAACGGCGGTCGGGCCGAAGATGGAGGCGACAATGGGATAGCCGATGAAGCCGACGTTGGCAAACATCAGGGCGAAGCCTATCATGCCTTGGTCATCATGGTTCTTGGTAATCAATCGGGGAATACCGAAGCCGTACACCAACAACAGCACATAGGTAAGGAAGCCCACGCCAAGCAGTGGCAGGATGAGGGAACGGTCGGGGAGTTCGGAACCCATAACGGACGAGAGAATCAAGGCCGGACACGTGACATCAATCACGATGGACGAGAGCTTCTGGTCGAAGGCTTCGCACATATAGCCGAGCTTGCACAGGGCATAGCCCAACACGACCATAAGGAACAGCACGACCATTACTTCAATATTTTCCATAGCATTTTTCTGTTTTGTAATCGGCATATAGAAATCCCGCTCACCATCAGCAAGCGGGATTGTACTATCTGTGTGTCGTCAGCTGACGGATTATTCGGCCTTGGCCTCTTCAGTGGCAGGAGCAGCCTCGGCAACGGGAGCTTCAGCAGCCTCTTCCACAACGGGAGCGGACTCCTCTGCAGGAGTTGCCTCAGCAACAGGAGCTGCCTCGGTCTTGGCGGCTGCGGACTTGCGCGAGCGGCGAGTCTTCTTAGCCTCGGCCTTCACGGTCTTAGCCATATTCTCGTCGAAGTCAACCAGTTCGATGAAAGCCACCGAGGCAGCATCGCCCTGACGCGTACCGAGCTTGATGATGCGGGTGTAGCCACCGGGACGGTCGCCCACCTTCTCGGCCACAACACCGAACAGCTCCTTCAGCGCCTCTTTGTTCTGCAGGTAGCTGAACACTACGCGGCGGGAGTTGGTGGAATCGTCCTTTGAGCGCGTAATCAGCGGCTCAACATACTTCTTGAGGGCCTTTGCCTTGGCGAGAGTCGTAGTGATTCTTTTGTGCATGATCAGCGAAATGGCCATGTTGGCAAGCATGGCAGCGCGGTGGTCTGCAGTACGACTCAGGTGATTGAATTTCTTATTGTGTCTCATTTTTCGTTTTTGTTCTTAGAGGACAGACGGAACAGCCCGAAGGGTCACTCCTTGTCCAGTTTATACTTTGAAATATCGGTTCCAAACGACAGATTCAGACTCTCGAGCAAATCATCAAGCTCAGTGAGCG
>CAVFBU010000074.1:0-11436 GCA_963620725.1 Vescimonas coprocola
GGGCACCACCTCCTGCATGGGTCACGGCCCTTTTTAATTAAGAATTAAGAATTAACATTCAACACTCAAAAAGCGACTGGCGGAAAAACCCGTTGGCCGCTTTTGTTGTGTCAGCTATACGGCTATTGCATTGCGCATAACATCCTCATACAACGGAGAGGGGTGACTTTCCTCGATACGCTACTCTGTACCTTCCACTCAAAAAAGTCTGCTGAAAGTTTGGCCGTTTCATGGGAAATGGCTACCTTTGCACCCGATAAGATTATGAAGCTGTTAGAAGTTGGCATGAGCGTCAGAAGATAGAATACGCGTAAATGCTTGGCTTCCAAGACGCAAGAACAGACGGTCTTTTCCCAGACGCAAGTCAGAGGGGCGTAGCCCAGTTGGTTTAGAGCGCTGCAGTCACATTGCAGAGGTCCCCGGTTCGAGCCCGGGCGTCCCTACGCTTGTAGTCGGAACTGAAAGGAAACCGCTATTGATACATTCTACTAAACATCTACTTAACAACAAAAATCCGAAAGAACACATGAGAAAACTTTTTGCTATCGTTGCCGCCTGTCTGATGAGCATAGGCGCAAAGGCTGCCTGCGGCAACAACAACTACGACGCACTCTACGACGGTCTTCCCTTCGAGATGAGCAAAGTGACCCGTCCGCAGTTTCCTGCCAACGAGGTCAACCTCCGCGACTTTGGTGCCGTGGGCGACGGATCGTCGCTCTGCACCGAGGCATTCCGCCAGGCCATCGAGGCCCTGTCGGCTAAGGGCGGTGGTCGGCTGACCGTGCCACAGGGTGTGTGGTTCACCGGTCCCATCGTACTAAAGAGCAATATCAACCTCCACCTGGACCGGGGAGCCATCATCCTCTTCTCGCCCGACGACGCACTCTACCCCTTCATCCAAACCTCCTTTGAGGGACTCGACACGCGCCGCTGCCAGTCGCCCATCTCGGGCACGAACCTCACCAATGTGGCCATCACCGGCCATGGTGCGATTGACGGCAACGGCGAGTACTGGCGTCCGCTGAAGAAGCAGAAAGTGACAGAAGGCCAGTGGAAGGCCATCACCTCCCGTGGCGGAGCCTTCAAGCGTCCCGACTACTGGTTTCCCACCGACGGCGCACTACAGGCCGACAACAACGCCAACATGAACGTGCCAGCCACACCAGCCACCGAGGCAGAGTGGAACAGCATGAAGCGTTTCCTGCGCCCCGTGATGGTCAGTCTGGTGGGCTGCAAGAACGTGTGGCTGAAGGGCGTCACCTTCCAGAACTCACCGGCCTGGAACATCCATCCGCTGATGTGCGAGAACGTGCTCATCGAGGATGTGTTGGTGCGCAACCCAGCCTACGCGCAGAACGGCGACGGACTCGACTTAGAGTCGTGTAAGAACGCCCTGGTTGTCAACTCCACCTTCGACGTGGGCGACGATGGCATCTGCCTCAAGAGTGGCAAGGATGCCGACGGGCGCAAGCGTGGCATTCCCTGCGAGAACGTCATCATCAGCGGCTGCACCGTCTTCAAGGGTCACGGCGGCTTCGTGGTGGGCAGCGAGATGAGTGGCGGTGTGAAGAACATCATGGTGCGCGACTGCCAGTTTCTCGGCACTGACGTAGGACTGCGCTTCAAGAGCACACGCGGACGCGGCGGTGTGGTGGAGAACATCTTCATCCGCAACATCTCGATGTTCGACATCCAGACCGATGTCATCACCTTCGACCTCTACTATGGTGGGAAGTCGGCCGTGGAAGCACTGGCCGACGGCGACGAGAAGAAGCAGCAGGCCGTGCCCGTCTTCAAGGTGGACGAGACCACGCCGTGTTTCCGCAACATCGACATCCAGCACGTGGTCTGCCGCACAGCACGTCGCGCCGCCTACTTCAACGGTCTGCCGGAAATGCCCGTCACCAACATCAACATCCGCGACCTCGAAGTGAACAACGTGAAGGAGGGCATCGTGGTCAACCACACCAAGGGTGTCACGCTCAACGACATCCACGTACAGACCACCGGCCACATCTTCAAGGCCAGCAACTCCTCCGACATCACCGTCAACGGCAAGGGCTACAAGAAACTGCCGAAGGAAGGGCTTTCGCTCGACACGCTGTAAGCATCATCTATCCCGCTCCGCCCGAGCGGGATTTTTTTTTACGTTTTACGCGCTGCCGAGCAAGAATAAAAAGAAAAACGCGGTTTTCTTTTGTATTTCACTCGGTTTGCACTACCTTTGCAGTAGAAATAACACCCTATATCATATCATGGCAGAGAAAAAATTCAAAAGGACAACGGTGACCGCAGCACTGCCCTACGCCAACGGCGGCGTACACATCGGCCACCTGGCAGGCGTCTATGTGCCTGCAGACATCTACGTAAGATACCTCAGACTGAAGAAAGAAGACGTGATATTCATCGGGGGCAGCGACGAGCACGGCGTGCCCATCACCATCCGCGCACGGAAAGAAGGCATCACGCCGCAAGACGTGGTGGACCGCTACCACAAGATGATTAAAGACTCGTTCGAGGCGTTCGGCATCTCCTTCGACATCTACAGCCGTACCACCTCCGACATCCACCATCGGTTTGCCGCCGAGTGGTTCCGCAAGCTCTACGACGAGGGCAAACTGACCGAAGAGACCTCCACACAGCTCTACGACGAAGAGGCCAAGCAGTTTCTGGCCGACCGCTATGTGACGGGCGAGTGTCCCTACTGCCACAGCGAGGGAGCCTACGGCGACCAGTGCGAGAAGTGCGGACGCGACCTGTCGCCCCTGGAACTCATCAACCCGAAGTCGACCATCAGCGGTTCAACACCCGTGATGAAGGAGACGAAGAACTGGTATCTGCCCCTCAACAAATACCAGGACTGGCTGAAGCAGTGGATTTTGGAGGAGCACAAAGAGTGGCGACCCAACGTCTACGGCCAGTGCAAGTCGTGGCTCGACATGGACCTCCAGCCCCGCGCCATGACGCGCGACCTCAACTGGGGCATTCCCGTGCCCATCGAGGGAGCTGACGGCAAGGTGCTCTACGTCTGGTTCGATGCGCCCATCGGCTACGTGTCCAACACCAAGGAGCTATGCGAGAAAGACCCCGAACGCTGGGGCAACTGGGAGACCTGGTGGAAGGACAACGACACGCGCCTCGTCCACTTCATCGGCAAGGACAACATCGTGTTCCACTGCATCATCTTCCCCGTCATGATGAAGGCACACGGCGGCTATATCATGCCCGACAACGTGCCAGCCAACGAATTTCTGAATCTGGAGAACGACAAAATCTCCACCTCGCGCAACTGGGCCGTCTGGCTGCACGAATACCTGGTGGACCTGCCCGGCAAACAGGACGTGCTGCGCTACGTGCTGACCGCCAACGCGCCGGAGACCAAGGACAACAACTTCACCTGGAAGGACTTCCAGGACCGCAACAACAACGAACTCGTGGCCATCTACGGCAACTTCGTGAACCGCGCCCTGCAACTCACCAAGAAATACTGGAACGGCATCGTGCCTGCCTGTGGCGAACTGCAGGAGGTCGACCGCCAGACGCTGGAAGAGTTCAAGGACGTGAAGGGACGCGTGGAGGCTCTGCTCGACCAGTTTAAGTTCCGCGAAGCACAGAAGGAAGCCATGAACCTGGCTCGCATCGGCAACAAATACATCACCGACTGCGAACCGTGGAAGGTGGCCAAGAGCGACATGAAGCGCGTGGAGACCATCCTGAACATCTCCCTCCAACTGGTGGCCAACCTCGCCATCGCCTTCGAGCCATTCCTGCCCTTCTCCAGCAAGAAGCTGCGCGATATGCTCAACATCACGTCGTTCGACTGGGAACAGCTCGGCACCATCAACCTGTTGAAGGCCGGCCACCAGCTGAACGAGCCTTCGCTGCTCTTCGAGAAGATTGAGGACGAGGTGATACAGAAGCAGCTCGACAAGCTCGCTGCGACCAAGAAAGCCAACGAGGCCGCTGCCTACAAGGCCGCACCCGTCAAGGACAACGTGTCGTTCGAGGACTTCGAGAAACTCGACATCCGCGTCGGCCTCATCAAGGACTGCCAGAAGGTGAAGAAATCAAAGAAGCTCCTGCAGTTCACCATCGACGACGGGACAGGCACCGACCGCACCATCCTCAGCGGCATTGCCGCCTTCTACGAAGACCCGGCTGCCCTCGTCGGCAAGCGCATCCTCTTCGTGGCCAATTTCGAACCGCGCAAGATGATGGGCATTGAGAGCCAGGGAATGATTCTCTCGGCCGTCGACTTCGACGAGAGCCTCAGCGTGGTAACCACCAGCAAGGACGTGAAGCCCGGCAGCCAGGTGGGCTAAGTCAGAGTTTGAAGTCCACCTTCGGGCGGATTTCCTCGCGGCGCTCCTTGCGGTGGATGTTGAGGTAGGCGCGGTGGTGTTTCTCCACGCGCTGCTCCTCGGGCGGAAACTGCATATAGTCGCCGAAGAAATGGCGGAGATACTCGTCGTAGGCTTCGGCCAGCGGAATCTCCGTATCCTCAAAAGGAAATTTCTTCCCCTGCCCCAGCCACGCCTTGGGAAACACCTCCCGGTGGCCATACGAACCCGTATAGACCTGTACGTTGTGCGCCTTGTCGTAGTCATAGCGGTGGCTCAGTGCGTCCATCTGACGGAGGAAGCGGCGACGGAGTGCCGCACGGCAGAAAAAGCCCAGCGTCTTGACGGCAAACCGCCCCCACTCCTTGGGGTTGGTCAGCAAGGCAAGGTATTCACCGAAGGTGTTGTGGGTAGAGATGGCATTCAGTCGGTTGGCAATCTTGGCGTAGCGGTCCTTCAGTCGCCAGGCCGTTTCCACATCGTCAGCGGTGCCGTCAAGGGGGAAGATGTCCACATAGAGTCCGATGACGCAAGGGATGCGCCGGTCTTCGACAAGCGTAGTCTCCCGGTTGGAAATCTTCAGGAAATAGAGCGGATAGGTGTCGTCTCCATAGGGCGTAATCAACTCATATTTCCCCCAGTCCTCGGTCTTGGCAATGGCCATCAGCCGGTCGTAGTCCGGACGGGGCATGATGACATCGATGTCGTCGTCCCAGGGAATGAGTCCATGATGGCGCACCGCCCCGATGGCCGTTCCGCCACTGCCGTAGTAGGTGAGTCCATGCCGCGCACAGATGGCCGCAAAAGCCTTGAGGATGTCGATGAGGGCGGCGTTCCATTCCTGCTTGATATTCTGGATGTCCATAATGGGATTTTCGTTGTCTTGTAGCATTAATCTCAGACAAAGGTACGCCAAATCGGAGACAATACAAAATAAAAATCTTCCTTTTTGTCTCCTTCCTCGGATTTATGTTGTAAATTTGCATGGAAATTCTATCACAGACATACGCTTGCTTATGGTATCGCTGAAGGACAAGACGGCCAAGGGACTGATGTGGGGAGCACTGAACAGCGGCACGACGCAGTTGCTCAACCTCCTCTTCGGCATCTTCCTGGGACGGCTGTTGTCGCCTGCGGACTACGGACTGGTCGGTGTGCTGAGCATCTTCTCGCTCATTGCCGGCAACCTGCAGTCAAGCGGTTTCTCCACGGCGGTGGTCAATATGGAGTCGCCCCAACACCGCGACTACAATGCCGTGTTCTGGTTTAACGTGCTGACGAGTGCCGCGCTCTATGCCGTGCTGTTTACCTGTGCGCCGCTCATTGCCGCCTTCTTCCACCAGCCCGAACTGACGGCGCTGTCGCGGGTGGTCTTCCTCTCGTTCTTCCTCTCTTCGTTCGGCATCTCGATGAATGCGTACATGACGAAGAACATGATGCAACGCGAGATGGCCATCGTGGCCATCGTGGCACTGGTGCTCTCCGGCATTACCGCCGTAGCCATGGCACTGGCCGGAATGACCTACTGGAGCATTGCTGCCCAGCAGGTGGTCAACAGCTTAGCACTGGTATTGGGACGGCTGTATTTCGTCCGGTGGCGACCTACCCTCTCGTTCGACTTCGCCCCCATCCGCCAGACCTTCAGTTTCAGTATGAAGATCCTCGTCACGATGGTTATCACCACCATCAGCAACAACATGCTCACCGTCGTCTTCGGCAATATGCTCGGTATGCGCACCACGGGCAACTTCTTCCAGGCCAACAAATGGAACACCATGGCCCACGCACTGGTCAGCAACACCGTGATGCAGGTGGCGCAGCCCGTTTTGGTGGAGATCCGCAACGAGCGCGAGCGCGAAATCCGGGTGTTCCGTAAGATGCTCCGCTTCACGGCCTTCTTCGCCTTTCCAGCCTTGACGGGACTCGCGCTGGTCAGCCGCGAATTTATCGTGACCACCATCGGCGAGGGTTGGCTCGATGCCGTGCCCATCCTGCAGGTGCTCTGCCTCGGCGGTGCTTTCATGCCGTTCTACACGCTCTATCAGAACCTGGTCATCAGCCATGGGCGTTCGGACATCAATATGTGGCTCAACATCCTGCAGATAGTCATCCAACTGGCCATCGTCATCGCCGTCAGCCATTTAGGGGTGCTGCCTATGGTGGCGGTGTACACGGCCTTCAACATCCTGTGGCTGGCCACGTGGCAGATGGCGGCACACCGACTGACGGGACTGCGCTTCCGGCACGTCGTGGCCGACCTGCTGCCCTTTCTTGCCGCTTCCGCCGTGGTGATGGTCGTCACGCATTACGCCACCCTGTGGCTGACCATTGCACCCGTGCTGCTGTTGGCGCGTATGGTCTTGGCGGCAGTGCTCTATCTGCTCATCCTCAAACTGGCTCACGCCCAGATTCTCGAAGAGTGTCTGCACTATGTCTCACCCAAAAAGCGAAAACTATGAAAGTCTCCGTCGTTGTCCCCGTATATAATAAGGTGGAATATGTGGAACGCTGCTTCCGCCAGTTGCTCGCCCAGGATATGGACGGGATGGAGATTGTGGCCGTTGACGATGGTAGCACCGACGGCTCGGGCGCGCTGTGCGACCAGTTGGCAGGCGACCATCGGCTGCGCATCTTCCACACCCCGAACCAGGGTGTGACGGCGGCGCGCCGCTATGGGGTGGAGCAGGCGCAGGGTGACTACATCGTCTTCGTGGACTGCGACGACGAACTGCTCCCCGGAGCCTTGCGCACCCTCTACGATGCTGCCTGCCGGACGGAAGCCGACGAGGTGGTGGCCACCTTCTGCACCCAGGACGGGACGCGGTCGCCCGTGGTGTATGAGGGGGAGGTCAGTCCCACGCCCCTCATCCGCGCCATCATTGCCGGAAAGAACCGCTTCCCGGTGCTGTGGGCCGCCATCTTCCGCCGCACCATCCTTGAGGAATGTCTCGACACACCGCGCGACATCATCGAGGGCGAAGACAAGCTGATGCAGGTGAAGGTGCTGATGAAGCACCCCAAGGTGTGGTTCATCACCGACTGCGTCTACCGCTACACGGTCGGCGTGCCCAACACGCGCCGCCGCACCCTTGACCGCGAGAGGCTCTACGACCGCCTGCTGCGCCAGACCCTACAACCGCGATGGGCGGAGCTGCATAGTGCCTTCGTGCTGCATCAGTTGAAGGAATACGAGAAGTTCATCCACGACGGCTGCTACCAGGTGCGCAAGGACTATTATCGTGAGGCCATCGGCCCACTGCCCAGCGACATTCCACTCTACGACCGACTGGTTTGGACCCTGTCACCCGTGCTGAGCCGTCCACTCATCCTGCTCTACCAAAGAATCATACACATCAAACAACACCATCTATGAAACATCCTGCCCAGACCGACATCGCCGTGCTCATGCTGTTCTTCAACCGTCCCGACAGCCTGAGACAGGTGTTCGAACAAGTGCGCAAGGCGCGCCCCACCCGTCTGTTCCTCTTCCAGGACGGGCCGCGCAGCGAGAAAGACCTGCCAGCCATCACGGCCTGCCGGGAGGTGGTGGCCGACGTGGACTGGGAGTGTGACGTCCAGCGCAACTACCAGACACAGAACTTAGGCTGCACGACAGCAGGGTTCACGTCGCACCGCTGGGCGTTCTCGCTGGCCGACAAGTGTATCGTACTGGAGGATGATGTCGTGCCGACGGTGTCGTTCTTCCGTTTCTGCAAGGAAATGCTCGACCGCTATGAGAACGACGAGCGCATCACGATGGTGGCGGGCTACAACATGGACGAGCAGACCCCCGACACCCCCTGCGACTACTTCTTCACCTCGGCATTCTCCATCTGGGGGTGGGCATCGTGGAGTCGCGTCGTCAACCAATGGGACGCGCACTACACCTTCCTGGATAGTCCGTACGATATGCGGCTGTTGCGCAACCTGCTCCAGCGCCGACACATCCGAAAGGACTTCCTCCCCATCTGCCGGCAGTACCGCGAATGGGGCAAGCCGGACTTCGAGACCGTCTTCTGGAGCACCATGCTGTTCAACTCGGGACTGGCCATCATGCCTGTCCGCAATATGATTCGCAATATAGGAGCCACCGACAACTCCACCCATTATTCCGCCTTCCGAACACTGCCGCGCGGTGTGCGCCGCCAGTTCACGATGCAGTGCTACGAGATGGACTTCCCCCTGCGCCATCCGCATCATGTCATCGAAGACGTGACCTACAAGGAGCGGATGTACCGCTACAACGCGTGGGGACACCCCTGGGTGAAGGTTGGACGCTCTATAGAGGAGCTTCTGCTGAACCTGCGCTATGGTAACTTCAAGCAAATCGGCAAAGCCCTTATCCACCGTCTCCGCAAAGGTTTTTAATTCAAGTAAAGACAAAACAAGTATATGGAAGACAAAGACATGAAATGGAAGACGCTCTCGCAGCAGTACCTGTTCCGGGAGCCTTGGCTGACCGCCCGTGTGGACAAAGTACAACTGCCCACAGGTGCTGTGGTCGACAAATATTACGTATTGGAATATCCCGACTGGGTGAACACCATCGCCATCATGGAGGACGGCCGCTTCGTCTTCGTGCGACAGTACCGCTACGGACTGGGCAAGACGCTCAACGAGTTGTGTGCCGGTGTGATGGAGCAGGGCGAGACGCCCGAGGAAGCGGCGCGGCGCGAGCTGATGGAAGAGACGGGCTTCGGCGGCGGACACTGGGAGGAGTGGATGACGATCTCCGCCAATCCCGGTAGCCAGAACAACATCACCCACTGCTTCCTGGCCACTGGTGTGACGCTGCAAGGCCCACAGCACCTGGACCGCGGCGAAGACGTGGAAGTGAGGTTCTTCACCCGTGAGGAGGTGTACGCCATGCTGAAAAACGGGGAAATATGGCAGAGTATGATGGCAGCTCCCCTTTGGAAATATTTCGCGCTCTCCACCGCAGCCGCAGCCGCCCCACGTCCATGATGTGCAAGGATTAAGTGCTGGATATGTTTGGAGATTTCATTTGAAAAGTGTAATTTTGCAGCAACATTCCGTATTGAAAAGTGTTATTTATGAACACTAAAAGCTATTGAAAAGTGTAAATGTCATGCTGTACAGAAAGATTGGAAACTACATAGAGGACCACTTTAAGACGGACTCCGACAAGATTCTTATCTTGGAAGGAGCTCGCCAGGTAGGCAAGTCGTATATCATCAGGGAGGTGGGCCAGCGATTGTTCAAGAACTTTGTGGAAATCAATTTCGTGAAAGATGACGAAGGAGAACAAACGTTCAAGAACATCAAGACAACGGAAGAATTCTACCTCAATCTCAGCATGATAGCAGGGAAGAGGCTTGACAACCATCAAAACACCCTCATCTTCCTTGACGAGATACAACAATACCCCCAATATCTCACTATGCTGAAGTTCTTCCGCCAGGACAAGCGTTATCGGTTTGTGGCAAGCGGGAGTTTGCTCGGCATCACGCTGCGCAGCACCACCTCCATCCCCATAGGGAGCATCATACGCAAGGAAATGTATCAGTTGGACTTCGAGGAGTTCCTCTTGGCCAATGATTTTGGAGAGGAGGCAATGGCCGTTATGCGGCAGAAATTCACGGCAAGGGAAAGTCTGAGCGAGGAGATGCACCGGCGCGTCATGGACTTGTTTAGAAGATACCTGTTGGTGGGTGGAATGCCCGATGCCGTCAATACCTATCTGACAACACACAACATCGTAAAGGTTCGTGAAATACAGGAATCCATCCATTCCATGTATGGCGAAGACGCTTCCAAGTACGAACAGGATTACAGACACAACCTTCTCGTCCGTCGCATCTTCGACATGATACCATCGCAAATGGAGAACAAGAAGAAGCGTATTGTTGCCAAGGACATCAGAGACAAGGAGGGCGACCGTTTCAGCAGATATACCGAAGAGTTTGAGTATCTCATCTCGTCGGGCATCACCCTTGATGTCCATGCCATTTCCAACCCCAAGTATCCGTTGAAGGAGTCAGTGCAAAAGAACTTGCTGAAGCTCTATCTCAACGATGTCGGTATGCTCACCTCCCAACTCTACCGCAACAACCTGCGCCCCATACTGCAAGACGAGAAGAGCATCAATCTGGGAGCCGTCTATGAGAATGTCGTGGCACAGGAACTGAAGGCACATGGCCATCGCCTCTTCTATTATGACAACCGCAAGAACGGAGAGGTTGATTTCCTGGTGGACGACCATTCCTCATTGACCATCCTGCCCATCGAAGTAAAATCGGGCAAGGACTACACGGTACATAGTGCCCTAAGCAAGATGCTTTCCGTGTCTGACTATCACGTCTCGTCTGGACTGGTGATGTCGAACGAGCGACAAGTGAGACAAGACGGGAAGGTTGTCTATATGCCCGTCTACTATGTGATGTTCATTGATGCCACTGGGGCTGACCATGAGGATGTTTACTTTTAGATCGTACAGATAAATGACATGAAGCAAACGCTCCACGTCCAGTTCTACGACTCCCCCTGCGGAACACTCGTGCTGGCTTCCATAGGCGAGGCTCTTTGCCTCTGCGACTGGCACGGAATGCCCTGCGCCGAGCGCAACAAACGGCGGTTGGAAAGGCTCTTGAACGCTACGTTCGTCACCGCGTCTTCTCCCGTCTTGGAGCGCACCAAGCAAGAGTTGGACGAGTATTTCGCCGGCAAGCGCAGGAACTTTGATCTGCCCCTTCATCCCGTAGGCACCGACTTCCAGAAACGAGTATGGAACGCCCTGCTCGCAATCCCCTACGGCGAGACAAGGAGCTACAAGGAGATGGCCCAAAGCGTAGGCAAGCCGAATGGCGTGAGGGCAGTGGCCCAGGCCATCGGAGCCAACGGCCTCAGCATCCTCATCCCCTGCCACCGCGTCATCGGCTCCAACCATTCCCTAACAGGCTATGCAGGCGGCATCGAGGCGAAACTGCAACTCTTGGAAATGGAGCGCAAATACTGATAATATCGGCGATTTGGTACCGCCCCTTTCTGCGGGACATAAATAAAAACTGATTATTCTTTTCCCCGATTTGGTCACTCGTTTAGCACCGTATCAGAAAGCAACCAGAAAGCAAGCACT
>CAVFBU010000075.1:0-11365 GCA_963620725.1 Vescimonas coprocola
GGCTATCTGATTCCATACTCTGCCGATGGCAAGCGACTGTATAAGATAGGTGTCAATTACGACAGCCAGCAGCGCACCATCGGAGAGTGGATTGTCAAGGAAGGGTGAAGGTGCGAGAAAGGAGCTACTTCATCTTCCATTGTCCGCCAACCTCCACCATGGGGACGGTAATCTCCTCACGGGTAGAATCGGCAAAATGGAGCAAGAGGAAGGCGTGGGTCAGATGCAGCGTTGTGTCGCGCACCGCACGCTCGGCGGTGACGTGAGACAGACCACCATGGTTCTCCTGCTGCTCGTCCAGAAAGTTGCGGCACACCTGCAGCATCTGGCTGCGGTAGTCGGGAGGAAACGAGTCGGCAACGGCCTTGCCGTCGAGGAAGGCTTCGCAGTTGCCGGAGAGCAACTCCACATAATAGCCCTTAGCGGCCTGCAGTGCCAGTTCTTCGGGATGGGGATGCTGCTGGCAGGCAGCAAAGAGGCATAAGCACAGAAGGCAAAGCACGGAGAGATGCTTTGCCTTCTGACGTTTTGTTGTTTGGGTACAGTATCTCATGGGAACATTCTTGCCGTTATTTCTGGCGGATGAAGACATTGATGGGTGTCCCCGTGAGTGTCCAGTTGTCGCGCATCTTGTTCTCTAAAAACCTTCTGTACGGCTCCCGCACGTATTGCGGCAGGTTGGCATAGAACACGAAGGTAGGAATCTGCGTGTTGGGCACCTGCGACACGTACTTGATCTTGATGTATTTTCCCTTGGTGGAGGGCGGCGGTGTGGCCTCGATGATGGGCAGCATCACCTCATTGAGTTTGGAAGTGCCTATCTTGATGGTGCGGTTGAGGTACACCTGCTTGGCCGTTTCCAGCACCTTGAAGATGCGCTGTTTGGTCAGTGCCGAGGCAAAGACGATGGGGAAGTCGGTGAAGGGAGCCATACGCTGGCGGATGGCATTCTCGAACGTCTTAACGGCAATCTGCGACTTGTCCTGCACGAGGTCCCATTTGTTGACCACGACCACGAGCGACTTGTTGTTCTTCTGTATCAGCTGGAAGATGTTCATGTCCTGTGCCTCAATGCCGCGCGTGGCATCAATCATGAGGATGCACACATCGCTGTTCTCGATGGCGCGGATGGAGCGCATCACGCTGTAGAACTCCAGGTCCTCCGTCACCTTGTTCTTGCGACGGATACCCGCCGTGTCGACGAGATAGAAGTCGAAGCCGAACTTGTCGTACCTGGTGTAGATGGAGTCGCGCGTGGTGCCTGCTATCTCCGTCACGATGTTGCGGTCTTCACCGATGAAGGCATTGATAATACTCGACTTGCCAGCATTGGGTCTGCCCACCACGGCAAAGCGCGGTGTGCCGTCCGCCACCTCGTCAATCTCGTCGGTCTTCAATTTCGACACCACGAGGTCCAACAAATCGCCCGTGCCCGACCCCGTGGCAGCACTGACGCAGTAGGGGTCTCCCAGTCCGAGGCGGTAGAACTCATACTGGTCGTAGAGGTGCTTGCCATCGTCCGCCTTGTTGGCTACAAGGATGACGGGCAGCTTCGAGCGCCGCAGGATATTGGCCACATCAACATCCAAGTCTGTCAGTCCGTTTTGGATGTCGACGAGGAAGAGCACGAGGTCGGCCTCTTCGGTAGCCACGCGCACCTGTTTACGGATTTCCTCCTCGAAGATGTCGTCACTGTTGACCACCCATCCGCCGGTGTCTACCACGGAGAACTCGCGTCCGTTCCATTCACACTTGCCGTACTGGCGGTCGCGCGTAGTGCCTGCCTCGTCGCTGACGATGGCGTGGCGCGTGTTGGTCAGGCGGTTGAAAAGGGTGGATTTCCCCACGTTGGGCCGTCCCACGATAGCTACTAAGTTTGCCATATCTGTTTTGCTCTTGTTGTTTCTCTGTTTATTACTTACTCGGGATTGTAGCCGAAGCTGTTCAGTTCCCGTTGCGACGACCGCCAGTCCTTGTCCACCTTGACAAAGGTTTCCAGGAAGATGGGCTTGCCGAAAAACCGCTCCAGTGCTTTGCGCGCCTCGGTGCTCACCTTCTTCAGTGCCACGCCCTGATGGCCGATGATGATGCCCTTCTGGCTGTCGCGCTCCACGTAGATGACGGCGTTGATGTGGATGTTGCGTTCCGTTTCTTTGAAGCGTTCCACACGCACCTCTACCGAGTAGGGAATCTCCTTGTCGTAGTAGAGGAGTATCTTCTCGCGGATAATCTCCGAGACGAAGAAGCGCGCCGGCTTGTCGGTGAGCTGGTCCTTGTCGAAATAGGGCGGTGAGTCGGGTAGGAGTTCTTTGATGCGCTTGAGCAGGAGGTCCACACCGAACTTGTTCTTGGCCGAGATAGGCAGGATTTCCGCGTTGGGAAGCAGCGTGTGCCATTTCTCCACCAGATTGCCCAGCGTCTTCTGGTCGCTCTCGTCAATCTTGTTGATGAGCAACAGCACCGGAATTGCCATCTTCTGCACCTTTTCGAGGAAGTCCATATTCTTCTCGGGGTTCTCCACCACGTCGGTGACGTAGAGCAGCACATCGGCATCCTGCAAGGCCGACTCCGAGAAGGCCAGCATCGACTCCTGCAACTTGTAGTTGGGCTTGAGCACACCGGGTGTGTCGCTGAACACAATCTGCATATCGTCGGTATTGACGATACCCATGATGCGGTGGCGCGTGGTCTGCGACTTGAAGGTGGCGATGCTGATGCGTTCCCCCACGAGGCGGTTCATCAGCGTCGACTTGCCCACATTGGGGTTTCCTACGATGTTTACGAATCCTGCTTTATGCATCTGCTGTTTTGTCTTTAGTCCGAAGGGTTCTGTTCCGTTGTATCGGAGGGGTCTTTGAAGAAACCAACGGGAGCCATTGAGCCTTTTTGGTTCAACAGCCCCCGTCCGGGTTTCTGTTCGTTTTATTTCGCGCCGTCGTAAGCCCACTTGTAATAGCTGGCTCCGTGTACGAATCCGGCACCGAAGGCGGTGAAGATCATATTGTCTCCCTTCTTCAGCTTGGCTTCGTTGTCCCAGAGCGCCAAGGGGATTGTGGCGGCCGAGGTGTTTCCATAGTGCTCGATGTTGACCATGACCTGTTCCATGGGCATCTCCAGACGCTTTGCTACGGCCTCAATGATGCGCATATTGGCCTGATGGGGCACTACCCACTGGATATTGTCCTTGTTCAGTCCGTTGCGCTCCGCAATGAGGGCGCAGTCGTCGCTCATGCTGGTCACAGCGTAGCGGAACACGGTGCGACCCTCCTGGTAGAGGTAGTGCAGCCGATGATCCACGGTGAAGTGGCTGGGCGGGCACACCGACCCTCCGGCTTTCAGGTGCAGGAACGGAAGTCCCTTGCCGTCGGCACGGAAATAGGAGTCCATCACACCGATGTTCTCCTCTTCGGTGCCCTCCACAAGAACGGCGGCAGCCCCGTCTCCGAAGAGCGGACAGGTGGCGCGGTCCTTATAGTCGACGACGGATGACATCTTGTCGGCACCGATGACGATGATTTTCTTGTAGCGCCCGCTCTGTATCATGGACGCTGCCACGTCGAGCGTATAGAGGAATCCACAGCATGCGGCCCAGAAGTCGAACGCGAAGGCGTTCTTCAGTCCCAGTTTGCCGAGCACGATGCTGGCGGTTGACGGGAATTTGTAATCAGCCGTTGACGTGGTGACGATGAGGGCATCGATGGTGTCGGGGTCCACCCCCGTCTTCTGCAGCAGCAACTTGGCCGCCTTGCGAGCCATGTAGCTGGTGCCGAGGCCCTCCTCGGTGAGGATGCGGCGCTCCTTGATGCCGACGCGCGTCATAATCCACTCGTCGTTGGTGTCCACCATGCGCGACAGCTCCTCATTGTTGAGGACATAGTCGGGCACGTAGCCGCCAACACCGGTGATTATCGCATTGATTTTTCCCATTGTGCCTTATTCTGCAGCTTCGTCCATTACGATAGCAATCTTACCACGGTAGTAGCCGCAGGTGGGGCATACGGTGTGGTAAACATGATATGCGCCACAGTTGGGACATACTGCCAGCGTGGGAACTACTGCCTTGTCATGGGTGCGACGCTTGAGTGTACGAGTCTTTGACTGTCTTCTTTTAGGATGTGCCATAATGCTTAATACTTTTTATTTGTTTATTCTTCAATTTTTAAATTCGCCAGTGCGCTCCAGCGAGGGTCTGTAGCCTGCTCCTCCTCTTTGCCGCTTCGGACGGCACCGCTCAGCTCGGCGAGCTTCTGCGTCATTGCACTATTGCATTTTCCAGGTGCATGAACGTGCTTGATGGGTATGGCCAGTGCCACAAACTCATAGATGAGCCATGCGGTGTCGAGCATTCCTTCGTTCTCGTCCACCATGATGGTGTCATCATCGTCGGTATTGGTTTCCGCCCCCAACCGGGCCGTCAGCGTATGGTCAGCCACAACGGGCTGGCTCATGTCCTCCAGACACAGGTCGCAGGGTACGGTCACTGTGCCCTCGGCATGAAAATGGAGCTCGAAAAAGCCGGATGCCTTGCGTATAGACACCGACGCGTGCAACGCTCCGCCCTTCACCTCCGAGGCGTCGAGAGCCTTGAAAAACGCATCGTCAAGCGTGTATTCCCGGCGCATCTCGTCGGTTTCCATCGCCTTCAGATTGATTTTGAAAGTCTCTAAACTACACATAATCGCACTTTTACGGACTGCAAAGGTACGAATTATTTGTGAATTACAAAGTAGGATGCTTGTTTTTTTTGCTATTTAACCGCTTTTCCCTGTCTGAACGGGTCGTTTGAAACGGCAAAACGCACCGGTTTCCCAACCCGTGCGCCTTGTCTTTACATATTGAGATAACTTTTTTTACTTCGCGTCTTTTGTCTGGATTACGACGACGGATGTCGTTTTCTCGTCGCCACCATATTTCTTGATGTTCTCGGCATCCTTGTAGACCTGCATCGAGGAAATCTGGTCTACGGGTACACTGTTGACATCGTCCACCCGCTTGCCGTCGACAATCACGAAGGAAGCGTCAAGACTCAGTTTCTTCGGCTCGGCTTTCTTTTCCGAAGCGTTGGCAGGATCGCTGTAGATGTTGAAATTGACCGGAACGGCGAATTTCACGGCCACGGGTTTCCCATTCTCCATACCCGGTGTCCATTTCGGCATAGCCCCCACCACACGGAGTGCTTCCTTGTCCAGCGACTCGCTGACGCTCTTCATAATGGTGGGGTTGGTGACATTGCCCTCCTTGTCCACCACGAACGAGACGATGACGCGTCCGCCCTTTTCCGCAGCCACGGCATCTTCGGGATATTTCATATTCGCAGCCAGGTACATGAGCATGGCCTGTTGGCCTCCCGGGAACTGCGGCATCGTCTCTACCACGTCATACACCTTCCCGTCCGTCTGTTTTTGGGCGGTCTTCTTTTTCTTGGTGGTCGTTTTCTGCTGCTGCGGCAAGGCTTGTTCGCCCGTCACTGCCACTACGGCGTTGTCACTCTCGGCCACGATACGGTCGGCCACTTGTTTGGTCTTTTCACTGGCAAAAGCCACGACAGCTACCGCTGCCAAAGGAAGAGCCAGCAGGAGCTTGGCTCGGTTCCATGCGTTTGATTTCTGCATTTTCATCATTGTGATACGTTTTTTTAGTGAACTATGATTAAAGTTGTTTGCCAAAGCAAAGCGTGCCTCACCGACGGCTTTCTCCACTAAGAGCAGCTGGTACTGCCGAGCATTGATGCCCGAAGCCAGCACCGTCTCGTCGGCTTCAAATTCGTGGACTTCCTGCAACTCGCGCCGCAACAGCCACGCCGCCGGATTGAACCACTGGACAATCAGTATCAGGTTGCACACCAGAATGTCGGCACTGTGGTGGCGGTGCATGTGGGCACGCTCATGCGCCAGTATTTCGGCAGGATGTCCCTCGTAGTCTTTTCGGCTCAGCACGATGTAGTTGAACCAGCTGAACGGTGCGATGTCGTCGTCCACCACGATCAAGTGTTCGTTCTGTCCATCATCCATCCGTCTGCCGTTCCGCAGCATCAGGCGCAGGCGCACCAGCGACACCAGGAAGCCGACTGCAAAGACGACTACACCTATTATATATAGCAGGAACAGCAACTGCACCAGTGTCAGCGATTCCGAAGATGAGGCGGCCAGCGGTTGTTCCGCAACGGCCAGTACACCAGCCCAATCCACCGTGACCGTCGCCACCGCCGGTGTGCGCTCCAGCTCCACCTGTACCAGTGGCACTACCATGGCTGACAGCATCATCAGCAGGATGGCCATGCGGTTGAACGAATGGAAGGTATAGCGGCTCATCACCAGTTTGTAGAACAGGTAGAAGGCGATGAGGCACAGTCCGCTCTTGATGGAATAGAGGAAAAACATTCCCATAGCGCGTTCTTTTTTTTAGGCGGTTTTACAATTATTTGTTTTCTATGCTGTCTATGAGCTGACGCAGTTCGTCGACCGAGATCTTCTCCTCCTTTACGAGTGCCGAAACCGCACTGAGGTACGACTTGCCGAAGAACCGGTCTACCACACTTGTCAGGCTGCTCCGATGATACTCCTCGCGCGTTACCTTAGCAAAATACTGGAAACAGCGTGCCGTCAAGGCGCGGTGGCCAAGAAACCCTTTCTCTTCCAGTATTCGTACCAGCGTGGATAGGGTGTTCACATGCGGACGAGGCGCTTCGTAACACGCCTGCAACTCGCGGATCTGCATGTCGCCCTGCGTCCAGTAATGCTCCATGATTTCTTCTTCCCGATGGGTCAATGTCTTCATCTTTCTGTCTGTTTTATGGGTTTACGGCTGCAAAGTAACTAATTCTTTTAGTTGAAACAAAACATTTCGTGTTAAAGAAACTAAAACCCTTAGTTATTTAACTAATCTGTTTAGTTTATTAAGCCTTTTCTTGGTGTTTTTCGCCGTCCGATACAATAATCATCGCTGTCATGCGTTATGGTAGACAGATGAAATGGATAGACCGACAACAACGATTCAAGACAGCCCTCGTGGCGGCAGCGATGGTAGTGGCCGTAGTCTCCCTTGTCCTATCCCAGTGGCTGGCCAACGACCTGGCTGCCGAGGAATACAAGCGCATGGAGATTTGGGCCGAAGCGTTGCGCACGCTCAACAACGCCGATGAAGACACGGACCTCTCGCTCGTGCTACGGGTGTTGGAAGGAAACAGCAGCATCCCCGTCATCGTCGTTGACGAGGCCGGGAACGCCACGGACTACCGCAACGTCTCCGTCAAGGGCAAAGACCGAGCAGACTCGCTGGTCTGGCTCTCGCGGCAGGCCCATCGCATGAAACAGGCGGGCCATTTTGTCCGCATCGATGGTGGCCGTTCCGGTGGCTACCAACTGGTCTGCTACGGCAACTCGGTACTGCTGAAGCGTCTGAACACCTGGCCTATGATTCAGCTCGGCATCGTGGGCGGTCTCGTGGTCGTCGCGTTCCTCGCCATCGTCGCGTTCCAGCGTGCCGAACAGAACAAGGTGTGGGTAGGGTTGTCGAAGGAAACCGCCCACCAACTGGGCACTCCTCTTTCCAGCATCATGGCGTGGCTCGAAATAATCAAGGAAGAACATCCCGATGACCCCTATGTTGAAGAAATCGGGAAGGACGTGGCACGGCTCAATACCATCGCTGGTCGTTTTTCCAAGATTGGTGCTGTCCCGGAGCTGCAGACAGCGGATGTCGGACAGTTACTGGCCGATGCGGTCGACTACATCCGCAGGCGCACCTCGTCCCGCGTCACGGTCGTCAGCCAGTGGCCTGTCCGTCCTGTCCAGACCCGCCTCTGTCCATCACTCTTTGAGTGGGTCATGGAGAATCTCTGTAAGAATGCGGTAGACGCCATGGCTGGCGAAGGTACGCTCACCATCGCCCTTTCCTGTCACGCATCCTCCATCGTCATTGACGTTACCGATACGGGTTGCGGAATGTCAAAGGCAACGGCGAGGAAAATCTTCACGCCGGGCTTCACCACCAAGACACGCGGCTGGGGACTGGGACTTTCATTGTCCAAACGCATCATCGAAGAGTACCACAAGGGACAGCTCTTCGTCAAGGCCACCGCCCCTGGCAAGGGCACGACCTTCCGCATCGTGCTCCGCGCTGACCGCTGACCGCCAACCTATCCTGTCCGATGCTCGTTCACCAGTGCGCGCATCTCCTTCAGCAAGTCGCTGGCGAAGATAAAATCGGTGAGCCGTTGGTTGGTGGACTGCATGATGTCAGCCGACACCCCCTGCCACTCCTTCCGTCCCTCATAGATAAAGAGGATGTTCTCCCCGATGGTCGTCACGGAGTTCATGTCGTGCGTGTTGATGATGGTGGTGATGTCGAACTCGTGGGTAATGGAGTGGAGCAGGTCATCGATGACCAGCGAGGTCTTGGGGTCGAGTCCCGAGTTGGGCTCGTCACAGAAGAGGTAACGGGGATTGAGGGCTATGGCACGGGCAATGGCCACGCGCTTCTGCATACCACCCGAAATCTCCCCGGGGTATTTGGTTTCCGCCCCTATCAGGTTGACGCGGTCGAGACACTCGCGGGCACGCTGGGTGCGTTCGCGGAGGGTCATCGGAGAAAACATATCAAGTGGGAACATCACGTTTTCCAACACCGTCAGCGAGTCGAAGAGTGCCGCGCTCTGGAAGATCATACCCATCTCGCGCCGCATCATGACCTTCTCGCGCTTCGACATCTGCACGAAGTCGCGCCCGTCGTAGAGCACCTGCCCGGCGGTAGGGTCGAGCAGTCCCACCAGGTTCTTCATCAGCACGGTCTTGCCGCTGCCGCTCTGACCGATAATCAGATTGGTCTTCCCGTCTTCGAACACGGCACTGATGCCCTTCAGCACCTCCTTGCCGTCGAAACTCTTGCATAGGTTTTTTACCTCTATCATCGTCTGTAAGTGATTGGAATATTGGAAACGCTATGATGCGGACTATGAAAGCAGTTGGGTGAGAAACACGTCAGAACACAGGATGAGTACGCTGGACGACACCACGGCATCGGTCGAAGCCTTGCCCACGTTGACCGAGCCGCCCTCCACATTGTAGCCGAAATAGGAAGGCACAGCCGAGATGATGAAGGCGAAGAACAGGCTCTTGATGATGCTCATCCACACAAACCACGGTTGGAAGTCGTGCTGCAGTCCCAGTGTCAGGTCATCGGGTGGCAGGATGTGTCCCAGATAGGCCGTCCCATAGGCACCCACGATACCCATGGCCGAGGAGAAGATGACCAGTAGCGGCATGATGGTCACCATGCCGAGGATTTTCGGCAGGATGAGGTAGCAGGCCGAGTTGACTCCCATGATGTCCAGCGCGTCAATCTGTTGGGTGACGCGCATAGTGCCGATTTCCGATGCGATGTTCGACCCCACCTTTCCGGCTAAAATCAGACACATGATACTGGAGGAGAACTCCAGCAGCATGATCTCGCGGGTGGTGTAGCCGCTGACCCACCGGGGCATCCAGGGGCTTTGGATGTTCAGTTTCATCTGGATGCAGATCACTGCGCCGATGAAGAAGGAGATGAGGAGGACGATACCGATGGAGTTGATGCCCAGCTGCGCCATTTCCTTGGTGTATTCCTTGAAAAACATACGCATACGCTCCGGGCGCGAGAAGGTGCGCCCCATCAGTATGAGAAAACGGCCGAAATGCGTCAGCCAGTGGTGTAACAGTTTCATCGTAACGTCGCTAATCACGTGCAAAGGTAGTGCAAACCGAGAGAAAAACCAAATTTTGGAGCAGCGAATGCAGAGGAAAGCTTGCTTTCCCTATGCTGAGTCGCGACAAAATAAGTCGAAGACAAATTAATTTGAGTTTTTCCGAGGTGCCGCCTACCTTCGGCGCACAGCGCCAAAGTAGTGCAAACTGAGAAAAATACAAAAGAAAAACGAGTTTTCTTGGAATTTCCCTTTGCTTTTCGCACGCTTCTTCGTACTTTTGCACGTGAAAAGACACTACTATGCAATGGACGAAATGACGAACAAACAGCCGGAGCAACTGGTGCTCCGCGCCGAGGGACTGGTCAAGCAGTATGGCAAGCGCACCGTGGTGAGTGACGTGAGCTTCGACGTGAAGCAGGGTGAGATAGTCGGATTGTTAGGACCCAACGGAGCCGGCAAGACCACCTCTTTCTATATGACCACTGGACTGGTTGTGCCCAATGGCGGTCACATCTATCTGGGCGATGAGGAGGTGACGGACTATCCGGTCTACAAGCGCGCGAGAGCCGGCATTGGTTATCTGGCACAGGAGGCCTCCGTCTTCCGCAAGATGTCGGTGGAGGACAACATCCTCTCGGTGCTGGAGATGACCGGTAAGCCGCGTGACTACCAGCGCGAGAAGCTCGAAAGCCTGATTCGGGAGTTCCGCCTCGGCAAGGTGCGCAAGAACAAGGGCGACCAGCTCTCTGGCGGTGAGCGCCGCCGAACGGAGATTGCCCGCTGTCTGGCCATAGAGCCGAAGTTTATCATGCTCGACGAGCCCTTCGCCGGCGTTGACCCCATTGCCGTGGAAGACATCCAACAGATTGTATGGCAACTGAAATACCGCAACATCGGTATTCTCATCACCGACCATAACGTACACGAAACCCTCAACATCACCGACCGCGCCTACCTGCTCTTCGAGGGGCGCATCCTCTTTCAGGGCAGTCCCGAGGAACTGGCCGTCAACCCCGTGGTGAAGGAGAAATACCTCGGTACCAATTTCGAGTTGAAGAAAAAGGACTTCCAGAAGATGGCGGAGGCTAAACGGCGCAAGGAAATGGAAGAAAATGAGGCGGAAGCCGTCCCAACGGAATCCTTGCAGTAAGCCGAGACTATGGCAGAGCACAACGAACTGGGCACTTGGGGCGAAGACCTTGTAGCGGCGTTCTTAGAAGAGAAGGGGTTTCAGATTGTGGAGCGCGACTGGAAAAGTGGACACCGCGACCTTGACATCGTTGCCATGGACGGCGACACACTGGTCATTGTGGAGGTGAAGACGCGCCGCAACCGCACCTTTACCGACCCAGAGACAGCCGTCGACTATCGGAAAATCAACAATCTGCGACAAGCCGCCAACCACTACGTCAAGTTCAAACGCTTTGACGGTGAGGTTCGTTTCGACCTTGTCACCGTGGTCGGCACTCCCGATACCGACTTCGACATCAACCACATCGAAGACGCTTTCTGATAAAAAATCCGACATTCTGAAATACTTTATCTATAACTTCCAAATTTTCTTGCAGAAATGTTCTGGAATGACACCTCTGAGACCGATTTGGTCGATGCTGGAGAGCCGTTGAAATGAGGGGGCTAAAAACCTTCACTCGAGTGATTCGATCGATTCACTCGAGTGATTTG
>CAVFBU010000076.1:0-10889 GCA_963620725.1 Vescimonas coprocola
CATTCCCTATACGGGAGAGGGCCCGCAACAATATTCCTTTGATTACAGCGCCGTGGGCGACTCCACCGACCAGCTATCCAAGGTGGCGGTGCTGGCGTGTATGCTCATCATCGGCGACAAGTGTGTGGTGGAAAAGAAACCGGGCGAGACGCTGGGCACAGGCGTGGCAGGTACGGGCAACGGGCAGCTCAGCGACTTCGTGTGGCAGAAATACAAGACCCGGCCAGAGTGTTCTTCTGACGATGAATACTACCAGCAGAGCTTCACTATCGGCTTCAACCCGAAAATAGGCGACAAGCTGATAGGTTCGGAATTCAAAATGCAGAACAACCTGAACTATACCGACGGTGTGGATGAGGAAGGCATCGCCGTCCCCATCAGGAAGAGTGATAAGGTGAGCGGTGCGGTGCAGTTCATGATCCTCGGTCCCGTCAATACCGTATGGGACAATATCACCCGCCGCCATCCTTCCTTCTGGCGACACACTTCATGGAGCAGCTCCAGTGTGCCCCTCCTGGCGCACACCAGTTGCATCCTGGTAAAGGAGCTGGAGGTGAAGGTGGTGAGCGACAACGGAAAGATGGGCAGCGGCTTGGACGACCAGGACATCGTATACATGAGCGACACCAAGGAGACCTTTGTCAACAAGAAGGATGATTTGGAATTCAAGATCACCACCGCTCTCACCAGCGACGAGTGCAGACAACTGGGCGTGAAGAACAGCGTGAGTCTCTCCACCCCCACCAATGTGGACGAGGACGAGGGGCTGCGCTCCATCTATGACTGGAATACCCAGGAGCAAGCGAAACCGGAGCAGATATATGTGGATGCCTACTGGCAGGAATGGCACGAGCCAAGAGTGGTGATGAAACAGAACCTGACAGACATCGGCTCCACCGTCTCCTTTTTCGACCACTACCGACACCCTGCCATCGGCAAAACCTTCTATGTGCAGGGCATCGACAGAAACCTCACCGAGGGTACGGCGAACATCACGATGAAGGAAATCTTTCCCAATTAATAATTAATAATTAATAATTAATAATTTGGCATCCTGATTATGATAGAAATCAAGACATTTACCAAGGCTAAGACCACGTCGGGCACTATGTCGGGTGCATCGGGCGGAGGCGGAAGCGTGGGCAGCTATGTACAGGAGGCTGACCATGCCTACAAGGCAGACATCGCTACCAAGGCGGCCAAGGCTACCGTTGCCGACACCGCCAACTATGCCGACAAGTCGGGACATGCCGCACGCGCCGACTATGCTGCAAAATCAAGCGAGCTGGACGAAAACGGAGAGTCGGCAAAGAAGTTCCTGCGCCGCGACATTGACGACACCGCCCAGGGCATCATCACCTTCCTCCAGGGCTTGAAGATTGGCGACACGGGCAACAACGAGATTACCACGGAGGGACTGGCGAGGCTGTATGCCTTCATAACCTACGGCTTCCAGTCTGGCCTCTACGGCACAGGAGCACAGATTGACCACAAGGGCAACGCTGAGCTGAACTCGCTATTCGTGCGTCAGTTCATCTCCACCCCGAAGTTTGTGTTCAACGAGATTGCCGTGACCAAGGCCGAACAGTGGAATACCAACGGCTACGGAACCATCGAGAGCGTGGACTTGGATAACCAACAGATTACGCTGAAGCTGGAGGAAAACGATTACGGCTCACTCTCTGAGGGTGACATCTGCCGTGGTATCTTTGCTGACATCGACAATGCCTATGGTTCTGACTCCACCACAGAGGGAGCACTGGATGAACAGGGCTTCGTCATGCACAAGGGATTCTTCACCACCTACTTCTATGTCAAGAGGATTATCACCTCGGAGAAGGGCAAGTTCGTATTCGAGTATGGCAAGAAGTCCGCCTCCACTCCCGACCCTTGCGCCTATATGGACTTCGCACAGTACGGTTCGTTTACCGATGACCAGCGTCAATCGTCCATGTACTTCTCCAGCCGTGGCCGTTCCTACATTGAGGTATTGGACGGCGTGAACACATGGGAAATCAAGTCATGGAACCGTGTATGCCGTTACGGCTATCTGGGCGGTCTGTCGCTACAGAAGAAGGACGGTTCTTATTTCTATCCCGAGGGTAACGGTCTGTACGCACAGGACAATGTGTATTTCGGTGGTACGGTGACATATCTGAAAGGCATTGAGGGGCTTGATGACATCAAGGAAGAAGCCAAGAGCTATGATGTGAGCCTGTCGCAATACCAGAGCGTGCTGACCGTGGATGACATGGGCAACGTGATAGACGGCCTATACTCCGTGGATGAAGGGCAGTCCATCAGGCAGTACAAGGTCACCACCGCCGTGTTCGTGCGCAAGGGACAGGACATTCTGTTGGAGGAAGACGACAGCAACGAGGACGTGACCGAGGGACACTACAGGGTGTATGCCGTGAGCAATGAGTGTACGGTAGAGGTGAAGAACTCCACAGTCTTCGTCACGGCCATTGAGAACATCAAGGACGGTGTGGCCGGAACGGATGACGACACCGACTTCGACTATGACAAGATGCGCAAGATGACAGATGCCATGGTGACTATCGTGGTAGACCTTGAAGGCAAGACATCAAAAACCGTGCAGATGCCCATCCGCATACAGCACGACTCCCTGCCCTTCATGGTGTGCGACCTCTCCAACGAGAACGCTTCTGTGGCATGGAACACCAAGACCAGCTCTTATATCGGATTCCCCATCGAGACCAAGGTGAGCCTTTTCTATCAGAACACGCCCTACACCATTTCTTCACTCGACATCAAGACACCCGCAGGCTTGAAGGCTTCCATGAGTCTGGACGGCAAGACCAAGACTATCACAGTAGAGCCGGACAACCTCACGTCGGACTCTCTGCCACAGGTGTCGAAGCTGGAAATCACAGTGACGGGTGTCTATGCGGGGGCAAGCTATGAATATACCAAGGAACTGACCATCGTGAAGACCGCAGACACCGTGGTCTACGAGGTTGTGCCGTCGGCAGACAATGTGACGGTGGATGCAAGTGACAACATGAGCACCACATCGCTCTCCTGCCGTGTGTTCGCCACCTCATCCGATGACAAACGGTATGAGCTGACATCCCTGCCGAGCGGTTTTGCACTGAAATACGCCTACGACAGCGACACGCCTACCACCAGTCTTGGCATAGGCAAGAGCGTGAGCGTGGGCACAGGGAACACCATGGTGACGTTCGGCCTCTATGACGCAAGCGGCAACGAACTGGACAAGGAGAGCGTGCCAGTCGTGAAGGACGGCAAGAAGGGTGCTGACGGAGCGAAGGGGGACAAGGGCGATACGGGACGCGGCATCAGTTCCGTGACCACCAGATACTACACCAATTCAAGCTCCACAAGTGCGCCGTCATCAAGCAGCTTCTTCTCATCTTCCAGTTCCGACACCACGCCCGCCGACTGGGGAGACAGCTACCCCTGGCTTTGGAAACTGGTGAGAACCTACTACACCGACGGCACATATAGCGACGCTATCGTGTGCGTGGGCTACAAGGCCAAGGACGGCTCTACTGGCTCGGACGGTCGCGGAATCGTCTCCGTAGACACCTACTACCTCATATCGGCCAGCAACACGGGAGTAGACCTCTCCACTACTGGATGGAGCACTTCTATGGTGAACCCCACCAGCTCGAAGCCCTATCTGTGGAGCTACGTGAAGACCACCTACTCCGACCAGACCGCCGACCGTTCCACCCCGGTCATCATCGGCAACTTTGCGGAGGCAGGGCCTATGGGCAAGATGGGATGTACCGTAAGGACAAGCATCTGGCAGAGCGGTGTGGAATACCACAATGACTCGGCACTGACCACCGAGCCGAAATACATCGACGTGGTGTATGTGGAGAACAGCAGTGCCAACGGAGGCTATGACGTGTACCAGTGCGAGACCACCCACACCTCGTCGGGCAGTGCTTTCAGCTACGACACCTCCAAGTGGACGAAGCTGAGTGACGTAGGGCCTATATACTCCCCCTTGATTGTGGCGAAGAACGCGGCCATCAAGTTCTCGCAGAGCCAGCAGATCAACCTCGTGTATGACAACGCCATCTTCGGATCGTTCCGCTATGTGGACAGCACGGCAGACTATGCCTTTTGGCTTGGAGGGAGCACAGGGGCTACAGCCACCACCTCTATCACAAGGGCAGGGGCACTGAAAGCCACCAACGCAACCATTACGGGAACCATCAATGCTACGGCCGGACAGATAGCAGGAATGAAGATAAGCGGCGATGCCCTTACCAATGAGGGCTTTGACAATGATGCTTACATCGTGCTCCGAAATGATACCAACAATGTGTTTGCAGGCATCGGTGGAAACGTACTCCCTGCTACATCAGGAACGAGGGCGGTGGCTAGATTCGAGAATAACAAGACGGGAAGTTATTACAGTATTAATTACGCTATGTATCTGTCGGCATCGGGAGCAACCGACAATGTGGCCATTGATATAGAGGGCGGCTGTATTATGGGTCTGCGCATCAAAACGGCCCTCATGTCGGCCGCAGCGCAGATAGCGAAGGGCGTGAACTCTGTTTGCCTTAGTGCGTCAGGTACATACACGCTCCCCAATATGGGCAAGGAAGATGACGGCTACATGATTATGATAAAGCGAACGCTGTCGGGAGAGGGCGACACCAAGATGACTCTTAAAGGAGGTACGTCTGTCGATGCTTATGGAAACAAATACACTTCCTTCATCTTGGCTGACCTTGGTGTGTCTTCTGCTTCGATAAATATACAGAGTATAGGCGATGCTATGATTCTGGTATATCACAGGGGTATAAACCCTACTGGCAGCTTGTCGTCATCTACCTATCAAGGTGCGTGGGTACAGTACAAGTGCCCAAGAAACTGGTAATATTTTAAACATCATTATATAACTATGGCAGAAACAGTGAAAATAGGCGATATAGCCAACCAGCTCTCCACGGCATCGAGGCTTGTGGTGAGCACCGACTTCTTCTGGATTTACATGGCCGACGGCTCACAGGTGAAGATACCAGCCGAGTTTGTGAGGGCATACCTCACTGACAGCATCAAGCCCACCGTGGGCAGTGACGGCACATGGCAGATAGGAGGCTCGTCGACAGGCGTGAAGGCCGAGGGTGTAAGCCCGCAGCTCAAAGCAGTGGACGAAGGTATCAACGTGAGCTATGACGGTGGAACGACATGGCAGACCCTTGTGCTCTACTCGCAGATGGACATCGGACTGGATGGCCTTGTGGCAACTTACAAGAATATCATCAGCACCGAACAGGAAAGGGTGGATGCCGAGACCGCAAGACAGAGTGCCGAAACCAAGAGGCAGGAAGCTGAAACGGCACGCGTAACGGCTGAGACAGAAAGACAGTCGCAGTTTGAGGCAAGCAAGACCGCAGCCGATGAAGCCACCGCCAAGGCCAACTCCACCTACTCCCATCCTCCCTATGTGGACAGCGACGGCTATTACTACAA
The DNA here is from genome assembly GCA_963620725.1 of Vescimonas coprocola. GTDB lineage: Bacteria > Bacteroidota > Bacteroidia > Bacteroidales > Bacteroidaceae > Prevotella. Next base: position 5,482 of record CAVFBU010000076.1, read on the forward strand.
GTGGAATGTGGCGACAGAAAGCTACGACAAGACTGATGTGAACCTCACGGGCAAGGCGTTTCAGATAAAGAAGGTCTTTGCATCTGTCTCAGCCATGGAGGCTACCAGTGTGGATACCTTCGATGAAAACGACTTCCTGCTTATCAACACCTCCGATGTGGAAGATGAGGACAATGCCAAGCTCTATGTGGTGGCGGTCAATTCCGACACGGGAAAGAAGTTCTACTCCTATCTTGTAGACATGAGCGGTTTCCGTGGCTTCACAGGCAAGACACCGCAGTTCTATATCGGCACAGTGACCACGCTTGCCACAGGGAGCACCGCCAGTGCATCCCTCACCTCTGACGGCACGGATACGGACGGCAACCCGAAATACAAGCTGAACCTCGCCATCCCCAAGGGCGACAAGCTGACCTTGGCCGACCTCACGGATGACGACATAGCGGAACTTCAGAAGCCCGCCACCGATGCCATAGCTCTCTGTAATACGGCCACCGACAAGGCCAATACGGCAACAAGCAATGCCAATACAGCCACAGACAAAGCGAATACAGCGGCCTCCAATGCCACCACAGCGGCAGGCAACGCATCGAAGATAAACGATACCGTGACCACGGCAGAAGCCGCAAGAGTGACGGCAGAAAACGCACGTGTGAGTGCCGAGAACGCCAGAGCTACGGCAGAAGCAAGCCGCACATCGGCTGAGACGGCAAGAGGAAAGGCTGAAGATACACGTGTATCGAATGAAAGCTCACGACAGAACAGCGAGACCTCACGCCAGTCGAACGAGACATCTCGCCAAAACGCAGAGACCGCAAGAGCCAATGCAGAGGCTTCCAGGGCAACGGCAGAGAAAGCACGTGTGACGGCAGAGACACAGCGACAGAGCGATTTCTCGGCCTCCAAGTCAGCATGCGACACCGCCACGGCCAATGCCAAGACTGCCACCACCAACAGCGAGACGCAGACCGCTCTTGCCAAGGAACTCAACGAGCATCCTATGTATGTGGGCGAGGACAACTATGTGTACAGATGGGACTCCACGGCCAAGGCATATACCAAGACCACCGTCTACGTGAAAGGTGACAAGGGCGATACTGGTGCTACGGGAAGCACAGGAGCCAAGGGTGACAAGGGCGACAACGGCAGCTCTCCCAAAATCGTCAACGGCACATGGTGGATATACAACGACACCAAGGGAGAATACGAGAACTCCGGCATCAGCGTATCATCCGACTACACTCTGACCAAGGCAAAGGTGGAAGCCGTGCTGACTGGGGACATTGCATCCCACACCCACAGCCAATACGCTGAGACGGATGACGTGACTACCGAACTGGGCAAGAAAGCAGACCAGACATCTCTTGATGCAGCCGTGACACGCATTGCCTCCTTGGAGAGCGGTTCGGCCACCACGATTGAGACTACTGGCACAGGCAATGCCATTACAGCCATAGCCAAGAGCGGAACGAAGATAACAGCCACCAAGGGCACGACATTCCTTACCTCCCATCAGGATATTAGTGGAAAGAGTGACAAGACCCACACCCACAGCGTGAAAATCAACGGTACGACAAAGACCATTGCAGCCACAGGTGGAACGGCTGTGGACTTGGGCACTTACCTCACCTCCCATCAAGACATCAGCGGAAAGGCAGACAAGGCAACGACCTTGGCAGGGTACGGAATCACCGATGCAGCCGCCAAGAGCCACACCCACATCAAGAGCGACATCACAGACCTCTCGCTCGACTTCAGTAGTGTGACTGGCAAACCTACCACCCTCGCAGGCTATGGCATCACGGATGCCAAGATAGAGAGCGGCAAGATAACATTGGGAAGTAGTAGCATCACACCGCTGACCTCCCACCAGAGCCTGAGCGGATATGCCAAGACCACAGACATCCCCACCAAGGTAAGCCAACTCACCAACGATGCAGGGTATCTCACGGAGCACCAGTCGCTCGATGGCTACTACACCAAGACCGAGGTGGACACCAAGGTAGACGGATTTGCCACACAGGACTGGGTAAGCAGTCAAGGCTATGCCAAGGGGACTGTGCCAACCAAGACCTCACAGCTCACCAATGACAGCGGATATATCACTGCCGATGACTTGAAGGAGACGGTGACCATCACATTGGCAAGCAACCAGTCATCAACAGACACTTCCCTCAATGGGGCTACAGTGACGGTGAAGGACGGTTCTTCTACGATTGGAACATACACTTGGGACGGCAATGCTATTACCCTGGAAGTGGCAGGAAGCCAGTCGCTAACAGTAAGCGTGAGTGCTGTCACTGGATATAAGACACCATCTTCGCAGACTTTCATCACCTTAGTAGGCAACAGCCGCGCCATCACCATGACCTATCAGACAGAGGTGGTGACAGTGACCGTCTCTGCAAGCAACGGTGCAAGCATGAGCGGACAGAAGATTACAGTCAACGGCACTGCCTACACCTATTCCTCTGCCTTCTCGGTCAAGATACCCTACGGAACGTACTACACGGTGTCGGCCAATGACAAGAGTGGGTATTCTACCCCTAGCGCACAGACTTTCACGGCCAACCAAGCTACACGCAGCGTGACGCTCACCTATACCTATAACCCTACTGGTGTGTATATCCTCGACACGGACGGCAATCTTACCACTGCCGCCAACTGGAATACGGCAAATAACTCAAAGGCGGTGGGTGTATTTGTGGGAACTGACAACTGCAAGTTTGTGATTGCCCCAGATAGTGACGGCACATCGACATGGGGAGGATATGGTACTACCATCAGTGGTATAGTCACCACTATAGACAGTACCACCGCCAAGAAGGACTATGCAGGAAGTGCCAATACAGACAAGATTATATCACAACTTGGCGCAAGCAATGCTAAAGCCGCTAATTATTGCAAGAGCTATACCTTCAAGAACGGCAAGAGCGGCTATCTGTGGTCTCTGGGTGAAATGCAAGCTGCTTACGACAATAAGTCAGCCATAGATACAGCACTGAGCAAGATAGGAGCTACTGCGATGAGCACAAGTTATTATTGGACATCTACGCAGTATGACAGCTACTACGCCTGGATTCTGGATTGGCGCGGTGGCAACGTGAACTACTACACTAAGAACAACGGCACTTACGTGCGTGCTGTGTGTGCTTTTTAACCCTTTATCAATTTAGAACTTTAACCCTTTAGTCATAAGCAAAAATGTTGACCCAACAACTGCCCATCATAAGAGAAACCAAGAAGCTGAGGAACATCGTACTGCGGCTGACTGGAGAATATCCCAAGAGGTTCAAGTACACCATCGGAGAGAGAATGATGAATATCACCCTCGACCTCAATCAGCTCATCCGCAGGGCAAACGAGGAAACGGTGGCGCAGAACAGGGCGTACTACCTTCGTGAGCTACGATACAAGGTGGAAGACTTGGAAGACTTGGTTGACGCATCGTTCGAGTTCAAGGTCATCTCCATCAAGCAGATGTCAGAGATAGCCTCGGTGCTCGACGTGATAGGCAAGCAGACTACGGGTTGGCTGAAGAGTGCGAGATAAACGAAAAGACATATCCCCTGCCAGAGTCCGTGCGGTCAAGGCTGCACGGAGCGAGCAGTTTAAAATCAAAAAGGCTTCCGTGCTGTCAGCCTCATGGAGGAGCAGCTAAGAACAAGGTAATCGGAAGTATAGCAGCAACAACGCCTGGATTCTGAATTGGAACAATGGCAACGTGAACAACAACAATAAGAACAACAACAATTACGTGCGTGCTGTGTGTGAATTTCGGTTTTTGACTATAAAGAAAGGGGATATTTTACTTCAAATACAACGAGGATGGCAGACGATAGATTTACACTGGAAGATGTGCTTGGGGCTTACATGGAGTGCCGCAGGAACAAGCGGAACACATGCAATGCGCTGGCTTTCGAGAAAGACTACATGAGAAACTGCGTGAGGCTGCACCGTGAGCTTTCTGACGGCACATACAGAATAGGCCGAAGCATCACCTTTCTAGTGACAAGGCCGAAACTGAGGGAGGTGTTTGCCGCTGACTTTCGGGACAGAATCGTGCATCATCTGATAATAGGAAGGCTCGAACCTCTCTTTGAAGAATACTTCATCGGGGATTGCTACAACTGCCGCAAGGGAAAGGGTGTGCTCTATGGCGTGAAGCGGCTGCATGAACAGATAAGACAGTGTAGCAGCGATTATACAAAAGACTGCTACATCTTGAAATGCGACATGCAGGGCTTCTTCATGAGCATCCACAAGCCGACCCTTTGGCGTATGCTCGAAGCCTTCATCAAAAGCCGTTATCGAGGAAAGGACATCAAGCAGCTCTTATGGCTCACGAAGATGATAGTAATGCACTGCCCCGAAAAGAACTGCGCCGTCAAGGGAGACAGACGGATGTGGGCAAGACTGCCGCCCGACAAGTCGCTCTTTACATCGGGAGACGACTACGGTCTGCCTATCGGCAACCTCACTTCGCAGATGTTCGCCAACTTCTATCTGTCGGACATTGACCGATGGATAAAGGCACGGTTCCGGCACTATGGCAGATACGTGGACGACTTCTACATCGTGAGCCGCAATAAGAAAGCATTGCTGGATATGTTGCCAAAGATAAGAAAGCGGCTGAAAGAACGGCTAGGCGTAACGCTCCATCCCCGAAAGGTATATCTGCAACACTACTCCAAGGGCGTGACCTTCACAGGCTCCACCTCCAAGATGAAAAGACTCTATATCGGGAACAGAACGGTCGACAATATGCAGAGGGCCATCCGTGAGCAGAACACTGTCAAGGGCAAGCAAGCCTATGCAGAAGTGTTTGTAAACAGAATGAACAGTTATCTGGGCTTTATGCTGCATTATCGGAGCTACGCCATCAGAAGACGGCTCATGATGGAGGTGGACAGAGAATGGTGGAAATATTGCTATATCGAAGGGCGTTTCCGCAAGGTGGCACTCCGACAGCGATACAGGCATGAGAATAAGATGAAAACGATAAATGAATTTAAATTATAGAATTATGGTAAAATCTTACAACGAGAAAGATACCATCAAGGTATTCGAGAATCTTGGGGACGGCTGCTATCAGATAAAATGGGCAGTGACCCCAATGGTAGAGAAGAACGCTGAGACTGGCGAGGAGAAGGAATCCACGCTGTGCAACTATATGCTGGAGAGGTACAACTACAAGCCGAGTATGGACTTGGTGCTGAGTGACATCATGGCCAGTGGCGAGAAGGCAAGCATGGAGGAAATCAAGGCCATCTGTGAGGGCTTCGAGGTAGAGCCTTTGGAGTATATGAGGAAGGCATTGCTGGAGTATATAGAGAAGTACGACGCATCATCCTCCGTCAACAGCTTCGTGCTCAACGGCGCATCGGTATGGCTCGACAAGGCAACGA